>CAYWBU010000100.1:0-9733 GCA_964456565.1 uncultured Bacteriovoracaceae bacterium | reverse complement strand
GGGCTCGAGCGCCATCGGCATCAATGCCCGCCATGTTGATCCGGCCTCCATTACCAGCTGGGATGATCTCTGGAAGGAGGAATTCAAGGGCAAGGTGCTGCTGATGGATGATGTACGCGAGGTCTTTGCCATGGCCCTGCGCTCCCTGGGATATTCCGGCAATGACACCGACGAAAAACATATCCGCGAGGCCTATGAGAAACTGCTGCAACTCAAACCCAGCGTCAAGGTCTTCAATTCCGACTCACCGCGCCAGCCCTATCTCAACAATGAGGTCTATATCGGCCAGATCTGGGGCGGAGAGGTCTACATGGCCAACGAGGAAGATCCCGACCTGAAATATGTCTATCCCAAGGAAGGCGCCATCTTCTGGGTGGACAGCATGGTCATCCCGGCTTCCGCCAAAAATGTGGACAATGCCCACCGTTTCATTGATTTCCTGATGCGCGCCGACATCGCCAAACAGAACTGCGAGTATATCGGCTATGCAACCCCCAACCTCAAGGCCCTTGAAGCCCTAGATCCTGCCACCCGCAACCACAAGGCGGTCTATCCCTCAAGGCAGGACCTGAAAAACGGCGAATTCCAGGCCGATGTGGGCGAGGCCATCCTGATCTATGAAAAATATTGGGAACTCTTAAAAACTGCCAACTGACACTCCGGGGGGCCGTTCGCCGGCCCCCTTTTGCATAAGATTTACTTGATTCAGTTTACCCCTGCCTTATTATTTCAAATCATTAGATTTTAATGCATTGATGCCGGTTGGCATTGAAGGAGGCTCTATGGTCACGGAAAATGATCTGTACATGCTTAAAAACTTTTTTGCCAGTCAGCCCCTGGGCGTCCTGGCAACGCAGGATTTTGATCAACCCTACAGCAGCCTGGTGGCCCTGGCCCCGACAGAGGACCTCAGATCATTTATCTTTGCCACCGCACGGCATACCCGTAAATATGCCAATCTAAAACGCAATAAACGGGTTTCCATCCTGACCGACAACCGTGAAAATGCTGTCACCGATTTCTCACAGGCCACCGCCGTCAGCATTATCGGAACCGCATCGGAGATCAGCGACAAAAACGCCTCCGGCGCATTGGATCATTACGCCTCCAGACACCCCAACCTCAGAGATTTCGCCAGCGGAAACGACTGCGCCCTGTTTCAGGTGACGGTCAATTGTTTTCTGGTCAGTCGTTTCAGCCAGGTCCAGGTTGTAAACGTCTGAAAACGGGAGAAAGGTTTGTTCAGCGATCACAACAAGACCGCCTTTTTCTTTGACGACCGGCCGGTCAGTTACCGGGATCTCAGGCTCAACATTGGAGCCTTTGCCAGCCGCTACCGGATCAAACCCGGAGATAGAGTCGCCGTGATCTGCGAAAACCGTCCCGAATGGATCTATGCCTTCTTTTCGGCCTGGGCCAACCGGGGAATCGCTGTACCGGTGGATGCATCTCTTGACAGTGCTGCTATGAGCGCCATCATCAAGGACTGCACCCCTGCAGTAGTTTTCACCTCAAAGAGCTTCCGGAAGACGGTTCAGATCGCCATCTGCCAGGCGGGCGTATCATCCGACCTCATCATCACTGATGATCCTGTCCCGACAACAGACAGTGACTTGGACATAAATTTTGATAAATCGCACACCGCAGTCATTGTCTACACCTCCGGCACCACCGGAGCGCCTAAGGGCGTCATGCTTTCATTTAACAACCTGCTCTCCAATATCAGGGCCCTGCAAGAGCTTAAAATGTTTGTGACCCGGGACATCATCATCGGGCTGCTGCCCTTCCATCACATCCTTCCCCTGCAGGGAACCGTAATCGCCCCATTCTTCATCGGAGCTACCGTCGTCTATCTGAGCAAATTGAGTCCCGAAAACATCCTGCAGGCCCTCAAACGTCACCAGGTCACCATGTTTCTGGGAGTCCCCAGGCTGTATGAACTTTTCCACCGCAGTCTGATGGAAAAACTGGACAAAAACTACCTTGCAAAACTTATCTTCCGAACCCTGCGCATCATGGGTTCCCAACGCCTGGCTGCCGCCATTTTTCACCAGGTCCACCAACGTTTTGGCGGTCATGTACGGGCCTACCTCACCGGCGGAGCTCCCATGGATCCCCACATCGCCCGTGACCTGACAGCCCTGGGATTCAAACTGGTGGAAGGCTACGGCCTCAGCGAAACCTCCCCGCTGCTGGCGTTCAATCGCTTTGATGCCGTCCGGATCGGATCGGTGGGTCAGGCCCTGCCCGGCAGTGAAATCAAAATCATCAAAAATGAGATCGTTGTCCGCGGACCCAACATCATGCAGGGTTACTGGCAAAACCCGGCGGCCACCGCCGCAGTCATCCGGGACGGCTGGTTGCACACCGGCGATACCGGTCATATCGACCGCAAAGGCTATCTCTTTATTGACGGTCGCAAGGATGAGATGATTGTCCTTGATAACGGCAAAAACATCGACCCCGAGAAAATCTAAAAAAAGATCAGACTGCTCTCACCCCTGATCGCCGACTTGGCTGTTATCAAGGATAACGGCCATCTCAAGGCCATTGTGAACCTGGATAATGCCGCAGTAGAAAAGTTCCGTGTCGTGAATATTGAAGATCACCTTAAATGGAAAGCTCTCGACTGCTATAACCTTGCCGTCCCCACCCACGAAAGGATCATGGATCTCCAGATCACATCCGAACCATTGCCCCGAACCCGTCTTGGCAAATTGAAACGCTTCAAAATTCAGAGTTTGTCACACAAAAACCCTGCAAAAATGTCCGATCATACCACAGACTCCGACAGTGTGAGCCGTTCCATCCTAGATTTTCTGACAGAATTGAGCACTCAGAACGTCACAGTCGATAAGCATCTGGAGCTGGACCTCGGCCTCGATTCCCTCGACAAGATCGAATTTCAGGTCTTCCTCGAAAGTACCTTTGACCTGGAGTTGGCTGACGATGACTTCAGCAGGTTATCCAAGGTCGGCGATATAATCCAGCATATCAGACATCAGGGAAACACAGCTGAAAATCACAGTATCAGCTGGAAAGATATTCTCTCGCAACCTCTGGAGGACTTCGCCCCTCAGGCAGCTCCGGGCAGTGCCTTGCTGTTCAGAATCCTTGCCCGCCCACTGTTTAAGACCTATTTCAGGCTCAAGGTCGAAGGGTTTCAGAACTTGCCCAGATCACCATTCATTCTGGTCGCCAACCATCAGAGCTATCTTGACGGGCTGCTGCTGGCGGCCCTGATGCCGCAAAAAATCCTTAACCACACTTTTTTCTTCGCCAAGGAAAAACAGTTCTACCATTCCATGACCGGCCGTTATCTGGCCAAAGGACTGAATGTTGTCGAGGTCAACCTTGACAGAGGCATGAAGACAACCATCCTAAAGATCGCGGCCATCCTAAAAACCGGCCGCAACATGGTGATCTTTCCCGAGGGGATGCGCAGCCGCGACGGACGCATGGCACCCTTCAAGCGTTCCTTTGCCATCCTGAGCCGGGAACTCAAGGTCCCGGTGGTGCCGGTTGCCATCCGGGGAACCTATCGGCTCTACCCCCGAGGACGTCTCTGGCCGCGACCCGGAACAGTAACATTCAAATTCATGCCGCCAACAACACCTGTCTCGGATGATTATGCCGATTTCACTAGAGGTATCCGGGAACAAATCCTGGCCGAAGTTGAAAATCATTAGATCCGTGTTCTAATCCAACGCACCAGAGGACCTATAGCCGGAAGTCTGGCAAAGAGAGCACCGGTATCCCAATAGTCCTGCTGGAAGATCACCCGGCCCTCACGGTCAAAGCGCACATGGGACATTCCGACTGCATGGATAATTTCTGCGGGTCTGCGCTTTAGGCGAAGATCCATACGCCAGCGAAAATAGTAGTCGCCGCCATTCTGGGCTACATCATCGATATGAAAGAGACATTCCTCAACGTTGCGGGTAGAGCTTACAAAATACGCCTCAATTGCCTCCAACCCAATCACTTCCCGAAAACCGTCCCGAAAATAGGCCTGCGGGGCATAGAGATCCCGCACACCCTGAAGGATGCTCTCGGCACTAAAAATCTTGTAGAAATCGACAAACCTCGCAAGGGCTGTCTCTCTGACCGCAGCCGTCATCAATGCAGAATCGGCAGTCTGATTGAGATATTTTTCATAATTTATCTCCTCTTCAATCGCAGTACATCCGCCCAGAATAACGGTACCGAAAATCAAAACTGTAAAGTTTTTTTTCATAGGGACCTCCGTTACGCTGCATTTTAACTTCCAAAAAGCCGGATGCAAGTTTCCTGACAGATTCCATCCAGTTGAAACAAAATGCCGCCATCCATCCTCTTCTTTGCCGGCAGAATCAGCGAAAGAAGGGTTCTAAAGGAGTATACGGGATATCAGATGACTGCCAGTCAGTTCCTGATGCGGCCGCGACCCAATGAGAAAAAGATTCCCACACTGCAGATCACCACTGAAACACCAAAGGCGGTCTTCTGGCTGCGGATAAACAGATCAAAATTTCCGGGCACGATCTCACTGGAACCGATATTTATTGAGAAAAGCACCGTAACCACCGTCATGCTGAAAATCTGCCCCAAGGTCCGCATAATGGCAGTGGATGCCGCAGCGTTGCCCAGATACTGCCTGGGAACGGCGCTCATAATGGCATTGGTGTTGGGCGAAGAGAACAATGCAAAACCGACTCCCAGCAATACCAGATCAAGAATAATGAAAACCATAGTGGTCCGGTCGTCAAGCATGACAAGCCCGGCCAGGCCCAGCACCGTGATGGCCATACCGATTGACGCGATGATTCCCGGCTCCAGGCGGTCCGAAAGTTTTCCGGCCGTGGGCGAAAGCACCGCCTGGGTAAGCGGCTGCGCGATCAGTACGCTTCCGGTAAGCTGCGGGCTCATGCCCTTGATGTACTGCAGGTACAGGCTCAGCAGAAAGGCCACCGAAAAGGTGGCCGAATAGTTTATCAGGGCCGCCAGACAGGAAAATGCAAAAGGCCGGTTTTCCGTAAAAAGTCGCATCTCAAATACGGGCTGGGAGGTGCGCATCTCCAGAGAATAGAAACCTATAAACCCGGCAAGCCCGCCCGCTATCAGCAGCGCCCCCCGCAGCTGCGGCAGAAAAGAAGTTCCCAGCAGCAGCATGGATATCGCGGCCGCATAGACCAAGGTGCCCGGGATATCCAGACGCTCACCCGAAGACCGCCCGTGGTCTTCCTTCACAAATCTGGCCGTCATCATGATAACCGCAAGGGCCGGCAGGCAGGCCACCGCAAAGATACTGCGCCACCCAAGGTGCTGGGTAAGCAGCCCGCCGACAAACGGACCGACGGACAGGCCGGTGTAGACCGCAGCAACGTTGAGACCGAAGGCCCGTCCCCGTTCCCGGGGTTCAAAAAAATCTGTCAACAGGGCTGTTCCGGTGGTGAGCAGGATGGCTGCCCCCACTCCCTGCAGAACCCTTAACAACAGCATCTCAACCAGGGATCCCACAAAGACACTCCCCAACGTTGCCGCAGTAAAGACAATTATGCCGGCAAAGAAGAGCCTGATGCGGCCGTAAAGATCGGATAGACGCCCGGCCGGCAGCAAAAATATCGAAAGCGACAAAAGATAGGAGGTCGCAATCCAGCTCAGGAGCACCGCATCCACTCCGAACTCACGTTGAATGGCCGGCAGAGCAATATTGACGGCCGACAGCATAAACGGTGAGATAAAGGCGGTCAGGGACACTACCAGCAGGATCGCACTCTTTTCAAAACCCGGTTTCATGATGAGCTTGTAGCTGGTTAGCCCCTGACCAGTCAAGCATGTGTAACCGGGAATTAATACAGTCGGCGTGACGGCCCTTACATACGTTGTTTAAACTCACATTCAAACCGCTGAAACTGAGATAAAAAAAAGCCAGGCATTTAGGCGCCTGGCTAAAAGAGGAGGTTTTTTTCGGTGTAATTATTCTATCGTCATATTCCGCCAACACTTAACCCGCACATGAAATTTTTCAATATGCTGTTATTATTGCCTTTTATTATTAATTTTCCACAAACAAAAAGAGATTTCAAACCGTTATAAAATAAAAACTTCATAAAAAAAGCCGGGGGGCACCATACCCCCGGCCAGGAAAGGGTTATTCTCTGAGACTCAGTAGCGTTCAAAGTCGTTGTCGGTATCATCTCTGCTGCCGGTGTCATCCCCCAAGTGCAAGGAAACACCTCCGCCGTTCGGTTTGCTTTCATCTCCCAGCAGCTTTTTGTCAGTGGTTTTATGCAGCAGACTACTATGGGGTTTGACCGCCGCAGGTTTATTGAATGAAGACTGGCGGCCATAGGAACGTTCATCCAGTTTGAAAAAAGACATGGACTCCTGCAGCTGGATGGCCTGACCGGAAAGTTCCTCCGAGGCCGAGGCATTCTGCTGCACCACCTGGTTCAACTGCTGGATGGCAAGATTGATCTGTTCCGCACCCGTATTCTGCTCGTTGCTGGCTGCCGTAATCTCCTGCACCAACTGGGCGGTCTTGCCGATATCCGGCACCATTTTGGCCAGCAGTTCGCCGGCCTTGACCGCCACTTCCACGCTGGAGGTGGACATCTCCCGGATCTCCCCGGCGGCACTCTGGCTGCGTTCGGCCAGCCGTCTTACGGCAGCGGCCACCACCGCGAACCCCTTGCCGTGTTCACCGGCCCGGGCTGCCTCAATGGCGGCATTAAGCGCCAGCAGGTCGGTCTGGCGGGCAATCTCTTCAACAATGGCAATCTTTTCCGCGATTACCTTCATGGCATTGACAGTCTCCTCGACGGCCGCCCCGCCATCGCGGGCATCTTCGGCCGATTTACTGGCTATCTGATCGGTCTGGCGGGCATTGTCGGCATTCTGCCTGATATTGGCAGCCATCTCCTCCATGGCGGAAGAGGCCTCTTCTGCGGCCGAGGCCTGTTCCGTGGCTCCCTGAGACAACTGTTCACTGCCGGCCGCCACATAATCCGAGGCACTTTTCACATCCGCCACAATACTGCGCAGCTTGTCTCGGAGGCTTTTGAGGGCATCAGCCAGCTGACCGATCTCATCCTTCTGGTCGATCGCCAGATCGGCGGTCAGATCACCGTCCGCAACCTTAAGCGCAAAGTCGATCCCCTTACGCACGGCCCGCGTGATCACAAAGGTGATCAGGATCGCGGTCAGCACTCCGATGATGATTGCCGCAAATGCACCGGAGACAATCAGGTTATTGGCGGTATCGATCTGACCCTCCATCAAATCTTTCTGATAGGCCATGGCATTCTGGCACACATCGCGGGCCGCCACAGCTGCGATAACCGCATCATCGAGCGCCTTGTTCTGGGCCTGGAACACTTCGTGGAGTTTTTCTCCGGCCGCACGGTATTCAACAATGCCCTTTTCGATCTTGCCCATCCCGTCGCGGAAACGGCCGTTGACATCGGTGCCGGAAACCACGGTCTCGATCCCCTTGAGCAACCGGTCGACCTGCGCCTGGAAACTCTCCCAGTTTTCAGCGCTGGGCTTCCAGACATAGTAGAGCGCCACGACCCGCAGCAGCAGGAAATTTTCAATGACTTCCTTGTGGACTCCGCCTTCCAGCGAGGCCCAGGAATCATAGCTCCGCAGGTTGTTCGCCGCCAGGGCCCGTTTCTTTTCCACTGCAATCACATCATTGAGCAGACTTTCACTCAGATTGTTGAAATCCCACCCGATCTGCCCCCACTTCTTGATGGCGGCATCCCCTTCGGCATCCAGCTCAACCCATCTGTCCATCTTCTGTTCGTAGAGTTTGACGGCGTCGACGACCTCATCCATCTGGTTTTTATTGGCAATCTCCCTGAACTCCATCTTGAGCTGTTGGGCCTGGTTGGTGATCCGGCGGATCGCTGACCCGGCGGCTTCCAGTTCGGCAGGATTTTTGTTGATGATATAGCCCTTGTTGGCTTCCCGGGCCTCCAGCATCATCTTGACCAGTTCGTTGACACGGTCAACCTTGGATACCCGGTCAGTGACATCGTGCATACCGCTCCAGCCGACATATCCCACTATTGCCGTCAGAATCAGGACCACCAGAAAACCGCCACCGATTTTGACTCCCAATTTAAGATTCTTAAACATTATGTCCCTCCATTGCTTGAATAGCCAAAAAGATAATGACTCCAATGGAAAAGACAATCCGTCAAAAAATTAACAATTAAATAAACTTACAAAAACACATCTGCATTTACGGCAAAACTGTCCATCTGCGAACCGTGATACTAAAAGGCCCGCCGAATGGCGGGCCTATACAATTCAGGGTTATTCTGCCGTCACCAAACTTCGGACTTCCTCGAACTCCTCCAGAACCTCCCGGTTATCCTGCGGATAGCGGAAATTCAGCACATAGATAGTCAGGGCATTGGCCACGAATCCGGGGACAATCTCGTACATGTAGCCGCTCCAGCCGAGATTTTTCCAGGCAATCAGGATTACCGTACCGATGACCATCCCGCCAAGGGCCGACTGCCAGGAGGTCCGACGCGAAAACAAGGCCGCCAGCACCAACGGGCCGAAGGCCGCTCCCAGACCGCCCCAGGCATAGGACACCAGTCCTAAAACGGTATTTTCCGGATTGAGGGCCAATGAAAGCGCCACAATTGAGATCACCACCACGAACGCCCGGCCGGCCACGATCAGCTCCCGCTCACTGGCATGTTTTTTGACGACCTTTTTGTAAAAATCCTCGGTCAGGGTTGACGAGGAAACCAGCAGCTGCGAGTCAATGGTGGACATAATCGCCGCCAGGATTGCCGCCAGCAGAATACCTCCCAGCCACGGGCTGAACAGGTCACGGATCATATAGATAAAGACCTTCTCACTCTCTCCGCCGCTAACGGCATACATGGGCACGGCAATCAGACCGATGGCCACGGCGCCGAACAGCGACACAAAGACCCAGACCACCGCTATCAGTGTGGACTTGGGCAGATCCTTAATATCCCGAATCCCCATAAAGCGCGCCAGAATATGGGGCTGGCCGAAATAGCCGAGACCCCAGGCCATGGTTGAAATTATGGCCAGCACACCGATACCGTTGCCGAAGATACTGGTGCTGATCTGTTTGGCCTGCATGGCCGCACTGACCACATCAACGCCCCCGGCCTGTTTGACTGCGATCAGCGGCACAATGGTTATGGCAAAAAACATCAACGTGCCCTGCAGCAGGTCGGTCCAGCAGACCGCCAGGAAACCTCCCAGGAAGGTGTAAAGCATGATCACAACCGTTCCCAACACCACCGCCGTGGCATAATCCAGGCTGAACATGGATTCAAACAGCTTGCCTGCGGCCACCAGTCCCGATGAGGCATAGATGGTGAAAAATATCAGGGTGATAATCGAAGAGATTATCCGCAGCAGACCGCTGGGGTCCCGGAAGCGTTCTTCGAAAAAGGATGACAGGGTCATGGAATCGGTCTTGTGGGTATAGACCCGCAGGCGGGCCGATACCAGATACCAGTTCAGGCAGGTCCCGATGAACAGACCGATGGCGATCCAGCTCTCCTTGAGCCCTCCCAGATAAACCGCCCCGGGCAGCCCCATCAGCAGCCAGCCGCTCATATCGCTGGCCTGGGCCGAAAGTGCGGTAACCCACGAGCCCATCCCGCGGCCGCCCAGCAGATAGTCGCCGATGCCCTCGGTGCGCCGGTAGAAATAGATCCCGATAGCCATCAGCACCACGAAATAAATC
>CAYWBU010000099.1:9837-10086 GCA_964456565.1 uncultured Bacteriovoracaceae bacterium | reverse complement strand
CGACCAGGACGGTTTTCATGTTAGGAGCCTGGGGCCGCTGTTCGAAATGGACCAGGACAGTTTTGCCCTGCGCCCCTTTGTTTACCACGACAGCCGGCGGACCGAGCTGCTGTATCCCACCGCCAGCTTCAGTGAACACCGTTCCTATTTTTATCCCTTCTACTCCGCCCGCAACCGCGAAGACGGTCACCGCCACTGGGGCTTCTTCCCCTTCTATAAGGGAACCACCCCTGAAGACAGTTATGGCGG
>CAYWBU010000099.1:0-9827 GCA_964456565.1 uncultured Bacteriovoracaceae bacterium | reverse complement strand
GATCGGCGGGGTCAGCCCTGCGCATGATAAAGCCGGCCTTGTCCATGCGATCGAGCATCTTGCTGATCGTGGCAGGGCGAATGCCCAGCCGTCTGGCCAGCGTTACGGCTTCGATTACGGGCAGTTTGTTCTGTGGCCGTTCTACACCAAGACCGTCACCGACGAGATCCCCACCTACAGCATTATGTGGCCTTTTTTCAGATACAGCCCCGACCGGGAACTGAAATTTTTCCCGTTTTACGGCCAGGAAAAGACCGCTCCCGATACCTTCAGCTGCTATGCCCTGTGGCCGCTGATACATTATGAGACGTCTCCGGCTACAACCATGCACGCCTTCCTGCCCTTCTACATGCACCGTCATGGTCCGGGATCCCGCAGCACCTCCGTGATCTGGCCGCTTTTCACCTATAACCGCAATGACATCCGCGACCATACCAGCCTGGACATCCTCTATCCGCTCGGCAAATATGCCAGCGGCGCCTATGAAGAGCTCAAGGTCTTCCCGTTCTACTGGGAAAAAGAAAAGGGGCACGGCTACCGCATGCAGATAATCATGTGGCCCTTCTACAAAAAGACCGAAATCCTGGACATCAAACAGCAGACCTTTACCAAGAAAACCGAGGTCCTGATCCTCTCGGGCAAAAAGGTCCGGATTGATGCCGCGGGCCAGATCGACATGGAGATTTCAATCTGGCCGCTGTGGCACAGTGAACGCAGGAACGGCTGTTTCGCATGGCAGTTCCCCTATATTATTCCGCTCACGCATGCCGGCTACAAACGCAACTGGGAACCGCTGCTGACCCTGGCCAGCGGGTCCCATTCCGCGGAGACAACCCGTGTCAGTATCCTCTGGGACACCTTCTACCTGAAACGGGATAAGGATTCCAAACGGTATGCCCTGTCTTTTCTCTTCTCGCACGAGGAGACCCCCCAGCAGAAAAAAACCGGTCTGTTTTCGGATATGATCCGCATAAAAAAATTAAAGTGTTGCCAAGACAACTCCGATTGATAGATTAGAAAAAAAGCCTTGGGTATTTGCAGTGAGGGTCTACGGGGATATATTCGCACAATAGATACACCCAAGGCTTAACCTTTATGATAATCTTTTGGGTTGCCCAGTCAAGCCACGCAAATCAGCAAAAAGCCAGCATCCAGGCGACTTCGAAACCCTCTTTCGTCTACGCACTTTCAGCTGACTGATATTTATTCAAAATTCAGCAAACTTATCTTGCGCGACCCCGCAGACCGGACAGGTTTCCGGCAGGATTCCGTCAGCGATATAGCCGCAGAAGGTGCAGACATAATAGGTGGTCTGGCGTTCTTCCATGGTATGGTCCATGGCTTCCTTATACAATTTGGCATGGACCTCCTCCACATCCTTGGACTGACTGAAATAGGTTGAAGACGCCCGGTCACCCTGCGACTCCGCCAGACGGACAAATTCGGCATAGGCCACCCCGGCCACCCGGGTCTCGGACTCAAAGCTTTCCGCCAGGTTTTTCTCGGTGCTGCCGATCTCCTTGAGCAGCCTGAGGGCCCGTTTGCACTTAAACTCTTCGGAAAGGGCGATCACCTCAAAGAGCCGTCTGATCTGGGAATATCCATCCGCGCCGGCCTTTTCAGCAAAGACCTTCAGTCTTATGGCTGCCTTGGCCTCACCGGTATAGGCGGCATGAACCGCCTTCCTGATTTCATCATCCATTCGCTCACCTCCCATTGCATCACAAAAGAGGCGGGCGGAAAAACCGCCCGCCTCTTTCAGCTATTCTTCAGGTTCAAAATCATCCTTGCCGGCCCCGCATACCGGGCAGGTCCAGTCTTCGGGAACATCGGCAAAGGCGGTTCCCGCCGCAACTCCGTTATCCGGATCACCCTCGGCCGGATCATAGACATAACCACAAACCGTACATACATATTTCTGCATAAAAACCCCCTTTATTTTCCTTTGTAGGTAGGCGCCGTCTTGGGCGCCTTCCCTTTCTTGACAGTCTGATAATAATCATAGGTCAGCGGCACACCCTCCTTGAGCACTGCGGCACTCACAATCTCACCGATAAAGACGGTATGCGTGCCGGCATCGGCCGTCCCGACAACCCGGGCTTCAAAGGTTGCCAGGGCATGCTCACTCACGATCGGGCACCCGGTCTCACCGCTTTCACAATCCATACCAGCAAATTTATCAATATTATTGCCGGATTTAAACCCGAAAGTTCCGATAAACGGCATGGGTGTATCCTGTTCCAGGATCGAGACGGCAAAGACGCCACTCTCATTGATATAGGCATGCGTCAGATTTTCCTTGTTGATGCTGACAGCCACCCGGGGCGGTTCGGCCGTCACCTGAAAAACAGTGTTTACAACCTGGCCGTTCTTTTTGCCGTCGGCAGCAACAGATGTCACAATGTACAGGCCGTAAGAGATGCCCCAAAGGGCTTCAAGATCAATCGCCATCCGCACTCACCTCCCCAAGCCTCCGGGCAACCCGGTCTCCCAGATCAAAACAGGCCTTCAAATCCGCCTGTTCAGGAACATACTTCACCTTCAGCGGTTCATCCGGCATATCCACCTTCATCTGGACAAGAAAATCATGGACCTGCGCCACTGACTCACCACTCCAGCCGTATGAGCCGAAAACGCCGCCCATAAGATTCTGCGGTTTCAGCCCCTTCAGATACGTCAGCACATCCGCCATGGAAGGCAGCAGGTGATTGTTCAACGTCGGAGATCCCACGATCAGGGCCCCGGCTTCCAGAATCTCGGCCGCCACATCACTGCGGTGCGCCGTTCCCATGGAGATCATCAGCGGCCGGGCGCCGCCGGCCTTCAGCCCTTCCATGACGGCCCCGGCCATCAGCTCGGTGGAATGCCACATGGTATCGTAAAGCACCACGGCCTTGCGGGTGGGACGTTGCCGGGACCATTTGCGGTAATTCTCCAGAATCACGGGAAAATCCTGGCGCCAGACCGGACCGTGATCCGGGACGACCACCTCCGGGACGAGCGCGCGCACGGCATCACTGTCCAGCAGTTTCTGCACCTGCTGCGAGTAGGGCAGCAGGATATTGGCATAGTAAACCGCCGCCTCATGCTCAAGCAGTTCAGCCGGCAGCTCATCGCTGAAGCGCTCGGAAGAGGCCAGGTGCATACCAAAGGCATCCTGCGAAAACAGTACCCTGTCATCTGGCAGCCAGGTGAACATACTGTCCGGCCAGTGCAGCATGCGGGTTTCCAAGAAATCGATCCTGACATCCTCCAGGCTGAGGCTTTCTCCGCTTTTGACAGCGGTTATACCTTCCAGGCCGAAATGATCCTTGAGGGCCCTGACCCCCATGCTTGAAGCAAAAACCTTTTCCGGCTTCACCAGGTCGATAATCTCC
Organism: uncultured Bacteriovoracaceae bacterium; assembly: GCA_964456565.1. Lineage (GTDB taxonomy): Bacteria > Desulfobacterota > Desulfomonilia > UBA1062 > UBA1062 > CAYWBU01. The sequence goes on along the minus strand of CAYWBU010000099.1, from coordinate 6,450 downwards.
GGCAGACAGCCGGAGTGATCCATTTCGGCATGGTTGGAGATGATATAGTCGATCCGGCCGGGTTCGATCACGTCGGCAATCCTTCCCAGCATCTCATCTTTAAAGGGGGCCTTGACGGTGTCTACCAATATATTTTTGGTGCCTTTGATCAAATAGGCATTATAGGTACTGCCGCGTTTGGTGGTATATCCATGGAAATCGCGGATATTCCAGTCAATGGCGCCAACCCAGTATACCCGTTCACTTATCCTGACTGCTTTTGCGGTGCTGCAAATCATTGTAATCCTTTCGCTGCAAATCCTCTGAACCAGGGGACCCCGCTATCCGGGCCCCCACAAATTATTCTGCGGCCGGTGGCGTAAAAATACGCTGGCCAAGTTCCCGATCCATCATGAACAGGACGTTGCCGCCGGCGCCCACCAGCTTCAGTTTCTGGACCAGCCCGTCGGCCGTGGCCTCTTCCTCCACCTGCTCATCCACAAACCATTTCAGAAAGCTGTTGGTGGCATGATCGCGTTCATCAAGGGCCAGATCAACCAGGGCGTTGATCATGGCAGTCACCTTCTGTTCATGCTCGTACTGCTGTTCCATCGCGGCCAGCGGACTGTCCCATTCCACCGGCGGCGCCTCGATCGCCGCCAGCCTGACCCGTGCGCCGCGCTCCGACAGATATCTGAAAAACTTCTCGGCGTGAGTAAGCTCTTCCAGCCCCTGGATGCGCATCCAGCTGGCAAACCCCTCCAGATTAATTGAACTGAAGTAGGCGCTCATCGAAAAATAGAGATAGGCCGAATAGGTCTCGGCATTTATCTGCTGGTTGAGCATTTTCTCCATTTTCGCGCTCAGCATATCGCCCTCCCTTCAGGCCTTCCAGAGCCCGTGGATGTTGCAGTACTCCCGCGCCGATACTGAAGAGGCTTCGACACAGAAAAAGGCCTCGGGCACATCGCCGGGATTCAGAAACTGGCGATAGGCCTTGCCGTCGGCAATCAGCTCGACCCACTCGATATAATGTTTCTCCTCCATGGGATGGGCAACATCACCGACCTTGACCTTATAGCCGCCCGCGACCTTTTCAATCACCGGCACATGTTTTTCCTTGGCGGCGTCAACCGTGTTCTCCTCAAAAAATTTCATGGGTTCGCCGCAGCAGACCAGATCGCCGTCACCTTCATGCAGAACCTCAACGATATTACCGCATTTCATACATTTGTAGATTCCCAGTTTTTTAGCCATAGTTACCTCCCCTTGTTTATTTGATAATAGTAATTATTACTATTAAAGGCTTAAGTCTCGTATGTCAAATGTTTTTCTACATCCGAAGACAGCCTTTCCTGCTCTTAAATAGTAAGCGGAAAACCGTCCGGCACAATATTCCAGCCACCAAACAAAGCGGCCGTCCACCGCGACTTTAGATATTGACAGCCAGTTTTTGTGCTGTTAATAGACTCTGCATCAAAATGCGCCGAAGTGGTGGAATTTGGTAGACACGCTATCTTGAGGGGGTAGTGGGAGCTCTCCCGTCCGGGTTCAAGTCCCGGCTTCGGCACCAGATAATAATCACGAAAGAGAGATTATCATGGCTAACAAATGTGAAATATGTGGAAAAGGCGCTCAGGTAGGCAACAATGTCAGCCATGCGCACAACAAGACCAAAAAAGTTTGGCAGCCCAACCTGCAGACCGTCAGGGTTCAGACCGAGCAGGGCACCAAAAAGATGAAAGTCTGCACGCAGTGCATCAAATCCGACAGGGTTAAAAAAGCCACAGCCTGATTTAAGGCAAATCCTTTTAGCTTCTACGACAGAGGGCCTTCATGAGAAAGCCCTCTGTTTTTTTGCGTCCGCCGGCCAATAAAAAAGGCGGCCCCGGTTTTCCGGGGCCGCCTTTATAAATCGTTTGGATCCAGCCTATACCCTGAGCCAGATAAACAGGGCAATCAGCATCACCACAATACCGGTCTGATGTTCGGTATTCTCGATGGCGGCAGCCCCTGACCAGGGATGCTTGGCCCCTTCGGGATAAGGCGTTGTGCTCTTGGGCATGAAATAAGGGACCGCGGCCTTGTACTTCAGGAAGGACTCCCCAAAGATTCTCTCGAGCCGGCCCCATTCGGTCTGCTGCTTGCGCGGTACATAAGACAGGAAAAAGATCAGCGTACTCATAAGCCAGATCAGCGGCTTGAGCGCCATGATGCAGAATCCGGTCGTGATAATGAAACTTCCCAGATAGAGCGGTGACTGGATGTAGCCATAGGGCCCCGAGGTTGTGATCTCCTCATTCTTCTGGATATGCCCGGCGGCCCAGATACGCAGCAGTTCGCCGGCCACAACCAGCGGCAAGCCCAGAATGCAGGACAGCAATGTCGGCGCAGCCAGGATTATCATAAGAACAATCAGCGCATACAGCGGGACAGTTCTATGGGTTATCTTTTCAAGCTTGTCTTCTAAATTCATCATTACCCCTCACAAAACGGAATGAGCCCTTATTAGCCGTTTCTCCTGATGCAGTCAAGAATAACCTCCGCGCAGAAAACGCCGTGAAAACCTTCGGCTTTTTCCACGGCGTTACAGGTTCCTGTCAGCATTCAGACCTGAACATGGATGCCAGATCATACCTGGACGTCACATAGGCGACGCCACCCGCCAGCACCACACTGATCAGCTTATGGCGCCAGACGAAGACCAGGACATGCTTCAACACAAAGGCCCCGGCAGCTGCCATTGCCCCATACTTGCCATACTCAAGGGCCTTGGCCTTGCATTCATCCAGACGGATCGCAATCTCCTCGCGCAGCGCGTCCATCTCATCTTTCAACTCTTCAATTTCAATTCTTATTTCTTTTGCAGCCATTTCACATCCTCCCCGATTGCATTAAAAGTTGATTTGATCTCGCCCGAACCTTTTTTGACGAACAGGATCCCGGTCAAAGCCATGACCAGCCCCAGCACCAGGAAAACCAGCGTCATGATCAGGGCGGAAACCCAGGGGGTGAACCAGACGTTCAAAGCCAAGAGTACGGTCACCAGCAGGAAAATCCCCGCCAGCAACATGAACACCAGTGCCACGGCGATAATCGCCAGCCAGGGTCCATATTTTTTGAGCATCTCAAAAATCTGTTCCTTGGCATAGTCTTTATCAAGTGCAACAAGTTTTTTACCGGCCTTAAAATAACTCCCCACAAGATTAAACAATCGCATACTTTTCAAATAATCATACTTCCCACTCATATTAACTCCTCTCACCATTAAAATTAATCACCGGCCGACCAGGGGCTTCTTGGCCTGTTTGCGAATCTCCTTTTCATCCGCCCACTCGATAAGACCGGATTCAATATTAACAAGATTCATCGTAACTTTAAAATATACATCTTCAACCCTGCCTGCCGATTTCTTGATCGATGATATCTCTCCATATAAAAAATAGTCCGCCCCCACCTGGCGGCCAAAATTCTTGGCGGTGTTCGGATCAACAATCCCCGAACTGGTCTGATATTCCAGCTGTCTGACTATCTCATTGTTGACCTCGCCCACAGCCGAAAAACGCACCTTGCCGGATTTGAGCAGTGCCACCTTTATCTTGTCGGTAATCGCCTTGGTGTCAATATGTTCATCGGTCCGGTTTTTAACCCGCTGCACATACACCACCGGGCGTTCCCCCGACTGCAGCAGGGGCGTCGCCAGCAGCGAATTGACCATTTTTTCCGCAATCATCTGGAGATCGGTGGAACCGAACTCCTTTGTCAGGGTCTCGGTCTGCGAGGGATCTCCATAAGAGATCTCGGACATTGTCGAACAGGCGGACAAAAGCATACAGCCCCCTGCCAGCAACAGCAAAACCGTCCTCTTCATCTTACCTGCCTCCCGCATCATGACCCCATGTCGCTGATGGGATTGGGCTTGCGCACCATAAACCTGAACCTGACCGCATCTTTGACCGGCGCCGTTGACTGGTAGCCGCGCGAATCCAGACCAACGATGGTAGACGGTATCCAGGCCGAAACCGGCGAAACCTCAAAACCCGCCGCATCATACCACAAAAACCTATATTCGAAATTTACATCTTTTTTCTTTTTATTGATCAGCATGACCTGAGCCATGCAGAACTCATCGGCCTGTTTTACACTTAAGTCGCCAAATTCCAGCGTCCCGGCCATTATGGAATCGTTGATCTGCACCTGTTTTGAGACCAGGCCTCCGGGCCCCGTCCGGGCCTCAATCGAATTGAAGGCCGTGCCGGCGCAGCCTCCCAGCAACAACAATGTCAGGTTAATAACTAAAAAATGCTTTATTTTAAACATGGCCATTTCCCTTTCTAAAATGCTTTTTTGCGGAAAACAAGTCCTGAATCTGTCGTACGCCCCAGAAAAATTACATGGTCCGGGGCTCCGGGGAACGCAATCTCGGTTTCAAGCCCCCCCGGCTGCAACTTTAGTTTAATTTTATCAATATATTGCGGCAGAAACAGTCGCGCAACCAGGATCTCCTGCGGCAGGGTGGTCCAGCTCCGCACATCGGCCCGCTCACTTATTCCGGCCGCCAGCTCCCCCAGCAGCCACCCCACCGGACCATATTCCTGCTGCAACCGCCCGACAGCCGCGGCCTTGGCCGAGGCCCGCACCAGCTGTTTCGCAAACAGCAGCGGCAGCTTGTCCAGCAGGTTACGGGCGGCCATAGCATCAATATCCGCCAAGACATCCATTTTTAGAGGATCCTGCGGTCCGGCTATCTGTACGCAACGAAATCGCGGAACACTAAACCGGTAGGCCGGCAGGGCAAAAAAGGCCAAGGCCTCCCCGAACGGAACTGCAAAATTTACCTCGGTCTTGATCGGGGCCTGGCCGTTTTCGATGATAACCAGCAGGTCGATTCCGTCCTGCGGAATCTCCGGCCCGGGTCCGAACAACTCCCCCCATTTCTCAAGGTCATCCACAAAACCCAGCCGGCGGCTCAGCCGCAGCAGATCCTGCTGGACAGTCCGGCACTGCGGCGCCGCCTGCAGGGCCTGTTTAAGATCGACATAGGCCTCATCCGGTTCATTGTTAAGCTCATAGACATAGGCCGAAACATAACAGGCAAAGGCGTTCCGGTAGACAGAATGATCGGCGGCCTTGCCCTGCATCACGGCATAGTCGTCTGATCCGGCATAGGTGGGCCAGTCTTTATTCTCAGCCGCCCTGCGGACATCCGCCGCCTGCTGATGCAGAAGTTCGGTCTGCCGGGCATAGCAGCGCCGCACCTCCACCCGCGCATCTTCCAGATTTGCCAGCATCAGATAGTTCAGGGCATCCAGGGCATGTACAAAGATCTTTTCAAAATCATCGCCGGCATAGGGAACAACCCTTTCGTTCAGGAACAATGATCCGGCCTGGGTCGCCACCGCCTCGGCCGAGACAAGGGCCCGCTCCTCCAGATCTTTCATGATCCCGGCCGCTTTCTCAAAATCCGCCGCGCTCAGGGCATATTCGCCCATATAGTGCCGCAGCGTCGCCCTTTCCAGCAGGACCAGGACTGCGTCGCGGTCCTGTCTGCCGACCGGCGGCAACGCAGTGAGGGCGGCGGCATAATCTCCGGAGCGGCTCGCCTGCCGCACAGCTGCCGTCTTGGCCGTATAATCCTCAAGAAGGGCACAGCCGCTTATCACCAGCAGGCATGCAAAGGCTATCCGGACCTTAAGCTGCACCGCGCCTGCCCTTCAGGGATCAGAAACCGATGCCCGCATGGGCCACAATCCCCCGGCGCGAATCATATCCCAAACCCAGGCCCAGCCACTGCCGGATATAGCGCACCCCGACCATGTAGGCCGGCTCATGTTCGGTGGAAGACTCCAGCATGTACCAGCCCGAAGAGCTCAATCCATACTGCATCACATCCTGAGAGGCATAGCCGATGCCGGCAACACCAAAAAAAGCGGTCACAAATTCCATCCCGCCAATGGCATAAACACTCTGCTCATTGCCGTCGTCATATTCCTTCAGATACAGCAGCGTTCCGCCGCCAGGCAGCAACGGCAGTCCGGGCATGCCATCATCCGTATCCGCCACGCTGACGCCCAGACCGAAACTGAAGGCCCCGCCCCGGGGATGCAGTTCGGAGAGAAAAATACCGCCCATTTCCATCCCGTAACTGATCTCGCCCACCGTACCGCCGGAACCGTAACTGCCCAGAACATAGCCTGCGGCATATCCGGCGCCCGGTATCACCATGATTATCAATATAATCAGTACCTTCTTCACGGTCCCCTCCATTGAAACCTTCACAGCCTCATCCAATTGCCCTACCATAGCAGATGCTCCACAAAAAAGGCTGCCCCTTTTTCAGCAATGATAATTCCGCCCCTGCAAAAAAACAGTCTTGACAATAATAGATTTTGATTATATTAGAATATTATATTATTGAGGTGAGTAAAATGAGCATATCCGACAATGAAAAAATAGCGGCCTACCTCAAGG
>CAYWBU010000098.1:0-10355 GCA_964456565.1 uncultured Bacteriovoracaceae bacterium | reverse complement strand
TTCCTGCCCAGCATGATCTGGGTGGCGATATTGGCCATCGAGATGTTACAGACCTTGGACACCAGCGGCACGGTGCGCGAGGCGCGCGGGTTGGCCTCCAGCACATAGACCACGTCCTCACTGATGGCATACTGCATGTTCATGAGGCCCACGACCCCCAGTTCAATGGCGATCTTTTTGGTGTACTCATTGATGGTGTCCAGATGTTTGGGCGGAATGCTGATGGGCGGAATCACACAGGCCGAATCTCCCGAATGGACCCCGGCCAGCTCGATGTGCTCCATGACCGCCGGCACAAAGGCATCGGTGCCGTCGGAAATGGCGTCGGCCTCGGCCTCAATGGCATTGCCCAGAAACTTGTCGATCAGGATCGGCCTTTCGGGGGTCACGCCCACGGCGGCCCTGACATATTCGCGCAGCATCTCCTCATCATGCACAATTTCCATCCCGCGGCCGCCCAGGACATAGGAGGGCCTGACCATCAGCGGATAACCGATATTTCCGGCCACCACCAGGGCATCCTCCAGGGTGGCAGCCATGCCCGACTCGGGCATGGGAATGCCCAGTTTGTCCATGATATTGCGGAAACGGTCGCGGTCCTCGGCCAGATCAATGGCGTCCGGCGAAGTCCCCAGGACCTTGACACCGGCCTTTTCCAGCTGATCCGCAATGTTCAGCGGAGTCTGGCCGCCGAACTGCACAATAACCCCTTCGGGTTTTTCCTTTTCATAGATACTGAGCACCTCTTCCACGGTCAGCGGCTCAAAATACAGTTTGTCCGAGGTGTCATAGTCGGTGGAGACCGTCTCAGGATTGCAGTTGACCATGATGGATTCATAGCCGGCATCCCGGATGGCCAGCGCGGCATGCACACAGCAGTAGTCAAACTCAATCCCCTGGCCGATGCGGTTGGGCCCGCCGCCCAGCACCATGATCTTGCGGTTGTCACTGGCGGAAACCGTGTTGGCGGCATTGTAGGTGGAATAATAATATTCGGCATCATTGACCCCGCTGACCGGCACGCCCTCCCAGGCATGGCCCAGCCCCAGATCAAGGCGCCGGCGGCGGATCGAATCCTCGTCCGTAGCTAGCAGCATGGCCAGGTAACGGTCGGCGAAACCGTCCTGCTTGGCCTGTTTGAGCAGGTCGGCCGGCAATTCACCGCCGCGGTGTTTGAGAATCGCCTCCTCCAGTTCCACCAGCTCCTGCATCTGTTCGATAAACCAGGGTTTGATGCGGGTCTTTTCAAACAGTTCTTCCACCGTGGCGCCCTTACGCAGGGCCTCATACATGACAAACTGCCTTTCGCTGGTGGCCTGCCCCAGCATCTCCAGCAGGTCTTTGAGTTCCTTTTCATTGTAGTCACGGGCAAAACCCAGGCCGTAGCGGCCGGTTTCCAACGAACGGATGGCCTTCTGGAAGGCCTCCTTGTAATTTTTGCCGATACTCATGGCCTCGCCCACGGCGCGCATCTGGGTGCCCAGTTTGTCTTCGACACCCTTAAATTTTTCAAAGGCCCAGCGGGCAAACTTGACCACCACATAATCCCCGCTGGGTTCATATTTATCGAGCGTACCGCTCCTCCAGTAGGGAATCTCGTCCATGGTCATGCCGCTGGCCAGTTTGGAGGATATCAGCGCGATCGGGAACCCGGTGGCCTTGGAAGCCAGGGCCGATGATCTGGAGGTGCGCGGATTGATCTCGATCACCACGATGCGGTCACTGACCGGATCGTGGGCAAACTGCACATTGGTTCCGCCGATGACCTGGATGGCCTCCACAATGGCATAGGCCTGTTTTTGCAGGCGCTGCTGCAGTTCCTCAGAGATGGTCAGCATGGGCGCGGTACAGAAGGAGTCACCGGTATGCACCCCCATGGGATCCACATTTTCAATGAAGCAGACCGTGATCATCTGGTTCTTGGCGTCCCGCACCACTTCCAGTTCCAGTTCCTCCCAACCGATGACAGATTCCTCCACCAGCACCTGGCCCACCAGACTGGCCGAGATGCCGCGTGAGGCGACTTCGCGCAGCTCCTCCACATTGTAGACCATGCCGCCGCCGGTTCCGCCCATGGTATAGGCCGGCCGCAACACCACCGGATAGCCCAGCTCGGCCGCAATCGCCTCGGCCTCCTCCACGCTGTACGAGGGCTTGCTGCGCGGCATCTCGATCCCCAGCCGGTCCATGGTCTCCTTGAAGGCGATGCGGTCTTCGCCGCGTTCAATGGCATCGATGTCCACCCCGATGATCTTCACGCCATATTTCTCAAGCACTCCCTGTTTGGCCAGCTCGGAACTGAGGTTCAGGCCGGACTGTCCGCCCAGGTTGGGCAGCAGGGCATCGGGTCTTTCCTTGGCGATAATCCGCTCAAGGCTTGCCACGTTCAGCGGTTCGATATAGGTCACATCCGCCATCCCCGGATCAGTCATGATGGTGGCCGGGTTGGAGTTAACCAGAACAATTTTGTAGCCCTCTTCCTTCAATGCTTTGCAAGCCTGGGTCCCTGAATAGTCAAATTCACAGGCCTGCCCGATAATAATCGGCCCGGAGCCGATGATCATCACCTTATGGATGTCGTCCCTTTTTGCCATAGTCTAAGTCGTCCCCCTAAGAAATTTAAGTTAAACGGTCCTACTATAACATACGCTCAGTAATGAATAAATATATTCAAGAAGATAAAAAAATGGCCGCCTCAAAGGCGGCCATTTTTATCGCGTTTTCTGTCGGAAAGACCTTTTAAAAACCTTTCTGCGACATATAGTTGGCCAGATCGGCGACCCGGTTGGAATAACCCCACTCATTGTCATACCAGGTTACAACCTTGGCCATATTGCCCTGCATGACCTGGGTGAACTCGGCGTCAATGGTGGATGAATTGGGATTGCCCTTGTAGTCGATGGAGACCAGCGGCTCTTCCTCATAGCCCATGATTCCCTTGAGTCTGGAATCGGCGGCCTCCTTCAGAACCTTGCGCAGTTCTTCGGTGGTTGTGGGCTTTTCCAGTTCGGCCACAAAGTCCACCACGCTGACGGTCGAGGTGGGCACCCGCAGGGCATAGCCGTCAAACTTGCCCTTGAGGTCCGGGACCACCAGGGCCACGGCCTTGGCCGCACCGGTGGAGGTGGGGATGATGCTCATGGCAGCGGCCCGGGCACGCCGCAGGTCTTTGTGCGGCATATCCAGGATGCGCTGGTCATTGGTGTAGGCATGCACGGTCGTCATCAAGGCCTTCTTGATCCCGAAGGCCTCATGTACAACCATGGCGGCCGGAGCCAGACAGTTGGTGGTACAGGAGGCATTGGACACAATATGATGGGTGGCCGGATCATACACCTCATGGTTGACACCCATGACAATGGTCAGATCCTCTTCCTTGGCCGGAGCGGAAATGATGACCTTCTTGGCTCCGCCGTCGATATGGGCCTGGGCCTTGGGGCCGGTCAGGAACAGACCGGTGCTCTCGATAACGATGTCGATATCTTCGTCACCCCAGGGAATCTCGGCCGGATCGCGATGCGAAAAGTTGGTGATTTTGTTGCCGTTGATCACCAGCGAACCGTCCTCGATCTTGACATCACCGCTGAACCGCCCGAAATTTGTATCATATTTAAAAAGATGGGCATTGGTCTCCACCGGAGAAAGGTCATTTACCGCAACAACCTTCAAGGTGTCCGGATACTTCTCAATGATCGCCTTGGCAACCTGACGACCGATACGACCAAAACCGTTTATACCGACTCGAACCATGTGTTCCTCCTTCAGTTATCGTCTACGCGGTATTTATGAGCCACCAGCAGATCATAGTTGGTCTGCAGGGCCTGGTGCAGACGGGCATTTTCCAGCGCCACGGCGCTCAGGTTGGCCACCGCCTCCACAAAATGATTTTCTTCCTCGCCGAACTCCCGCAGGGTATCGGAATATACCCGCAGAACGCCGATGGGCTTCTTTTCCACCATCAGCGGTACAACCAGCACCGATTTGATACCTTCGGTCTTGGCCCAGTCCTTGTACTGGAAATCCGCATCAGTCTGGGCGTCCTTGATAAAGATCATCTCGCCCTTGAGGACCTTCTTATCCAGACCGCTCTCTTCCACATTGACAGGTCCCTTTTTGATATAGGGAGCTGAAAGTCCGTCGGCGGCCCCCATCACCAGCTGTTTCTTGCGGGCATCCAGCAGACGGATGGACGAAGCCTTGACACTCATGGTCTTCACAACGGCCTTGACTATATCATCTAGGACCTGCGACATCTCCAGGGATGAATTAACCATCATGGCAACTTCATAAAGCGCAGCGAAATAATTTTTTTCCTTAGCCTTCATATGACAACCTCCTTAGCTTCAATATGGCCGGTTCTCTTATACGCCAGTTACACCTTTTTTACACATAGCGTATTTTCAAACCCTGTCAAGTGCTTATTTTTACATATATTTTCACTTATGATCAATATAAAAGGCATCCTATATGCTTCCGTTTTTCTATATAGTAGCCCTGCGGCCAGGATAGGCAAGCAGCCCGTCAACAAAAAAGCCCGCCAAATGGCGGGCTTTTTTGTTGATCTTGTTTCCCAGTAAAAATCAGCCGAGACCGTAGACGACCGCATTGGCCTCCTGGATGCCCTTGTCGATCAGCCCCAGACCGGTACAGTCACCGATGGCAAAGGCCCTGGGCACACTGTCCTTGACGGCATCGAACAGGGCCGTCTTGGGTTCGATCTCACCGGCCAGGATAACCGTATCGGCCTCAAGCTTATAGGTCTTGCTGCCATATTTGGGTTGATATTCCACATGGGTCGGAGTGATTCCGGTTACCTGGGTCTCGGTATGCAGGGTGATTCCCAGCCGCCGCATGCGCTCAATATGCTCATGGGTCCGCTTGACGCCGACCTCGGGAGCCAGCTCTTCAAAGGTATCGAAGACACTGACCTTGCAGCCGCGCTCGGCCAGGAACTCGGCCGATTCGATGGCCGCCAGGTCCATGCCCACTACCACAACCCTCTTGCCCACCATGGGCAGGAAGGCCTTGGTGGCCAGCTGAATCCGTTTCGGAGTGATCAGCTTCTGCATCACATCACCGCCGAAGCGGATACCCAGCTTGGCATACAGCGGCAGCTTCTCAACCCCGTAAGGCGGCAGCTCACCGTACATCATCTTGTGCATCATGGTGCCGGTAATCACGTGCCGCAGATTGTCGCCGGGAATCTTGGGCGCCACAACCTCTCCGCCCGAGGCATCGATCAGGACATCGGGATTGACGCTCTTTACAAGATCGGGGGTCACCTCGACGCCCAGATGGACATTGATGGGCAGCTTCTCAACCTGGGTCATGAGGTAATTGAGCAGGGTCTCATTGTCGGGATGCACCGTACAGGCCGTCAGCAGAGCCCCTCCCAGACGCTGGTGGCGCTCATAGAGCGAGACCTGATGGCCGCGCTCGGCCGCCACGCGGGCCGCCTCCATGCCGGCCGGGCCGGAACCCACCACCATCACCCTCTGGGGCTTGGCAGTCTTGGCATGCAGCGGAAACTCCTTTTCCTTGCCCATGCGGCCGTTGACCGCACAGTGCAGGTCTTCCAGCTTCATCAGCGAATCCACGCAGGTCAGACACCGCACACATTTGCGGACATCTTCATAGCGGCCCTCCATGACCTTTTTGGGCAGTTCCGGATCAGCAATCAGCGGCCGCCCCATGACAATGGCATCGGCGCGCTCTTCACGCAGAATCTGCTCGGCATACAGCGGATCATGGATGCAGCCGACCGCCAGCACCGGCACATCCACCACTTCCTTGATGGCATTGGCCGGCGGGACATTGAAGCCCGGCTCAAAGTTGGCCCCGGCAATGATATTGGTCACCAGCTGATCGATAACGCCGCCCGAGACATGGAAGCCGTCCACACCGTTCTCCACCAGGATGGGGGCGATCAGCTGGGTGTCGGTCATATCGCGACCGCAGGCCCCGGCAATGTTCTCATCACCCGAGATCCGCACGATGATCGGGAAATCCTTGCCCACCTTGGACCGGATATTGGCCAGCACATCCAGGGTCAGCTGCAGCCGGCCTTCCTGGGTGAAACCGCAATAACGGCCCTCTTCACGTTTGTTGCGGATGGGCGACAGGAAAGAACCCAGCAGCATGTAGTTGTGGGCCATGTGCAGTTCAACTCCGTCGTAGCCGGCCTTCTGGGCCCTAAGGGCCGCATCGCCGTAAAACTCGATCAGCTCAGGAATTTCCTCATCGCTGAGTTCACGGCAGACCTGGCCGGTGGATTCGGAGCGGTTGACCGACGGACCGATGCAGGGCACCGGATTGCCGGCCTCATCCTTATCAAAGAAGGGCGCCAGCGATTCCGGACCGGGATGGGAGATCTGCGGAAAGATCCTGGCTCCGGCAGCATGCACGGCATCCACAAGTTTTTTGTGGCCCTCAATCTGGTAGTCGCTGTGCAGTCCGACCGACAGCGGCTGGTAGCGATGGCGGGCATCGACCGAATTGACCTCGGTAATGATCAGGCCCACACCGCCATTGGCCCGTTCGACCCAGTAATCGATCTCGCGCTGCGAAGGCGTTTCGTCCGCATCGGCCCACACCGGCGTCATGGGTGACATGACCATGCGGTTCTTCAGTTCCAGTTTATTGATGGTGAACGGCCTGCAGAGCCGGCTTTCCTTGTCCAGCTTGTCGCCGACCCAGCGTTTGGCCTTCTGGGCCTTGCGGACAACGACGTTCACATCCTTGACACCGCCGGATTCGCCTTTCCTGGACCCGCCGGCGGCGGCCGCCTCGCCCTCGTACTCGGTCATATCCTCGATCTTTGCAGTCAGAGCAACCGTGGGCTGGCTGGGCGTATAGCTCTGCAGCGGAATCATCTTCTTGAGGTTGCCTGAAAGCTGAATCTTGCGCTTGATGTAGCCGCGCATTCCCACGTTCCAATCATTCAGGACCAGCAGTTTGTAGGCATAGTCATCGGGCATGGACATATTGACGTCGGCTCCCTGATTGTAGCCTTTCTTGATCAGACCGCCGTCAATGCGCATCTCGATATTACCACCGGGGGTGCGCACTTCAAGATTGACGCAAACATCGGCCATGGCCTTGGGGATCTGAAGATCTCCGGCCGCTTCGGTCAGCTCGTCAACCTTGGCAAACCATTCATCAGACAAAAATTTAGCCATAGTATTTCTCCTTCTGCAAATAACCTTTAAATTATTGCTGTATTTATTTGCCGGACGCCCCTGCGGGCTCCCGGACTTCCCTGCCCTTAAGCATTCCTACAAATCTAACTCGCCGTTTTTCTGATAAAACGCCATCTCTGTAATTACTGTCCATATCTGCACTAAACATTAATCATGTTACTGAATGGCGTTTATTTTTGGTATTACACGCATATAAAAATGTCAATAAAGTTTTAGGGCGAAACTGGCCATAACTCTCAAACAGCAAAAAAACCATTGAAAATCAGATCACTAAAGTAGAGATATGACCGCACATCTCCAGGAAATGCACGGCTTCAGATTTTGAATCAGATCAAATCAGAGGTAACGGCGTTTCAGGGCACTGCCGAGCCATGTCAGCAGCAGGCCTGCAACAACTAGGGCCACACACAGGGGCGTGGTCTGCAGAAAATTGGTCAGCGAACCGCCCGAGTTCGCCCAGGCGGCAATGTTTTGCGGCAGGCTGTCAAAGATACTGATCAGCTGAATCGGATCCCAGTGCCCGTTCATCAGGTACTGGATCCCGTCATAAAACAATACAAAGATTCCCAGAGCAAAACCGGCGATTCCCACAAGAAAAACAATACTGGCCATATAAACACCCTCGTATTGGTTAGTTAATTACAATATATAGGTTTTCAGGCAGCATTCCAAGTCCATTGTCCCATTTTTTCAACAATTAATTTGGATTTACATCGCCAAACAGACTATTATTGTTTTAATTATCGAGGTGCAAATGAAGTGGAGGTTTTTTCTTTACCGGACTATCCCGTTGATCATTCTCCTGTTGCTTCCCTGCAGCCTGTCGACGGCGGCACAGCCAGGGAAGGCCGCCGTTCAACTCACACCGGCAGAACAGACCTGGTTACGCTCCCGCAATAATCAGATCACCGTGGCGCTGGAAACCCATTATGCACCTTTTGCCTTTAGCGATGAATATGGCCGTTCACGGGGAATTTCCGTCGACTACCTCGAATTGATTGAGAAAAAACTGGGCTGCCGCTTTCACTACATCCAGTCCAAAAATCTGAATACCCTCCTGCAAATGACCCGTCAGGGCAGAATCGATATCCTGACAAACCTGACAAAAACTCCGGAGCGCAGCCAATACCTGAACTTCACGACCCCCTACTTCAATACTCCGGCGGTCATCCTCATCAGGCAGGAGCTTACGCCTGAAATCAAGAGCCTGGCAGATCTTGCCAACCTTAAGGTGGCCGTGGGTGAGGGCTATGGCGTCCAGGAGTATCTTGCCAGAAACCACCCCGGGATAAAACTGGTCCCGCTTACAAACGATATGGAATGCATCATCAAGACCGCCACCGGGGAAACCGATGCCGCCATCGCCGATCTGGCAACCATCTCCTACTATATTGAGAAAACCGGCATAACAAACCTGAGGATAGCCGACTACATCCCCTACACCTACAATCTGGCCATTGCCTCCCGCAAGGACATCCCCGTACTGAACTCCATCCTGAACAAAGGGCTGGCCGCCATCACAGAAACCGAGCACCGCGCCATCCACCGCCACTGGATCAAACTTGAACCCGACCCCTTCTATAAGACAGCCTCTTTTTTCTACATCCTGCTATTCATCCTCCTGCTGGTCGCCGGTTTCATTGCAAACATCATCATCTGGAACAAGGCCCTCCAGCAACAGGTGAAAGAAAAGACCCTCAGCCTCAACCGTGAGCTGGATTTTCATCGTCAGGCCGAACAGGATCTGGCCCAGAGCGAAAAACTCCTGCGCGACATCCTCACCAATATGCCGGTCATGCTCGATGCCGCCGATAAAGACGGCACCATCATTGTCTGGAACAGGGAATGTGAACGGGTAACCGGCTTCAGCCAGGAGGAAATCGTCGGCAACCCTGATGCAATCAGGCTATTGTATCCCGACCACAAGCAACGCCAATTACTGTTCAGGGAAATCGAGAATGAAGCGGTCAACTTCCGCAACCGTGAATTTAAGATAACCTGCAAGGACGGCTCTTCCAGAACCATCCTGTGGTCCAACGTATCTTCGCTTTTTCCGGTTCCGGGCTGGCATTCCTGGGCCATCGGCATTGACGTGACCGAACGTGCCCGGGCCGAAACGGCCCTCAAACGTTCCGAAAAGATTCTGGCCAGCACCTTCATGGCCCTGCAGGACACCATCATCGTGATCGACCGCGAGCTTGCCATCCAGGTCACCAATTCCAAAGACTTCCTTGCCCAGCATGCCCAGGAGACTCCGCTGCACTGCTACGACATCTGCCGCTACGGCGAAACCGCCAGCAACTGTCACGCCCGTGAAGTATTTGAAACCGGCCAGCCGAAAAAAATAACCGATCGGGACCCGCGCGATCAAAAGACACGGGAAATTCATATCCTGCCGGTCTTTGACGAACAGGGCGAAACCACCCTGGCCATCATCCTGATGCGTGACATTACAGAGAGAGTCCGGGCCGAAAACGAACGCAAGCTCTATGAAAAAAGGCTGCGCCAGGGCCAGAAACTGCAGGCCGTCGGGACCCTGGCCGGGGGCATCGCCCATGATTTCAACAATATCCTGGCCGCCATCATCGGTTTCTCGGAACTGATCCAGGACGATGTCCCGGACGATTCGCCGGTCGGCCAGAATATCGAAGAAGTCCTGAATGCGGCCTTTCGGGCCCAGAGCCTGGTAAGCCGCATCCTGACCTTCAGCCGCAAGATCGATACCGAGAAAAAGCCAGTCATGGTTGAACCCATCATCAGGGAGTCACTCCAGATGCTGCGTTCAACCATCCCATCCACGGTCGAGATCCGGCAGGAACTCGCTGAAGATTGTGAACCCATCATGGCCGATCCGTCCCAGATCCATCAGATTATCGTAAACCTCTGCACCAATGCCTGGCAGGCCATGGAATTTTCCGGCGGAATCATCTCCGTCAGCCTGAAACAACTCAATCCGCAGGACCTTGCGGATTGGCGTCCCGACATGGAAAACCGATCCCACCTGCTGCTGGAGATCGAAGACAACGGCTGCGGCATGGACAGTGCCACCCTTGAACGCATTTTCGATCCGTTCTTCACCACCAAGGAAGTCGGCAAGGGCACCGGCCTGGGCCTGGCCATGGCTTATGGAAGAACGTTCAACGAGATCGTCCACGG
>CAYWBU010000097.1:6757-10522 GCA_964456565.1 uncultured Bacteriovoracaceae bacterium | reverse complement strand
TGGCCGATGATGTGACGTTCGAATACTGAGCCTTGACAGCCAGGTCGTCCGCCAGTTCCAGTGCGCCTTCGGCATCGGCCTGGGCGTCAAAAGAAGAAGAGGCCCGGGCCATTTCGCGCTGTTTTTCCATCTGGGACTGGAAGCCTTCCTTATCAACTTCAAACCCCTCCTTGGCGGCAATGTCCTCGGTCAGATCCAGCGGAAAGCCGAAGGTGTCGTACAGGGTAAAGGCATCCCGTCCCGAGATGGCCCGGCCGCCCGAAGCCTTGAGGCTTTCCATAATCTCGGCCAGCATGCTCAGGCCCTTGTCCAGGGTCTTCAAGAAGCGCTCCTCCTCATTGACGATCACCTTGTCAATGAACTCACGGCGCTGGTTCAGTTCGGGATAGACATCGCCCATCTGCGCCACCACCTGCATGGCGATATCATGCAGGAAGGGCTTGTCCAGCCCCAGCAGTTTGCCGTGACGCGCTGCCCGCCGGATGATCCGGCGCAACACATAGCCGCGGCCCTCGTTTGACGGCAGAACTCCGTCGCACACCAGAAAGGCGCAGGCCCGGGCATGATCCGCCACCACCCGCACCGAAACATCTTTTTCGGCATCCGCGCCGTAAGAGACCCCGGCCTTGGACGCGATATATTTGATCAGCGGCATAAACAGATCGGTATCATAGTTGCTGTGCACGCCCTGCATGATGGCCGTAATGCGTTCCAGTCCCATCCCGGTATCGATGTTGGGTTTGGGCAGGGGCGTCATGTTGCCTTCGGCATCACGGTTGAACTGCATGAAGACCAGGTTCCAGATCTCCAGGTAACGGTCACAGTCACAGACTCCCGGCTGACAGTCCGGCCGGCGACAGCCCACTTCTGGTCCCTGGTCATATAGGATCTCGGAACACGGACCGCAGGGGCCGGTATCCCCCATGGACCAGAAATTATCCTTGTCACCCAGTTTAAGGATGCGGTCTTCGGGCACCCCCATCTTGTCCCGCCAGATGGCAAAGGCCTCGTCATCGCTGTGATGGACACTGACCCACAGCTTGTCGGTATCAAGCCCCATGCGTCCCACCAGCAGTTCCCAGGCAAACTCGATAGCGCCTTCCTTGAAGTAGTCGCCGAACGAAAAGTTCCCCAGCATTTCAAAAAAGGTGTGGTGCCGGGCCGTCCGGCCGACATTTTCCAGGTCATTGTGCTTGCCGCCGGCCCGCACACATTTCTGCGAGGTGGTGGCCCGGTTGTAGTCCCGGGCATCCGTCCCCAGGAAAACCCCCTTGAACTGCACCATGCCGGCATTGGTGAACAGCAGGGTCGGGTCGTCTTCGGGAACCAGCGCCGAGCTGGCAACCCTGGAGTGTCCCTTCTCTTCAAAAAAATCGAGGAACATGGCGCGAATCTCAGATCCTGTCATATTTCATCTCCATCAATTGTTCTCAGTATCAGGTCAAAGGCAAAACCGCGGCCCGCCAGGTACCTGATGAGTTTTTCTCTTTCCTTATCTTTTTTTTTCTCAATAATCTTTAATATTCTGTCTTTTTCCGCCAGCTCATCCGGGATCGCAGCCACCGCCGCCTGCGCCATTTCATCCGGCGCCCCGGACTGGATCAGCTGCCACAGCACGGCCGAATCGGCATACCCGCGGCCTGCCAGAAGCTGGGCCCGTCGTCTGAGATATTCACGGTCATCGAGATAATTGAGGTCTTCAAGACGCCTGATAACCTGGGCCACAACCTCTTCACCGGCCCCGCGTTCCCGGAGTTTTTTTTTAATTCAAAAGACGCCACGGACCGCCTTGAAAGCAGCCGATAGGCATATTCCAGCGCAGCCTCTGGTGTATCAAGCTTACTCCGGCTTGAAAAACTCATCGGAAGATTCGTCCTTTTCCTCGTCCTTACCGCCACCGAACATGTCCCAGCGGCTGTCGCTGGCCGATTCGATCCCCTTCATCCTGAGCTGGAAATCACTCGGGTTGGTGGCATGTTTAAGGGCCTCGTTATAACTGACGTCGCCCTGCTTCACCAGGGCCATCAAAGACTGGTCAAAGGTCTGCATCCCATAGTTGACCGTCCCCGAGGCAATGGCGTCGGGAATCTCATTGGCCCGGTTTTCATCCACGATACATTCCTTGATCCGGGCCGTATTGACCATGACCTCGGCCGCCGGAATCATGCCCTCACCGTCCTGGCGGGGAATCAGGCGCTGCGAAATGACCGCCTTCAAAACCCCGGCCAGCTGCAGCCTGACCTGGAAGTGCTGATGCGGCGGATAGGTCGACACAATGCGCATGACAGTCTCCACCGCATCCAGGGTATGCAGGGTGGAGATGACCAGATGGCCGGTTTCGGCTGCGGTCAGGGCGATATCAATGGTTTCCTTGTCCCGCATTTCACCCACCAGGATCACATCCGGATCCTGACGCAGGGCCGCGCGCAGGGCCGCCGCAAACGAGTTGGTGTCCGAACCGACTTCACGCTGGTTGATGATTGATTTGCGGTCACGGTGCAGAAATTCGATCGGGTCCTCGATGGTCATGATATGACAGTTACGATTGGTGTTGATGTGGTTGACCATGCCGGCCAGGGTGGTTGATTTACCGGAGCCCGTGGTTCCCGTAACCAGGATGAGCCCCTTATGCTGCATGGCGATGCGTTCCACAACCTTGGGCAGCTTGAGCTCCTCCAGCCCCAGCGGATCGGTGGGCACGACCCTGAAGACCATGCCGTAGCTGCCGCGCTGCCGGTAGCAGTTGACCCGGAAACGGGCCACCCCGGAAAGGCTGTAGGCCAGATCGATCTCATGGGTGGTATCGAACTTGGCCTGCTGATACTGATCCATGATGCTGTAGATCACCGAAGATATGTCATCATTCTTGAGGCGTTCCATATCCCGCATGGGAATCAGGGACCCGAAACGCCTCACGATGGGCGGCAATCCGACCTTCATATGCAGGTCCGAGGCCTTCATCTCCACAGCTTTTTTCAGGACCGCATTGATATCCATTTAGGCCTCGCTCTGTTTAAGGTCTTCATCTTCGGCAGGCATCAACTTGCACCTGACGGCGTCATAGATCTCCTGGAAAACTTCGGGGTTGTCTTTCAGAAACAGCTTGGCAGCCTCGCGCCCCTGGCCGAGACGCTGTTTGCTGTAGCTGTACCAGGCCCCCGACTTGTCCACCACCTTGATCTTGGGATCGGAGGCCACGTCCAGGATTTCGCCATAACGCGAGATCCCTTCGCCGAACATGATATCAAACTCGATCTCCTTGAAAGGCGGGGCCATCTTGTTCTTGACCACCTTGACCTTGGTACGGTTGCCGATCACCTGGGTGCCGTCCTTGATGGGTCCGGCATTCCTGACCTGCATGCGGACCGATGAATAGAACTTCAGGGCATTGCCGCCCGTGGTGGTTTCGGGGTTGCCATAGACGACCCCGATCTTCATACGGGTCTGGTTGATGAACAGGGCCGTGGTATTGGTCTTGCTGATGGCGCCGGAAAGCTTCCTGAGGGCCTGCGACATGAGCCTGGCCTGCAGCCCCATATGCGAATCACCCATATCGCCTTCGATCTCGGCCCGGGGCACCAGGGCCGCCACCGAGTCGATAACCACGATGTCCACCGCGTTGGACCTGACCAGGGTTTCGGCGATATCCAGGGCCTGTTCCCCGGAATCGGGCTGGGAAACCAGCAGATCATCGATATTGACTCCCAACTTGCGGGCATAGTTGACATCCAGGGCAAGCATGGCCAGACGAGCCGGATCGTCCAT
>CAYWBU010000097.1:0-6747 GCA_964456565.1 uncultured Bacteriovoracaceae bacterium | reverse complement strand
GTGCCGAAGCAATACAGTGCAGGCTCAGGGTGGTCTTACCGGATGATTCGGCGCCATAGATCTCGGTGACCCGGCCGCGCGGAATGCCGCCGATCCCCAGACCTTCCCAGTCCAGCAGCAGCGATCCGGTCGAAATCACCGGCACCTGGGTGGCCACGCTGTCCGAACCCATGCGCATGATCGAGCCTTTGCCGTATGAACGCTCAATCTTGCCGATGGCGTCCTCTAATGCCCTTTTTCTTCCTTCTTCCATTCCTACTCTCCTTCGGATCCCAGAAAACTTCTGTGCAAAACGGTATAACGGGCACCTTCTTTCCTGAGCTCGCTTTTGAAAAGGATAACCTCTCTCACACTAAAGGCCAAGGCGGCCTGATCAACCTCAATATCTATCACAGATGGGGTCTTTAGTCTACCCAAGGTAACATGGCTTTTAAAGACCCGTTTCTCGGCAGGTATTCCATTACAGCTGCACATCCGGTCAACTGCGGCGGCCAATTTCTCAAGCCCGGCAACATCTCCACCGATCCCGGCCCAGACAACGCGGGCGCGTTTTTTGGAAGGGAAACAGCCGACCCCGGTCAGGGCAAGCTCCAGCGGGCAGTTCTCCGCCGCCACCCGGTCAAGACCCTCTCCCAGACGGGCTACCTGCGCTTCCGGAAAATCACCGACAAATTTCAGCGTCAGGTGCATGGCATGCGGCCCCACAACCCTCAGTCCCGGATTTTTCCGGCTCAGCAGACCGGCCTGCCGGCTCAGCTCCTGCCGGACCTCATCCGGCAGCGGCAGGGCTATAAAGATCCTCGGCATAGATATATTCCCTCAACATGAACAGGGCGGCCTTGGCCGCGATCATCCGGTTGCCGCTACGGTCGAAGCGAAATTTAAATTTCTGGGTCCGGATATCAGCGGTACTGCCCACCGCAATCCAGACCGTCCCGACCGGTTTTTCGGGTGTGCCGCCGGCAGGGCCGGCAATCCCGGTCACCGCCATGCCGCAGTCCGCGCCGGTCAGTCTCAGCGCTCCGGCCAGCATCTCACGGGCGGTCTCGGCGCTCACGGCGCCGTGCTCATCCAGCACAGCCTGCGCCACGCCCAGGACTCCGGTCTTGACCGCATTGCTGTAGGACACCACTGAGCCGCAGTAATAATTTGAACTGCCGGCATCCGCGCTCAGCAGCTGCCCGGTCATTCCGCCGGTGCACGATTCGGCGCTGCAGACCGACAGCGCGCGCTGTTCCAGCAGCCGCCCGAGACTCCGGCTCAAAGATTCCTCCTCCAGGACATGCCGTCCCAGGATTTTCCTCACAGCTTCAAGTCCCGACTGCGGCACAAAAAGCGTGATCTCCCCGTCGCGCGGCAGAAAGCTGCAGTCGGCAGCGATGTCGCCGAGACGTTCGGCGATCTCGGTCTCGCGCAGGCCGAAGACCGTCAATTGAACTTTCCTTCGGCTGTCTGTTCCCAGGGTGCGTGAAAAATTTTCCAGCATCACCAGCGACTCGCCCGGAACCCCGGGCAGGAAGATGATGCGGCTGTCTGCGGTCTTAAAATCGCGGCCCTTGGCAAAACCCACCGGGTTTTCAATCTCAGCCGCAACTTCGGCGCAAGACGCGATCTTTTCAATCACGCGGTGGGTCGTATCATCGGGAGTCAGTCCCAGCCCGCCGGTAACCACGATCAGGTCATGCCCGGCCAGATCACTGAGGCTCTTTTCCAGGACAAGCGGATCATCACCGATGAAACGGACTTCGCCAACCATCGCCCCGGCGGCTCCCAGCATGGCACAGAAGGGCTGCACCAGGGCATCCCTGCGGAAACCCGAAAGCATCTCGTTCCCGGTGATTACCAGCGCCGCCTTCATTTCAGCAGACCCGTGCAGCGCAGCAGCTCAAGCACACCCAGGGCCATTACCCCGGCCGCCAGGTCATCCGCCATGATCCCGGGACCGCCGGGCAGATTTTCATCCAGGGTCCCGACCGGCGCAGGTTTGAGGATATCGAAAAATCTGAAGATCAGCACCCCGGCCAGCACGGTCTTGAAATTTGCAGGACGCCGGCAAAGGGTCACCAGCACCCCGGCCACCTCGTCGATCACCACACAGCCGGGATCTTGCCCCAGCCGCTGCTCCATTATGCCGGACACAAAAGTGCCCACCGCGGTGATAATGGCAACCGCGCCCCAGTAAACCCGGGGCCCCGCAAGGCGCAGCAGGCAGTATAACGGGATGGCGGCAAAAGAGCCGGCCGTCCCCGGGGCCTTGGGAAATCGTCCGGCGCCAAAAAAAGTGGCCAGGATTTCGGCCGTCTTGTCAAAATTATTCTGCATGGTCTTCATCGCTCAATCTTTCAATCCGGCTGACAACGTCAGCAATGCCGGTCGCTGCCAGAGCGGCATCCAATCTGGAACTCAACTCACCGAAGAGCCGGACCATCTCCCGGCCGTGCGGCGTAAGCGAGGCCCCCACGCGGCCTTTTTTGCCCTTTTCCAGCAGGTCGATCCCCAGGCGGTCTTCATAGTCCCGCACCTTGCCCCAGGCGGCCCGGTAGGACATTTTGAGCTCCTGGGCGGCCCGATGCAGCGAGCCGGTTTCATCCACCAACTCCAACAGGACACAGATCCCCTTGCCGAAGGCCGGTTTGTCGTCTTTTTTGAGCCACAGTTTATATTCGACTTTCATAAAAATTACGATATCATGACGATAATGCGGATTCAACAAAATGAAAGCCATCGACTCACCCTTGATTGCCCCATGACTTTTGAGCTATGACATCCCTATTTCAGATAAATGGAGAAAGACCATGCAGGAATGCCAGATAAAAGATTTTGCAGATTATATTGACAGGGAAGTAACCATCAGGGGCTGGGTTATGCACCGCCGTTCCAGCGGCAAGATTGCCTTTGTGGTGATGCGCGACGGGACCGGCCGCTGCCAGGCCGTGATCGAAAAGGCCGTGATCGGCGAAGAAAGTTATGCCGAAATCAAAAAGATCCCGCATGAATCATCGCTGGAGGTGACCGGCAAGGTTGTGCGTGAAGAACGTGCCCCCGGCGGCTATGAGGTGCATGTCAGCGCGGTTGCGGTAATCCACCGCTCCGAGGATTTCCCCATCGGACGCAAGGAACACGGTCCTGATTTCCTGCTCTCCAACCGCCACCTGTGGCTGCGCTCCTCACGCCAGATCGCCATCATGCAGATCAGAGACACCCTGATCTGGAACGTACGCAAGTTTTTCCGCGAGAACAACTTCACCCTCTTTGATTCACCCATCTTCACCACCACGGTGGGCGAAGACTCCACCAACCTGTTTTCCGTTGATTATTTTGACCTGGGCAAGGCCTACCTTTCCCAGACCGGACAGCTCTACCTGGAGGCCGCGATCTTCGCCCTGGGCAATGTCTACTGCTTCGGTCCCACCTTCCGCGCCGAAAAATCCAAGACCAGGCGCCATCTGATGGAGTTCTGGATGATCGAGGCCGAGATGCCCTTCTATGACCAGGACATGAACATGGACCTGCAGGAAAAATTTGTGAGCTACATCGTGCAGAACACCCTTAAGGAGCACGAACGTGACCTGGTGGAGATCCTGGAACGTGACATCGAACCCCTCAAAAAGATCGACGGCGGTTTCATCCGTATGCCCTATGACGACGCCATCAAGATCCTGCGGGAAAACGGCTCCGATATCCAGTGGGGCGACGATCTGGGCGCCGACGATGAAACCACCCTGACCACCCTGCATGACAAACCAATCTTCGTGATCGACTACCCCAAGGAGGCCAAGGCCTTCTATATGAAGCAGCATCCCGAGCGCGGTGATGTGGTGCGCTGCGCCGACCTGCTGGCCCCCGAGGGCTACGGCGAGATCATCGGCGGCTCCCAGCGCGAGGAGGATATCGACACCATCCTGGCGGCCATTGAGCGCTGCGGGCTCAACCCCGAGACCTATGCCTGGTACCTGGACCTGCGCAAATACGGTTCCGTGCCCCATTCCGGCTTCGGACTCGGCATCGAGCGCACCCTGGCCTGGATCTGCGGCCTCAAGCATGTGCGTGAGACCATCCCGTTCCCGCGCATGCTCTACCGCGCCTATCCCTGAGGACTTCAATAAAAAAGGAACGGCCTTGCCGTTCCTTTTTTATTTCTGCCGCCCTTCTTCCCAATCGTTCAGGAACTGGTCCTGAATTTTTTCATCAGGTCCAGCAGTTCAGCCGATGATCCGCGCATGTTTGTAGCGCTCCCGGAGAGTTCCTCCACAACCGCGGCATTATTCTGGGAGGCCTCATCAACCTGGGCAATGGCGCGATTAAGTTCCTTGATTCCGGCGGCCTGTTCCGAACTGGAGACGGCGATCTCCTCCATGGACTGCGCCAGTTCCAGGGTGGTGTTATTAATCTCCTCCATCGCCCCGGCCACCTGGCTGACGACCGCATTGCCGGAGGCCACCTTGGCAACCGTACTTTCAATCAGCGTCTTGATCTCTCGGGAAGCCTCGGAGCTGCGCTGCGCCAGACTTCTGACCTCTTCGGCCACCACGGCAAAGCCCTTGCCCTGCTCCCCGGCCCGCGCCGCCTCCACGGCAGCATTCAAGGCCAAAAGATTGGTCTGAAAGGCCACTTCATTGACCGTTGCCGTGATAGCCTGGATCTGGGTCGCAGCCCGGGTGATCTCTTCCATGGCTTCAGCCATCTCCCGTGACATGGCAACATTTTCATTGACCAGCGCCATGGCGTTGTTGGCCTTGCGGCGACCTTCGTCGGCGCTGCTTGCCGATGTCGTTACGGCAGAGGTCATCTCTTCGATGGTGGCGGCAATTTCCTCCACCGTGGCGGCCTGTTCGGTGGTGCTTTGAGCCACCTGCTGCGCGGCCCCTTCGATTTCGCGACTGCCCGACGAAACTTCATCCGCATTATAACGGACCCTTTTCACGATGTGCTCCAGATTTTCGGACATGGACTGCATGGCTGTCGCCAGCTGGCCGACCTCATCCTTCTGATCAATATCAATCGATGCCATCAGATCACCCTGAGCTATGGCCTCCACAAAGACAACCCCCTTACGCATGTCGCTTGCAATAATCCGCGCCAGCGAAAATCCCAGAGCCAGTCCGACCGCCACCACAATAAGATAGATCAGCAGCACTCCGTTACGGATCTTGTGAATTATGGCGAACAGTTTGGGCGGCTGGCTGACCCGACCTTCACTGCCCAAGGTCTCGAGATGTTCTCCCTTGGCCTTATATTCCTCATAAAGAGCTTTACTGACCTGGGCATCAGCGCCCGCCGTCACAAACTTCTTGGCAATCGCCACATATTCACTCATCAGCCGGTTGGCCTCTTCAAGGTCGCGCCGGCCCTCCTCGAACCTCAGCTTCAGTTTGAGTGATTCGGCATTTTCCCTGTAATCGGCATAAACGGCATCGATCAGCGCAAGGGCATCCGTGCTTTTATCTGCCTGAAAAGCATTCACCGCCCGGTCAACCATCAGGACATCGATGTAAAGATTGTCATTTTCCAGCAGCGCGAAAGCGGCAGTCTCGGGGATCGCCATAACCTTGGCAAAAATGAAGGCCAGCAGCAAAAACAAAAAAAGCACCACTCCAAATCCGCCACCGATTTTAGCATTGACACCTGTATTCCTCAGCCATTTCATTTGCACGCATGCCTCCTGTTTCAAAGTTTCCTGAATATCGACACTCCTGTTTTCATACTAAAATTATTTCATCTGAGATTCATCGGGCTGCCCGCGCCATCGGGGCATAGTTCCCCATCTGCGCGATTTCGGCAAAGAGGACCTCCATATGGTGTACCAACTTCAAACCGCAGCAAAATTGGGAAGCTATTTGTTAAACATCTGTCCGCTGGGCAGCATATCATCGGAAGGCGCAACCCCATGCTGCTGGCGATACTGTTTGCGTTTACACTGTTCCATCTTGGGCCCCTTGCAGTATTGGTTGATAAATCCGTTACAGGCCGCCTCCCTGCCCGTCTGATATTTCCTGAAAAATCCGCATTTTTCCAGCAGTTCACATTGCCCGACCATGCCTGTCTCCTTTTTGCAATGTTTTTTCACACTGCACTTGCTATAGAACCTCCCCGATCCACAATCCCAATATTAAGGCTTGTACCGGCCGAAACAATCTCCTGCTGTTATTATTGTTTAATCCGCACCCAATATTATCCACTGCTTAACAGTTGTAACCCCGCTGAAAATCATCTATATAAAAAATTAGCAACCGCTAATAAAAGAGGGCGCAGTGGGCAGAAAAAATCAGTCAGAGACCCGGCGGCAGGAGATCCTGGAAAATCTCTATGCCGTGGTGGCCGAAGAGGGCCTGCACGAGGTCAGCCTCAGCAAGGTGGCGCGCCGCATGGATGTCAACTCCGGCATCCTGATCCACTATTTCAAGTCCAAGCATGACATGCTGGCCGCGCTGGTGGACTATATGATCGAACGCTATGAAAGGGCCGCGGCCGAGATGTTTCCGCCCGGCAGCAGCCGGCAACAGTTGACCGAAGTCATCTTCTCACGTTCCTGGCGCGACGTGGTGGACCAGCGGGTCTTTTTTGCCTGCTATTACATGGCCCTGTGCGATCCGGAAATCATGGCAAAATTTAAAACCATGTATAAAAAATTTGCCGCCGAGCTCCAGGCCATGCTGCATGACCAGCCCGAACCCGGCCGCCTGGCCGCCCTGATCATCATGCTGATCGAGGGTTTCGACTTCTATGACAACATCATTGACATGACCG
>CAYWBU010000096.1:0-10539 GCA_964456565.1 uncultured Bacteriovoracaceae bacterium | reverse complement strand
GGCCGCGGAACCTCCCCTGCTATCAAGCCTCCGGCTCCCCACCGGAGGCTTTGCTATTGGTTAGAGGTTTTCAATCGCGATGGCCATGCCCATGCCGCCGCCGATGCACAGGCTGGCCAGACCCAGTTCCACCTGGCGGCGTTTCATTTCATGCACCAGGGCAACAATGATGCGGGCGCCGGTGCAGCCGATGGGGTGGCCGATGGATATTCCGGATCCGTTTACATTGGTGGTGGCCGGGTCCATGTCAAGTTCACGCATGCAGGCGATTGCCTGGGAGGCGAAGGCCTCATTGAGTTCAATCAGACCGTAGTCAGCGATGGTTGTGCCGGTCTTTTGCAGCAGGCGCCTTACGGCCGGGACGGGGCCGAGGCCCATGTAGGCCGGATCAAGGCCGCCGGAGGCAAAACCTTTGATGCGGGCCAGGGGTTTCAGACCCCGTTCGCGGGCCAGGTCCTCATTGGCCATCAGGAGGGCGGCCGCGGCATCATTGATGCCCGAGGCATTGCCGGCCGTTACCGTGCCGTCCTTGCGGAAAACAGCCTTGAGGGAAGCCATTTTTTCAATGGAGGTCTGCATGGGGCGTTCGTCAGTATCAAAGCTGAGCGGATCGCCGCGGCGCTGCGGGATGGGTACCGGAACGATCTCATCTTTGAGGATGCCCGATTCAATGGCTTTGAGCGCCCGGTTATGGCTTTCCAACCCCAACTGATCCTGCTCCTCCCGGCTGATGGCATAGGCCTGGGCAATGTTTTCAGCCGTGATACCCATGTGGTAGCCATAGAAGGTCTCGTAAAGTCCGTCAAATACCATCAGGTCGGTGAGCTCACCATGGGGCATGTCCATGCGATAGCCCCATCTGGCCTTGGGCAGGGCATAGGGCACCATGCTCATGTTTTCCATGCCGCCGGCAATCATGAAATCGGCATCTCCGGCAGTGATGGTCTGGGCCGCCAGGGTTACGGCCTTCATGCCCGAGGCGCAGACCTTGCTGACGGTGAAAGCCGGGGTTTCCATCGGAAGGCCGGCCATGACGGAGGCCTGGCGGGCCGGATTCTGGCCCTGTCCGGCGGTCAGGACATTGCCCATGATGACTTCGTCAATGGCCAGATCGGTGAGGACGGGGTCCCAGGCATGTTGTGCGAGCTGGCAGTCCTTGCCTGTCAGGGGCCGGGGTGTGTTGCGGGCGGCATCAGCCGGTTGGGCCGGTTTGAGGCCGCATTGTTCCAGGGCGGCCTTGATGGTGATGGCGCCGAGATCCTTGGCCGCGATATTTTTCAGTGATCCGCCGAATGTTCCGACCGCAGTTCTGGTCGCACTAAGAATTACAGCATGAGACATAAACCCTCCCTTTATCAAAATAAATTGTAATAAAGGGAATATTCCACAGCCGGAGCAGCTTGGCAAGAAATGATTGGTCCGGTTGCACATAGGCTGTTTTTGGGTGTAAGCTTGCAGCATGGATTTTGATCTGGATTCTCTGGTTGATGCCTATAAGATCTTCATTCTTGACCAAAAAGGACTTTCCGCGGAAAGCTACCGGGCCTATGTAAATGATATCGGGCACCTGCGAAAATTTTTGGAGGAGAAGGGCACGGCAGTGCCGGACCGGCTGGTTGTCAGGTCTTATATGATGAAGCTGCATAATAATTATTCCAAGGCCACCATAAATCGCAAGCTCAGCGCGGTTAAGGGATTCTATGACTTTGTGATGACCCGCACCGGCCTGGAGGCCAATCCCTTTGCCCATGTGCGGTCGCTCAGGAACGACAATGATCTGCCGGTGTTTCTGAGCCCGGAGGAGATGATCGATCTGATCGAGATGACGCCGGACCCCAGAGACCGGGCGATCCTGGAGCTGTTCTATTCAACCGGAATCCGGGTGGGTGAGCTTGAGAAGATGGACTGCATGGATATTGACATGCAGGCCGGCTTTATCAGGGTGTTGGGCAAGGGGTCCAAACAGCGGATGGTGCCGTTGGGGAAACGGGCCGCAGCATCGATCATGGAATATCTGAAACAGCGCGGGATTGATGATCCCCTGTATGTGAACGAGCCGCTCTTTCTCAACAGCAGAGGGGATCGCCTGCTTACCCGCAGCATCAGGAAGATCGTATACCAGTGGGCGGATCAGGCTGTGCCGTCCAGACATGTCAGCCCGCATGTGATCCGGCACAGCTTTGCCACCCACATGCTGGATGCCGGAGCGGATCTGCGGGCGATTCAGGAGATGCTGGGGCACGCCAGTCTTTCAACCACCCAACGTTATACACATGTAACACTGGACAAGCTCATGGATGTATATGATAAGGCACATCCGAAGGCAAAGGAGGAATAATGGAGATCATCAAGGCAACGACCATTCTGTGCGTCAGGAAAGACGGGAAGGTTGTCCTGGCCGGAGACGGACAGGCCACCATGGGTAACGTGGTGATGAAGGCCCATGCCCGCAAGGTCCGGCGCATCTATGAAGATAAGGTTCTGGCCGGCTTTGCCGGTTCCACGGCCGATGCCTTCAACCTGTTTGAGCGGTTTGAGGCCAAGCTGAAAGAATATCGCGGCAACCTGACCAGGGCTGCGGTTGAGATGACCAAGGACTGGCGCACCGATAAGATGTTGAGACGATTGGAGGCCCTGATGATTGTGGCCGACAATGAAACAACCTTTATCCTCTCCGGTTCGGGTGACGTTATTGAGCCGGATGAAGACGTCTGTGCCATCGGGTCCGGCGGCGATTATGCCGTGGCGGCGGCCAAGGCCCTTATCCGCAACACGGATCTTACGGCCCGCGAGATCGCGGATAAATCTATGGATATAGCTTCGGATATATGCATATATACCAATAAAAACATAATATTCGAGGAACTTGGATGAGTAATTTGACGCCCAGGGAAATAGTCAGTGAACTGGATAAATATATCGTCGGCCAGGACAAGGCCAAGCGGGCCGTGGCGATCGCCCTGCGCAATCGCTGGCGGCGCCAGCGGGTATCCGACGACATGCGCGATGATATCTATCCCAAGAATATTATCCTGATCGGGCCCACCGGGGTCGGAAAAACCGAGATTGCCCGGCGGCTGGCCCGGCTTTCAGGCGCTCCGTTCGTCAAGGTGGAGGCCTCAAAATTTACGGAAGTCGGTTATGTGGGCCGGGATGTGGAATCCATTATTCGGGATCTGATGCGGATTGGGGTCCAGATGGTGGAGGATGAGGAGCGTGAGCGGGTCAGACAGAAGGCCGAGGACCTGGCCGAAGAACGCATTCTGGACTACCTGCTGCCCATGAAGGATGATGGCGGTTCGGATACGCGCGAAAAATTTCGCCGCATGCTGCGGGAAGGCAGTCTGGATGAGAGAATTATTGAAGTGGATGCCCAGGAAAATGCCATGCCGGCCATCGAAATTTTTTCGGGCCAGGGCATGGAGGAGATGGGTATCGATTTCAAGGACATGTTTTCCAATATCATGCCCAAGCGCACCAAGCGCCGCAAGATGAAGGTCTGTGATGCCCTGGAATATGTTATCAGCGAAGAAGTCGCCCGCCTGATCGATATTGAAAAGGTCACGCAGGAGGCCCGTGATCGGGTCGAAAATGCTGGGATCGTTTTCATTGATGAGCTGGACAAGGTGGCCGGCAGGGAGTCCGGGCATGGACCGGATGTCTCGCGTGAAGGCGTGCAGCGCGATCTGCTGCCGATCGTGGAAGGCACCACGGTCAATACCAAGTTCGGACCGGTCAAGACCGATCATATCCTGTTTGTCGGGGCCGGGGCCTTTCATGTCTCCAAACCTTCGGACCTGGTGCCGGAGCTGCAGGGCCGATTCCCGATCCGCGAGGAGCTGGATGCCCTCGGCAAGGATGATTTTGTCAGGATCCTGACCGAGCCCCGCAATGCCCTGATCAAACAGTATACTGCATTGATCGCAACCGAAGGAGTTGAACTGGTGTTCGGTGAGGACGCCATTGATGAGATTGCGTTGATTGCCCAGTATATCAACGATCACATGGAAAACATCGGTGCCAGACGGTTGCATACCGTGCTTGAAAAACTGCTTGAACGGGTTTCCTTTGAGGCCTCGGATATGCACGGCAGTTTTGAGATTGATGCCCGATATGTTAAGGAAAGACTGGATCCCATAATGCAGAAAGAGGATCTGAGTAAATATATTCTGTAATCCGGATAAAATCCGGATTTTTTCAACCAGATTGGGGATACTATGATACCAAAAGGAAGTTTTATAAGTCAGCTCGCGGATGGTGACAGGGTCAAGGCCGTATTCATGGTGGCCGATCGCCGGATTTTGACTGCCCGCAACGGCAAGCCCTATGCCAAGTTGCTCCTGAGGGACAAGACCGGTGACCTGCCGGGGATTCTCTGGGAAAATGCCCAGGAGCAGCTTGTGGATATTGAGCCCGGCTGTGCCGCCGGAATCAGGGCGGCGGTGGAATCATTCAACAATCATCTGCAGCTCAGGGTGGAAAAGATAGTCAGGCTTTCGGATACGGAAGTGAATCTGACCGACCTGCTGCCGGCCTCCAGCATGGATATCAACAGCATGATGGATGAACTGCTCAAGTTTGTTGAGAGCATTCAGGATCGCTATCTGTCCATGATGATGAAGTCCATCTTTGACCGCGATGACCTGCGGGAAGCCTTCAAGACGGCCCCGGCCGCCAAGGGAATTCACCACAACTATATTGGCGGACTGCTGGAACATACGCTGTTTATCCTGAAATCAATTGACGCCCTGTGCCCGGTTTATATGCATATGAACCTCAACCGCGACCTGTTGGTGGCCTGCGGCCTGATGCATGATCTGGGCAAGATCTACGAATATTCCACCGACCGGCTCATCGACATGACGCCCATGGGACGCATGGTCGGCCACATCTATCTGTCATCTCAGATGGCGGATGAGGCGATAGCCGCTATCGAAGGTTTTCCGGATGAGCTGAGGCTGCATGTGCTGCACATTATCCTGGCGCATCACGGCGAACTGGAATTCGGTTCTCCCAAGGTTCCCATGACCAAGGAAGCCCTTTTCCTGCATATGCTTGATGACCTTGACGCCAAGCTGGTGGGCTTCTCTTCGATCATTGATTCCACGCCCGAAGAGGATGAGTTTACGGCCTTTTCCAATGTTTACGGACGATATCTCTACCGCAAGGTCTACAGCGAGGAATAGGTCAGCGGGTGCAGGCCTCCCGCAGGATGCCGATGGAGTCCGAGCAGCGGATCTCGTTCATTATGCGCGGGAAGGGATTGATGCGCATTTCGGCCTTGGAAACGTGAAGTTCCGTAGGGCCTTCAAGCGTCAGGCAGGGGCGGATGATTTCAATCTCAGCAAGAGAAATGCCCTTTATCTTGATCAATTCGTCAACCGCGATGAAGGGGCCGTTGGCCTGCCGGTAGCCGATGATGTTGTCCGCCAGATCAGGTCCGATGCACGGCAGCAGGGAGAGTTCCCCGGCAGTCGCCTGATTGATGTTGATGTGTCCTGAAACGTTGGTTTGGGGTTGCATCAGGTAGAAAAGACCGGTTGCAGCCAGAATGACTGACAGTGTGATCAAAACTTTTTTCATAAATACCTCCCGGTCTGTCAGATTTTATGCTCTCCGACCTGGGTCTCAGAGGGTTTATGAAATCAAAGATCATCAGTCTGAATAATATGGATATAATAATCCACCCCTGCAATAATTTAGATGCCGCAGATGGTTTTTGGGGTTCTTTCTGAAAAGGCCGGGCCGCCGCACCCGGAGAATTATTCTCCGAGTGCCTGGTCACGATCCATGATGATATTGAAGAGATCTTCCGTGGTTGCAGCTGCGAGCATGCGGCTGCGCATCTCAGGATCCTTCAGGAGCATGGATGCCCGCGCCAGCGCCTTGAGATGCCCGCTGATGGAGTCGTTGGGTGCCACCAGCAGAAAAAATATGTGACAGGGCTTGCCGTCCAGGGCATCGAACTTGAGCCCTTCAGGGCTTATGCCGATTGAGGCAGCTATGCTGGGAAGACCGCTGACCTTGCCGTGGGGAATGGCAACTCCTTCGCCGATCCCGGTGCTGCCCAGTTTTTCACGGTTCAAAAGTACATTGACCATCTCGCCGAGATCAATTCCGTTTGCCTTGGCAATGGGCCCGGCAAGAACGGTCAATATATCTTTTTTGGTTGAGGCCTGAATGTCCAGGAGGACATTCTCAGGCCTTAAAATGGTTCCTATTTTCATGCTTCCGGCTCAACCAGTCCCAAATGTCCGTCATCGCGTTTATAGAGAATATTGACCCTGTTTGAATCGGTGTTCTGGAAGATCAGGAAACTGTAGTCGGTGACATCCATCTGCAGTGCCGCTTCTTCAACACTCATGGGCTTGACGAAATAATCCTCTTCCTTGATTATCTGAGGCGCATTGCTGTCGGCTATGGCCTCCAGTTCGGCCGCAGTCGGCTGAACATTGCGCTGATGGCTTTTCTTGTCCTGCAGTTTTTCTTTGTGTTTTTTGATCTGCCGTTCAACCTTGTCCATGACCATATCGATGGATGAATACATGTCTTCGGTAATTTCAACCGCATTGATCAGCATGCCGTCGGCATTCAGGGTAACCTCGGTCTTATGTCTGATTTTTTCCACACTCAAAACAACATTGGCTTCGGTGGGGCGGTCCAGATATTTTTCCATCTTGGACAGTCTCTTGGAGACGTAATCTTTCAGTGCCTGAGATGTTTCCATGTTTTTAAATGTAGTGTTAATATGCATATGTTCTCCTTTTCACATCACTTTTCAGTAATGTTTCTTCCTCTTGCTGGATGGCAGTATTCCCATCAGTTCCCTGTATTTGGCAACTGTCCTTCTGGCGATATTAATGCCTTTCTCCTTAAGTGCAAGGGAGATGGCCTGATCGCTCAGCGGTTTGCGGGTGTCTTCATTTTTGATCAGATTTTCAATTTCGTTCTTGACGGTCTGTGATGCCACAAAGCTGCCGTCATTTTTAGAGATACCGCTGTTGAAAAAATATTTCAGTTCAAAGGCGCCCTGCGGGGTATGCATGTATTTGTTTGATGTGACCCGGCTGATGGTGGATTCGTGCATGCCCACATCATCGGCCACGTCCCTGAGCACCAGGGGTTTCAGGTGTGAAATTCCTCTTTCGAAGAAACTGTGCTGGAACCGCACAATGCTTTCACTGACCTTGATCATGGTGTTCTGGCGCTGCTGGATGCTCTTCATCAGCCATTGGGCCGATTTCAGCCGTTCGGTCAGGTAATCGCGGGCCATTTTGCCGGTGTCGCTGGCCTTCATCATCGAGCGGTATTCGCGGCTGATATTGAGCATGGGGATGTCTTCCTCGTTAAGGACCACCACAAACTCGCCGTCCAGATTGACGACGTAGACGTCCGGCACAACATACTGCGGGGGCTCGTCCGTGAAGTCACGGGCGGGCCGCGGCTCCATGTTTATGATGATATCGGCGGCACAGGCGACATCTTCCACAGAGGCATCCATGTCGCGGGCGATCTTGTCATAATTTTTGGTCTGCAGGTCCTCGAGATGTTCATCGATAATATACCAGACCATGGTGCCATCCAGATCAAGCGTGCGGGCCTGGATGAACAGGCAGTCTTTCAGATTGTGGGCGGCGATTCCCGGAGGGTCAAAGGTCTGGATGGCGGTCAGCACCTTTACAATGGTTTCCCGATCGGCTGCGGTTGCAGCCATGACGGCTTCGGTGTCCATGGTGAAATAGCCGTTGTTGTCCAGGTTGCCGATGATGAAAATGGCCAGTTCACGTTCATTTTCATCCATGTCGCTCATGCGGATCTGCCACAGGAGATGTTCGTAGAGGCCCTCCTTTTTGCTGGTGGTGGCTTCCAGTGACGGACGTTCATCATCCTCGTAGTAGGGGGTGTTGTCCTGGCCGTAGGTCTCCAGATAGGATTCCCAGCGGTATTTCAGCTGTTCGGCCGCCTCTTCCGAGGCAGGGTCCTTTTCGGCCGGGGGCGCAGCGTCGGCCTCGAGCAGGGGGTTTGATTCCAGCTCTTCGGCGATATAGTCTTTAAGCTCCAGCCGGGAGAGCTGCAAGAGCTTGATGGCCTGCTGCAGCTGCGGTGTCATCACGAGCTGCTGGGCCATTTTCAGATGTTGCTTGAGCTCCAGTGCCATACAAGTCTCTCCCTGTCAGTTTAGCGAAAAATCATTTCCGACATATATCTGTTTGACCTTTTCGTTGGCAACCACATTTTCCGGCGAGCCCTCCTCAATCACGATCCCTTTGTGGATAATGTAGGCCCGGTCACATATTTTCAGGGTTTCCTTGACATTATGGTCGGTAATGATGATGCCGATCCCCCTGTCTTTGAGTTCCAGGATCATGTCCTGAATGTCGCTGACGGTGATGGGATCAATCCCGGCAAAGGGTTCATCCAGCAAGAGGTACTGGGGATTGAGGGCCATGGCCCTGGCTATTTCAACCCGGCGTCTTTCACCGCCGGAAAGCGAGATGCCCTTGCTGGTGCGGACCCGTTCAAGGCCGAATCCGGCCAGGATCTCGTCACGGGCCGCGCGCAGTTTGCGGCCTTTGAGTCCCCGGGCCTCCAGCGGCACGGTGATGTTCTGCTCAACGGAAAGTCCTCGAAAGACCGAAGCCTCCTGGGGCAGATACCCGATACCCTTGAGGGCCCGTCCGGAAAGATCCAGATCGGTGATATTCTCGTCGCCAAGGTAGACGACGCCGTTGTCGGGTTTTATAAGCCCTACGATCATGTAGAAAGTCGTGGTCTTGCCGGCCCCGTTGGGGCCCAGCAGGCCGATGATCTCGCCGGGCCGGCATTCGATGTCCAGGCCCTTGATCACGCTTTTTTTGCCGTAACTTTTTACAAGGCCCTGGGCCTTGAGCGTTGCTATTCCCATTTCAGTATTCCGGAATCATTGCCGGTATTGACCCGCAGTTTGACTCTGCCGTCCCCGCCTTCGACAGTCTGGCGGTCTTTGGCATTGTCGACCACTACGCGATCTCCCGCAATCTTCTCTTTTCCCCTCGTTATCAAAACATTACCAGTCAGTGTCATCAGCTCTTTTTCCAGCAGGTAATCGGCTTTGTCGCAGGATGCCTCCTTGTCCTCCCAGGTGATGTGGACATTATCCTCTGCCTCAAAGCGATAAACCTGCTTGGTTTCATCGCTGAAGAACAGGCGCAGCACGCGGCTGTTCATTGTCATTCCGCTCCTGACCGCTTCGACATTGCCCATGAAGACGGCTTCGCCTTTCTGGGCGAACACATCGAGCCGGTCAGCCGTTATTTCAAGTACATCGTCACCCGGGGTCTGTTCCTTAAATTCCGCGGCCCAGAGAAAATTTACCAGCAGAAGATTAATTGCCAAAAAGAGCGTTATTAATTTGCGCATTTACACCGCCTAAAAATCTGATTTCGCTGAAGTTGTCATAAAACTCAGCCCGATTGCCCCTGATTCTGGTGCCCCGGTTTTCCACTGTCAGCGGGTTATCCGTATGGGCCTGTCCGTTCTGGCGGTTCCAGGCCAGATCCTGCATGCGGGCGTCTAGCCCGTCCGCCGTAGTTACCCGCACCTCACCGCTGATGTTGAGCAGATGCTCGGCTGTTATGTATTCGGCCTGGTTGCCGTGAATATTTAACCCGTCATTGCGCCGGATATAAAAATCTTTCAACCGGATGATGTTGTCTTCATTTTCTTCAAGTTCACTGGCAGTGATGGTAAGTTTCTGGCGGCCGGAAAGGCTGGTCTCAAACATGGAGATGCCTTTGGCTGAGCGGACCAGTTTGCAGGGCGGGACAAGATCCGGGTTGGATGTACTATTCCGGCTGTCGGAGTAGATGAGGAAACTCAGCAATAATATCAGGGCCGGTATGGCCCATTTATACCACATACCGGGCCATCACCTCGTCAAATTTGCCGATCTTTTTCAGGATGATCTCGACTGCCTCCCTGACGGCACCCTTGCCGCCGCTGCGCAGGGTTACATGATCGGCCGCCTGTTTGACCATGTCCATGGCGTCTGCCGGGGCAAAGCTCAGGGAGCACAGCCGCATGGGCGGCAGATCCACGACGTCGTCACCCATGTAGGCCATCTGTGACGGCTGGATGCCGGTCCGGGTGATGAGGTCGTCCATTGCCTTGATCTTGTCCTTGGACCCCTGGATCATATGGGTAATTCCCAAGTCCCGGATGCGGTGCTTCAGGGCCTCGGAGTTGCGGCCGGTTATGATGGCGACATCCACCCCGGCGCGCATCAGCAGTTTGATGCCGTGACCGTCCTTGGAGTTGAAGGCCTTGATCTCCTCGCCGCTGTCGGTGATGTAGATGCTGCCGTCGGTCATGACTCCGTCGACATCCAGTACAAGCATCTTCAGGTCGATCATCACAGGGCCTCCCTGATGCGGAGCAGACTCTGCAGCAGCCGGGGCAGGTGTTCGAGCTGGTAGGAGTTGGCCGGGTCGCTCAGGGCCTGCTTGGGGTTGTCGTGGACCTCCATGAACGGGGCATCCACCCCGAAGGCCACCCCGGCCC
>CAYWBU010000095.1:1256-10701 GCA_964456565.1 uncultured Bacteriovoracaceae bacterium | reverse complement strand
GCTGGGTACAACGGGCGGCGTGATTGCCTGGGACGGCCGGGATGAAAATGGCGTTCTGGTTGCCGACGGCACATATCGCCTGCAGCTCAGGGATGAGAACGGCAATGTCATCCGGGTGGTGTCCGTGGTTGTGGACAATAACCGCTCTTCACTGGCAGATGCCTTTGGATCGGAATATCTGCTGGTCAATAATCTTAATGTTCGGTTTCCGGATGCCGGGATATCTTCATGGCAGTGGTTCCCTGATGAAAGCGGCGTGGCCTTCATCCTTGAAGAGGGAATCGATGCCGGTTTCCCTTATGGGCTGTATGTCATGGGTCCGGACGGTGATGACATTAACCGGCTTACTCCCTGGCAGTGGGGCGATAATTCCGACCCGCAATATTATTATCGGATCAATAATTGCCGGATTTCCTGCGACGGTGAATATCTGGCCTTTATTCTGACAAAAGACAGCAAACAAGGCGCTGAAGATGTCACTGAGATGTGGCTTGCGGATCGCCATGGTGACCAGCTGACAAAGATTGCCGAAGATGTTGATGTTTTTGCGTGGTCGAACGTCTCCGGCAGCTTGGCCTACAGCCAGTCGTCCGCAGCTGGGCCGCATATCAATATTTTTGATGCCGAATCCCGTCAGACAACTCAACTCGTGAATATTAGTGATACCCAGGTGGGGGAGATTGTCTGGGCGCCTGAACGGGATGTGTTCCTATGTAAGCACAGCAACGCCGGTACAATCAGAGTCAGCATGTTTGATCTAGCCGGGAATCAGTTTGATCTTGCGGAATTTAACCGGCAGGACGGCTATGTATGTGATGCCGCTGACGGCATGAAAATCAAATGGGTCAACGATACCCGGGTGGTGTTCAATGCGCCCCCCAAAGAACTGTTCGGAGCGGCAACAATCTGTCTGGTTGATACAGATACCGGATCTATGGATGAAATTGTCCATGAATGCGGCAGATATACTGGCAGTATTTTGGTCAATGATTTTGAGATAAACCCTGATGGCCGTAGTTTTGCCTATATTATCAACGATGTGGAATATAATAATCCCTATGAACCGCAGATTCTCAGGATCACCGGAACACTGTATTACTGTGATTCGGATGGTAAGGTTCAACAGCTTTGTACTAGGAGTGCCGGAAAAGAAACTCTAATTAATGCATGTTCGGAAGGGCGCAGCGGATTTAGCCCCCTTGATCAGATTTCCTGGTCACCGAACGGCCGGCGGCTGGCCTTTGTTGATAAACTGTATCAGGAAGAATTTCCCGGCATGTTTGTGCCCCATATTCTGGTCTATGCAACCGGAAGTCAGGACCTGAAGGCCTTCAATATCTGTGGCATGCCAATCGCCTTTGATCTCGGGGCGTTCATCCATTCACTGTACTGGGTGGATAATTCATATATCATGACTGAAGGTCTCGGGATTGCCAATTTCATATTTAAAGATGAAAAGTCTTCTGACCCGGCAACGCGTATTCTCCTCTTTAATGTTGATGGCTCTCATAATGGATATGATCCGGGCTATAACTGGGCCAATCTTACTATCATGGACAGTCAAAGGTTTGGCTTGTTGATGGAGTATCCCGAGTTCGCCGACGCAATTCAGGGTTATGACGGACAGTCTCCCTACCTGCCGGCTGCCGCGGTTGATTTTATCAGGAATTTGGTTGCCCGGCTGCCGCAAGAAACATATGTCCTGCCGGTCGATGATTATTGTTTCGGTTCGGCCCGTGTTTCCGCCTCTGGGCGTTACATCAGCTGGTTACGGGACTGGGCTTTAAATAGCAGTCTTTATGAGGTGTGGACCATGAGTTCCCTGCTCAACCTTACGGCTGATTTGCGGGCTGTGCGCAGCAAATCAGGGGTTGTGCTCAAAGGGACGGCCGCTGACCTTAATTTTGCCGGATATAAATTGGAATATGCCGCTGCCTCCAGTCCACAAGACTGGCATATGATCTGCCCGCCTTCAGCAGCGCCGGTGGTTAACGGCAGGTTTACCACCTGGGTGCCACCCTATAAGGGCAAGTTCCTGGTCAGACTGACAGCTTGGGATGAAGCCGGTAACAGCCTGTGGGACCGCAAAAAGGTTTACTGGGGCAATTATTCCTCGATCTGCAACCTTTACAAGACCAATGAATATATTTCACCCAATGCCGATGGCCTGCTGGATGAAACCGAACTGCATTACCGCACTCTGGAACCGGTACACCTTGAATTTGATGTCCTGGACGAGAATGACCGCATTGTCAGAACGATCTTTATGGATCATGCCGTGGCGGAAGAAGGGTTCATCACCTGGGACGGCCGCGATCAGAGCGGCTACGTGGTTCCGGACGGTACCTACCGGATCAAGGTGTTTGACTATGAGTTCTTTTTTACTGTGGACAATACGCCTCCCAAGGTCGGAATTGCATTCAGTCCCATAGTTTTTAATTCTGAACGGTCTTCTTTCGAATCAAGACTGGAAACCCATGTTGTTGAAGAGAATAAAAAAACAAATCGGATTGAATATTCAGAAGATAATGAGGAATGGGAACTGTGGGGGACTGGATTTAATTCGGATTTCTCAGAGGATGAGATTGCCTTTGCCGTAAACAAGATCTTTAGATTGTCTGCTGAAGACCAGGCCGGGAATATGGGTACGGCGACCACCAGCGAGATTGAAGAGATTTTTGTTCTGAAGTCATTATATAACCGGAATTCGCAATTGGCTAACATGATAGGTCTGTTCAATGCCCTGAAGGCAATTCCTCTATGCCTTCTGGGAAAAGACGAGACGGTTCTGGAGATTTTTGAAACCGTTGCCTCAGATTGGGATTATATCAGGGTCCAGATGCGTTATGACGGCAGATGGATAAATGCATCCGATAAACTGGCAGTTCCTCAGGAAGGCCTATTTAAGTTGTTATGGGATGGTTCGGTTGCCGAACCGATACATGTTGATGCCCTGCGCTTGATGGGAATAACCAAAGAGGGTGAAACATTTTATTCGAATGTTATGCGTTTCAGGGCATTTTTCGAACTTAACAGGCCTAAAGACAATCCGATTACAGCAAAACAGACACATGAATGTCATAGGATGGTAAAACCTTTGGGTTTTAATTCGTGCGACGCTTTTTCAGCTGAGATAGAGCTTCTGTTAAAACTTGGATTTCAGGTTCGCAGTGTTGATGATGACCGGTTTCGGAAGTGGACCACCTATGAGGAGTGGGACGATGAGGATATCAAAGTCGGCGAGTTTGAGGTCCCCATGCCGGAAGAAATCCTGGAAAACTGTTGTTATGAAATCAGGATGGTCGGAGAAGGAATATCCGGATCGGATTTTACAAGCAACGCCATTGATTATCCGGAAGGCTGCCTGGTTAAAGAACAGCTTGATATTGAGCTAAAACATCAATCTGCCCAAATCTGCAACAGTGTTTCATCGCAAACTACCACGGTTTCTCTGTTTGAAATAATAGAAAAGAAAAGGAAATATGTAAACGCGGGGAAGTTGTCCCAGCTGGGATATGAATCAGTCGCTTATCATATCGTAATCAATGGCGAAGACCGTTTGCTGGCAAAGGTTGACGTCATGGAAGATTATCAGAATAACCGTCTTTTTGATTTTAATGACTTGGCTGATGGGACATATCCTTTCACCGTAGTTCTGAAAAAACATAATGGATCGGAAGACCTGCTGGAGGAAGAAGTAACGATCGATCGTCACCGGCCGGTAACGGCAATCCACTATCCTATGAATGATTCCAAGATCTGTGCCCGGCTGGAAAAAGACAGTGATGGCAAGCATCGTTGGAAGGTGTCTGTCGAAGCGCAGTCCGCGGACGATGAAGGCAATATCCATTATTCGTTGTACTACGGACTAGGCCCGGATCCGGAAGAATGGCATGCGGCCATGACTTTTGATGATGAATTGCGACCTATTTATGGGAGTAAGAGTAAGACAAACGGTTGTATCGGCGAATGGGTGCTGCCGGATGTTGTTACGCCAAAGCTCAGTCTTTTACTCAAGGTCTGGGATGAGGCCGGCAACCTGACTTGCGATAAGGTCACCTTTGAAGTTGATCGCCGCATAGATTTTGATCTGTGGACGGATGCTAAGCTATTCTCGCCCTTGGAAAGAGAACTGGAGATAACCTACGGCTTTGAGGAATATGTCACCTGCGGTGTTGATATGATCTGTGCCGGATCACAAGATGTCCTGAAGACGCTTGAAGCGGAACATGGTTATCTGGGCGGAACCGAGAAACTTTATTGGAACGGCACTGACAGCAATAATACGCCGGTTGCCGACGGTAAATATGATGTGGTCCTGTGGGCGGAAGATCCCTGCCGGAACAGGATCAGGAAGACCGTTGCGGTGGAGATCGATCGGACGGCACCCTTTGCCGAGATAACTTATCCGTTGCCCGGAACTGAGTCCGGTATAATCATTGAGACCACGGGAACGGTAAGGGATGAGCATTTGAGACAGTATGTGCTCAAGGCGGTCAGTGAAAACGGGGATGTAATCAAGCTTGCCAGCGGTAAGAACCCCAAGAATAAAGAAGTTTTGGGACGTTGGAATACCTACGGTCTGGAGGGTGCCTGGCAGATCGTCCTTTATGCGGTTGATTCTTGTGATAATGAGATCGAGACCGCGGTTGATGTTGTCTTTGATGACCGGCAGGTCATGATCAGAGATTTTGCCGCGGATGAATATTTTATTTCGCCCAACGCTGACGGCATCAAAGATTATTCAAAGCTAGCCTTTGAGATTGTAAAGGCCGGCCGTCTTGAACTGGAAATCTCATCCGGTGACAATACGGTCTATTCGCAGAACTGGACTGAGATTCAGCCCGGTTTGCATGAACATATCTGGGATGCCGGCGGGTCAAAACCGGTTGCCGACGGCAGCTATATTGCAAGTCTTAAGGCCTATGACAGTGCCAGCAATACCCTGATCCAGGAGGAGAAGCTGACATTGACGGAGGATAACACCCCGCCGCTGATTGCTGTCTCACCCGCCGACGGTGCGTATGTTAAGTCCGGGCCTTCAATTAAGGGGGATATCGAAGATCTAAATATG
Source organism: uncultured Bacteriovoracaceae bacterium (assembly GCA_964456565.1). Taxonomy (GTDB): domain Bacteria; phylum Desulfobacterota; class Desulfomonilia; order UBA1062; family UBA1062; genus CAYWBU01. The sequence continues at coordinate 5,627 of CAYWBU010000095.1, read as the reverse complement.
GCCTCCTTTACGATCAGTTGTCGCGGCGCGATGCTGACGGAAGGTTCTCAGAGTCGCAATGATTTTGTTTTTGCCAGCCTGGCTGATTATGCCGAAGGCGAATATACCCTTGATGTTGTGGCAGAAGACTTGGCCGGCAATCAGACCGCAGCCGGAAGTGTTTTCACGGTTGATAAGACTCCTCCAGTGGTCGAAATGAGGCCGCCGAATGATGTCTATGGCGGAACGGATGCCATCGTCAAAGTGGCCGGCTCCGTTGAAGAACAGAATCTGGAACTTTATGCAATCAGATATGCCAACCGCGATAATCCCGACACCTGGGTGGATCTGTTAACCGTCGAAGAGCTGCCGATCATGGAAGAACTGTTTGAATGGCAGGTGGGCAGCGGCCAGGCCGTTACGGACGGGGAATATCTGCTGGCGCTTTATGCGCGGGACAAGGCCGGCTGGGAAACAACGGTCAGCTATAATGTTGATGTGGATAACAGTGTCCCGGTCCTGGGTTTTTCTGAGATAACGGATGGTACCTATATTAAGGAGCCGGGCGCGATCAGAGGCAGTGTTGTCGATGCCCATCCGGCTGAATACAGGGTTGAGCTGTGCAATGGTAATTGTGCAGCGGCTGCAATGTGGTCGCTATTGGGTTCAGGCAAAGGGGCGCTTGCCGACGCGATGCTGGCAGGCCTTGAAGTGCTGCCCCCTGACGGCAGCTATTGTCTGAGGCTGGGAGCTCAAGATCAGGTCGGGAATGCATCCGAGCTGTTGAAAAATGTGACTGTCGATACGGTGGCTCCCGCTGCACCGGTGCTTACCGTAAAAGTTGAAGCCGGCAGCACTGCGGTGCTGAACTGGTCAGCAAACACTGAATCCGACCTGGCCGGATACAACCTCTACCGTGACGGCCAAAAAATTAATCAGGAGCTGATTACCGCAACAGACTATAACGACAGCAATCTGGACGAGGGTTCTTACGGCTATGTTGTGCGGGCCGTTGACCTGGCAGGCTGGGAGAGCGTCAAATCCAACAGATGTGAAATCCGGATTGACCTCAGTCCGCCGCAGGCCGCTATCGTTGCACCGCTTTCCGGTGCATATTTGAGCGATTACGTCGATATCAAGGGGTCCGCATTCAGCGAGGATGATTTCCGGGAATATCGGCTCTACTACGGATTGGGCGCGCAGGCGTGGGTCCAGCTGAAAGCATGTCCGGTCAAGTGCCGTTATGAAACCCTGCACAGGTGGGATCTGCTGGAACTGGCGGATGGGCAATATACCCTGAAACTTGAGGCCGAGGATATCAGCGGCAATATTGCAACCGACACCGTCTGCGTGGTGATTGACAATACCCCGCCGGCAGCCCCGGTGCTGCTTACTGCTGTAGCCCAGGACAATAACGTGACCGCAACCTGGCAGGCATCAGCGGATGAGGATGTTGCCGGATATCTGGTGTTCCGCGATCACCAGCTGGTCAATGTGGATTACAATGTAGTCGGAGACCTGCTGCCATACGCGATAAGCGGGACGTCATTCAATGACGCCGGCCTGCCGGACGGCGTTTTCGGGTATACGGTTGTAGCCATTGATAAGGCCGGCAATATGAGTGCGGAGTCCAACCGCAAAGAGGTTGCAATTGATCTGCATCCGCCGCATGTGGATTTCATTGTGCCGGCTGACGGGCAGCGGTTTGATAAATTTTTGAGTGTGCAGGCCGATTCCGATGACCAGGATGTAAAAGAAGTCCTGTTCGAGATAGCAGAGGTTGGCAGTCAGGCCTGGCAGGCAATCGGAGCCGCGGCGATTACGCAGCCCTTTACGGCCGCACTGGATGCCCAGACCTTGGGTCTGGCCCAGGGTGAATACCGCTTAAGGGCTACCGCAACCGACCTGAGCGGCAATGTTGATCCGGCGCCGGCGGTTATCGCAATCATCCGGACCGACATCACGCCGCCGGCTCCGCCCCAGGGGCTGAATGTCACGGCCGATGTTGCTCAGATCTCGTTCAACTGGGAGGCCAATACCGAGAATGATCTGGCCGGGTATAACGTCTATGCCTATTTCCCGGATTTTGAGCACGGCGGCGAGCTTTGTCCACTCAGGTACAATGAGGAAGTCATTCCGGAAACCACCCTGATGTTGGATGTCACCAATCTGTTTAATAATTTTGTCTATAAGTTTGTGGTTACGGCGGTTGACAGTTACGGAAACGAGAGCCTGTATTCCGATCCGGCTTCGGTCATGATCTATGCCCCGCTGCTTGAGCAGCCTCTGACTCCGGTCGCGGACGAATCAGTTTTAATCAGGGGATCAAATGTCGACCCCGGCGCGGATGTTGATATCTTTGTTGAGAATCAGACCGGAGTGCAGTCCCACGTGACGGCAACGGCGGATGACAACGGTGAATTTACCGCTGAAATAAGCCTGGATTCCGGGGAGAACCTGATTACGGCCCAGGCACGCTATCCTGACGGCAACCACAGCCGGGTTTCCGAACCGGTCGTTGTGTTCAGAGATGCCGTCCCCCTGGTTCCCAACGGACTGACAGCGGTTGTCGACGGTTTTGATGTGCAGTTGTCCTGGCAGGCTAATCAGGAGAGCGATCTTGCCGGTTATAATATCTACCGGGACGGTGTCCTGCTTAACCGGCCGGAAGCGTTGCCGGTGGCGGACTATTGCCCGGATGGCTACCTGAATGTCTACCAGGCGGCCTTTGACGGCAATCCTGATACCTGGTTTGAACGCAACATTGTCCCGGAAATCGGTTATGTGAATTTAAGTTGTGAATTCGAAGCCTTTGTCATGGTAAGCGGAATTGATCTGCAATGGGGCGAGGACAGCGGCTATGTCTACGGCGCCCGGGATCTGGTTGTTGAAGGCAAATCCGAACAAGGCTGGCTGAAGCTGGCTGAAAAAACCGGCAATAGCGGTTCATTGACGCAGATGGTTTTTGATAAGTCCTATGCCGTTAACGGGTTGCGTATCAGGATTACAGCTGCAATGCCGAGCGACCATGAAGGCTGCCTGCGTTTTGCCGAAGTGACAGTGCATAGGCCGGCCCCGGTTGAACAGTGCACCTTTAATGATACAGGGCTTGCCCCGGGTGCCTATAACTATCAGATTTCCGCTGTGGATCAGCTGGGACTGGAAAGTGCGCTGAGTCCGGCGGTGACGGCCGAGATTATTGATAATGAGGCCCCGGATGTGCCCGTGGGACTTGCCGTCGATGTCACCAGAGATACGGCCAGGCTGACCTGGACTGACAATACGGAAGAAGATCTGTCCGGATATATTGTCTATCGCAACAGCGGTCAGGATTGGGAACGCCTGACCGGCGGAGTCCTGACAGTCTCTTACTATGACGATTGCGGTCTCGATAACGGCAGTTATGCCTACAGGATTACCGCGACAGATGAGTATGGCAACGAGAGCGAACCTTCGGCCGAGATTGACTGCGAGATCAACGTTGCCGACCTGCCCGAGACCGTTGAGCTCGAGATTGCGGTGGTTCCCGAAGGCCGCAGCCTTGAGATTTGCTGGAACTACAGCGGGGAAGAAACAGCCGGATACAACATCTATCGCCGGCATGTTGCGGACGGGCTCTTTGAAAAAATCAACGAATCATTGATCAGCGAGACCTGTTTCACCGACAGCGGGCTGCAAAACGGGGAGCCCTATGTCTATCTGGTCTGCGCCGTGGATGGTGACGGCCATGAGTCAGCCCAGTCCTTAGAGGTGGAGGCCATTCCGCTGGATTCGGTGGCGCCGGATACCCCGGTTATCAACCGGCCGACTGTCAGCGGTCATCCGGTAACCGTCGGTTCACAAATTATTACGGTTGGCGGATCGGCGGAGCCGGAGGCGGATATCTATCTTTACCGTAATGGCGAATCGGCCGGCCATACAGTTGTTCCCCCCAAGGCCGATCCCGAAATCTTCACGGTCGCATCCATGATGATGCCGTGTATTTCGCCTGACGGCCGCCGGGTGGCCTATCTCTCCCAGGAAGATTTCAAGTGCTATATCGATGATCTGGATGCCGGCACAACCACGCAGCTGCCATTCATGGGATACGGCGTCCAGTGGCGTTCGGACAGCAAGATTCTTTATATGACAGTGATGGGTTCCGGGTATACCTATACCCCGGCGGCCTATAATGTGGAAACCGGCAGCTGTCAGCAGCTTGCAGCTGCCGGAGCGGCCATGTGTATGATGACTTCGTTTGCCGATGACGGCCGGTCATTTGCCTATTATGAGATGCTTGAAGATAACCAGATGAGGAGTGGTGTCCGCAACCTTGATACCGGTGAAAACCTGATTGTCGCCGAAGGTATGTGCATCGGCTACCTGTCGCCGGATGCTCTGAAACTGGCCTAT
>CAYWBU010000095.1:0-1246 GCA_964456565.1 uncultured Bacteriovoracaceae bacterium | reverse complement strand
GATGCCCGAGGACTCGGGATCCGGCGAGCCAGGTGAGCTGCATATCTTTGATCTGCAAACCGGGCAGGATGCTCTGGCAGCGGAGGTGGCCTTTAATCCGGCAATGGCAACGTTCTCAAAACTGGGGTTATGGACGGCAGATTCAGGTTGTTTTGTTTACCTGTCAACAGCTGCGGCTTCCGATGGTAATGATATTTATGTCCTTGATGTAAATTCGGGAGCGATATCCAGGGTTACCGATTCGGGCGCCGTGGTCAACTTTGAGGTTGCGCCATCAGTGGCTGAGGTCGTGTTTGTCACCGCTGATCGGGAAACCGGTCGCTACCGGGATATCCGGACTCAGTCAATTTGCGGGGGATCAGTCCCGGCGATTATTGAGGTGCTGGATATTATGCCGGAGAACAATGCCGGATATCCGGCGTTGAGATGGGCTGATTCGGGGGTGATCTGTTACCTCCTTGAAAACTCCAATCTTGTACGCCTGGATCTGGGCGGCAGGTTCGAGGTTCCGGCTGTGGAACTGGAGCCGGGAGAAAACATCTTTACCGCCATGGCGGCTGATCCGTCCGGCAACGAAAGCCCCTGGGCATCTGATGTGGTGGTCTATCTCGATGCCCAACAGCTGCCCGACCTGGAAGTGGGCGCGGATGACATCTTTATCTATCCGGCCGGACCGGTTATCGGTGATGAGGTTGCCCTGAATGTGAGAGTCCACAATTCCGGAGGAGTGGACCTGAATGATGTCAGGGTTGATATCTATATCTGGGAGACCTCCGGCAGTCTGGAGTTATTGGATACGGCCTATCTGGATGAGATCAAGGCTTTTTCGGCTGCCTTTGTCGGCACAAAGTGGGATTCGCGCAACAATGCCGGCGTCAATGAAGTTGTTGTGGTGGTGGATGATCAAGATCTGATCGAGGAATTCTGCGAGACCAACAACACCGCCGCGCGTGAAATTTATGTGGCCGGCAGTGAAGGGCTGGTTCTGGATACCGGGCTGGACGCTTTCCAGTATGCGGCCGAACAGGATATGCAGGTTACCGTAAATCTGCATAACAGCGGTCCGGATGCCTCAGGGCTGCTTTCGGTCTGGATCGAGGATGCGGCCGGCTATGAGGTTGTCACCCTCGGTAATATTGATCTGTATCTGGGGTACGGGCAGCATCGCCAGTTAAATCTCAACTGGAACACGGGCAGCTGTTTTGCCGGCGACTATCTGGTGCGGGCCGAGTTTGCCGGCCAGGAT
>CAYWBU010000094.1:0-10789 GCA_964456565.1 uncultured Bacteriovoracaceae bacterium | reverse complement strand
AAGCCATGTATGGTAAAATATATCGGGATATAAATTTTGGTGTTAATGACAGAAAGACAGCTATTATCTCCTTTAACTATTATCTGAATCCCGACTATAGCCGCAATGTTGAGTTTGATTTGAATAGAAATTTTTTAAATGAAGAAGCATTTTATTCTCCCCGCGAAAAACCCAAAGCTAATTAGTGCGAAACTAGAGAAAACCCCGATTGGGGTCTACCTTCATTATCTGTTAAGTCTGATAGTAGACCTCAATTCGGAATTCTCCCGATTTCTTCGGGGTGGATTTATGGGGTCGCCCATTAAAAGGCTCCTGTCAAGAGGGCGGGGGGTATTCCATCTACAAACACCCTTTTTGCAGGAGACAACCTTGGAGTCTCCCGGCTTTTGAGCATTGGTGCCTGCAACCTGTTTTTCACTCAAATGGCTACGGAAGAAATGATCCGCCCCTCAAACCCTCTGCGCTACCAAACTTAAAAACAGGTCCATCTCCCCAAACACACCATGCACCCAATCCCCGCGAACGATGCCGTGGATATTGGCCTCGATCTCAATGATCCGCTTGTGCAGGACGTTGATTTTGTCATAGATCCTGTGCGCGCTGTTGGTATGCACTGTCGGGTCATTTTTGGCCTGGATGATCAGGGCCGGAATTTCTATCTTGGGCAGGTCTTTTTTGACCTGGCGCATGAGGGATTTCAGCTGGGCCGTGGTTGGCAGGGGGATGCGCAGATAGTTGGTCTGCGGGTGTTCGGTTTTGTTGGGTACAAAATGCCACTGTTTCAGGCCCATTCTGCGGGCTGCCAGGTTCCAGGCCATGATGGGCTCAACCAGCCGGGTGCCGTTTTTGCGCAGTCTGAGGGGCGCGCTGATGGAGATTACGCCGTCGTAATCCTGCGGGTGTTGGCTGGCGGCGCGCAGCGCCAGGCCGGCCCCGGTCGAGAACCCGGCCACCACCACGCTGGCGTGGCAATCCTTTAAGATGGCGTGGCCGCGCCTGATGGTCTGGCTCCACTCCTGCCAGCGGCGGAGCTTGAGGTCGTCAGGTGAAGTGCCGTGGCCGGGCAGGCGCGGGACGTAGACCGTGTAGCCTCTGGCGTGCAACATCTCGGCCAGCTCGCGCATCTCTTGCGGTACGGCCATGAAGCCGTGGATCAGCAGCACGCCGACCTTGGCCTGCGGGTTGTGCAGCAGGTAGGGCCGGCCGAGGTCCGGATGTTTGGATTCGCCGGGGATGAAGTGGCGCGCATAGTCGTCGAAAAAGATGCGCTCTTCCTGGTCCAGCAGATGGCGGCAGTAGTCTGTCAGCATATGATTAGCTTAACGACACATTCCGGGGCAGGTTTAGTGTCCGCCGAAAAATACCCCTGATCATGGCCTTGGGTGGTTTACCCTGAGAATCGTTCCGGGTTTTGTTTTGATAGTGTCAGAAAAACTGATTCGAGCTAACTAGTTAATAAATATCGAAAAGCCGGGATCTGTCTGCGAATTTCTTTTTGATATTACAGTATAGCCCCATCCTGTCGAAAATATCCTTATCGGGCTGCCCCTGATCAGGCCGTTAAGGCGGATTATGAACGGGGGTTTTTCTGCTTGTGGATAAGTTCACATGAGCCTATAACGAACGAGCGTTCGTATCGCAGATAGCCAACAAGGAGAGATATTTATGTTTTTATTTGAGACAGTTCCGATGTGTGCAGTATTGGCCTGGATCGTTATCCTGGCCGGCCTTCTGTTCTTCAATGAGGTGACCCGCTACAACAAGCAGATGGGCATCCTCTTCTTCATTGTGATCCCGGCCTTACTCATGGTTTTTGTGTGGCCCAAAACCTCGGGTGCCGGCACCGGCGTGCAGACGGCCAACTGGTTTGCCTGGGTCAAGACCTATTCGGCCCTGATCGGCTGCTGGATCGGCCTTTTCCTGCGTTTTACCGACAAGGCCAAGAGCAACAAATGGTTCTTGACCCTGGCGCCGGGCATTCTGATCATCAACATCATCGAAGCTGTCGTGCGTGAATTTGAAGTCATGGGCATGCAGGGTACCATCGACGGCATGTTCTACATGGGCGGCCCCTGGAATGCCATGAACGGCATCGCCGGGATTATCAACCTGCTGTGTGTCTGCGGCTGGTTCGGCATCTTCATCACCAAGGACAAGCACCATGACCTGGTGTGGCCCGACATGACCTGGTTCTGGATCATCGCCTACGATCTCTGGAACTTTGCCTATGTCTACAACTGCCTGACCGACCGGGCCTTCTACAGTGCCGCCCTGCTGATCTCCTGTACGATCCCGGCCTTCACCACCAAGAGGGGCGCCTGGGCCCAGCACCGCGTCCATACCCTGGCGCTTTACATGATGCTCATGCTGACGATTCCGAATTTCTTCGTTGCCGGCAAATATGCCGTGGCATCAACCCACAGTCCGACCGCCTACTATGCCGTGAGCATCATCGCCCTGGTGTTCAATGTTGCCGTGGGTATCTATCAGGTCAGGACTATCATCAAAAAGAAGAAAAATCCGCTCATGGACGAGCTCTATACCGATCACAAGGGCTACCAGAAGATCATTCAGGAAAACGCCCAGTTTATCTAAGATCCCAAGCGAGGAGCCAACCCGGTCTTCGGGTTGGCTCCTCGCTGCAGTTTATGGATATTCCAGCTCGATAGCGGAATCCGCCCTTCGCCCATTTCCGTTGCGACAAAACTAAGCAACTAAGGGGCCGATTCTATTCGTTCGTTTGAGTCCTGTGAAACCTGATGAAGTGTACTCTCCGACCTGATATCTGTCTTGGGGGGGCACATGTGGCCCGGAACTTGTCCGGGACCACATGTGTGCCGCAGGATTATATCAGGCGGCGGCCTCGGCTTCGCCGGGGTTTACGCTGTATGATTTGATTTCGATATATTCCTGGTGATCCGTATACAGTTCTTCCTTGTAGGGATTTCTGCCGGTTACCTTTATTCTGTAAAGCATGTAGGCGAATACGGCCACGTTTGATGCCAGGGCCAAGAAGCTTACGATGAAGTAGGTGTGGGGATCGTAGGCTGATGTGACGCAATATTTGCTGCCCGGGGTGAAGAAGACCGGGAAGGTCTGAATCGTCAGGCACATCAGGGAAAGGGTGTGGGCGCGGTGCTGGAGCCAGGCTCCCTTGCCGACGGTGAAGGCGCAAATGGTCGGCGGCACCAGCAGGGCGAAGCCGATATAGAATGAGATGGTCGGGTAGCAGTTGTAGGTGAAGGCGAAGTTCCAGAGATCGTAGGCGATGATCCAGAACCACAGCATATCGGGCCAGAGCATGTCGCGGCTGCCGTCGGTTTTGGTCTTCTTGCGGATCGTGATGCCGACCCAGCCGGTGATGGTGAGGATGTTCAGAATACCGGCGATGCCGTTCATGTAGTTCCAGGAACCGGCCAGGTAGGTTTCAAGTTCTCCCAGGGTTTCAACCGTTGTCAGCCCGAGACCGCTGTAGAGATAGCCGACCTGGAAATCACGGATTACGGCCTCCAGGATGTTGATGGCCAGGATGGCGGGCGGGAACAGCAAGGCCCATTTATTGTCGATCAGGCGCCATTCCTTGCCGGTCTCCTTGTCCGTACCCTTGACAAATCTGAGCAGCCAGAACCCGATGCAGCCGGCCGTACACGAATAGATCTTTACGAGCGGGAACCAGTCCTTACTGTAGATGTTGTCGCTCATCACGGTGAACCACAGGGCGGTCAGGATGATCGGCAGGATGAAAAATGCAAAGAACCCGACCCACTTGAACCGCCGGGTGATTTCATTGAGAACAAAGAGATAGGTTGCCGCCACAAGCCAATAAAAGCTTGCCAGTCCGAATGAAACTCCCTCGCTTGCTGTAAACATGTCCAACATACAATACCTCCTCCTAAGGCTTTAATTTTTATCCGCGGGCCGTGTGCACCCGATCAGAGAATGTGATTTGACCGGAGTTGCCGTGACGAGGGCCGGGATATCTTTTTGTGGATTCTGGGCCAGGATTTCCCTGAGATTGGCGATTGTCTTGGTGCCGATGTTTTTGGTCAGGGTGTTGACCAGCGCTGCCGGCAGTTTGCCGCCGGGATCGGCCAGACCCAGATAGGTGAATTCGGTCCGCGCGGGACCCAGCGGTCTCAATCTGTAATCCAGGCTTACCAGGGGGGCCCTTACCATTTTGTCGGACGCAAGGTGGTCCGTGGCAAGATTTTCGATATGGTAATAAAGGGTGTTGCTGGCCTTATCGATGGTATATTCGATTCGAAAAATTGCGTCACGGTCCTTGACCGGAAAGGGCATCCCCATGATGAACCGGATGTGTTTCACATCGCCGGCGCTCTCCATCCCGGGGATATCGACCGGATGGGTATCCTGACACATGAACATGAAATCTTTGTAGGTTTCGGGATCGCGGATGATGGACTCCACCGCCTGGACCGGGGCATCAATTATACCGAAGGCCAGCACCTCATCGCAGCAGCTCTTGGGCGTCGGACGGGTAAAGCCTGTAATGCCGTCCTGTTCGCCGACCTTTTTCCATTCGGTCGCCATGCCGGCAAAAGGGAAAACCATGCCGCAGCAGACGCCCCAGATTATAATCATGACCAATGTTTTTTTTGTTTTCACCTGATTTCCCTCCCGAATGACATTTAGAGTGTTATCTATGTGTCTTATTGCCTGATGATTTGACAATTGCAGAAGATGTCCATATTATTGTCATTTGCGGCCAAGGGAGAGGGTGTTTTATGGGTAATGCAGCCCAAAGCAGTTCCATTCATCTGGTATCAAAAGCGTTTTTGCCGCATTACCGGTCGGTGAATTCGGTGGCGGTGTTGACCCGCTATATGCAGCGCCAGGATATCGGCGTTGCCACGCTGCTGGCCGGCAGCGGTATCAATCCTGGCGACCTGGACGATCCGGATTTCTTTGTGACCCCGGAACAGGAACTCAAGGTCATCCGCAATATCGTGAAGCTTGCGCCCGAACCCGCCATCGGCCTTGAGATCGGCCAGCACTATCATGTCGGGGTCTACGGCAAACAGGGGGCGGCAGCCTACAGTTGTGACACGCTGCTGGAGGCCATCCAGATCGCCTACCGCTATATTGTACTGTCGCTGACATTTTTCCAGCATGATCTGAAAGTTGAGGGCGAACTGGCCTATATGCAGATGAATGAGCTTCTTGACCTGAAAGATCTGCGCATGTTTATCTGCGAACGGGATGTTGCCTCCATGCAGCGCATGGCCCGGGACCTGCTGGGCAAACCGCTGCCATTTCAGGAAGTCCGTTTTGCCTATCCGCAGCCGGATTATGCCTCAGCCTATGAGCAGGCCTTTGAATGTCCGGTGCGTTTCAATGCCGGCGCCAATCTGATAGTTTTTGAGAGCCAATACCTGTTCATGCCGCTGCCCCTGGCCAACCCGCTGGTAAAGAAAACCTTTGAGGAAGAATGCCGGCAGGTCAGCCTGCGCCTGCAGGAAATGGAAACGGCCTCCGGCCGGATCAGGCATACGCTGATGCATCAGCACGGAACCCTGCCGTCGTTCACCCAGATGGCGCGGAGTATGAACGTTTCGCCCCGGACCCTCAGGCGCCGGCTGAGTGAGGAGGGGGCCTCCTATAAGAGCCTGGTGGCGGAGATCATGTGCGAGAAGGCCATCGACCTTATTGAAAAGACATCGGATTCCTTTGAACAGATCGCCATGGAGCTCGGCTACAGTGATCTGCCCAATTTCTATCGTGCCTTCAAAAGCTGGACCGGCCATAATCCGGGTTACTATCGTAAAAGGAAGGATTAATTGGAGTCATCCATGATAAGTAAAGCCAAGGAGTTTTAAAATGAAAATCAGACCCGAAGAGCCAAAGGATTATAAAGAAGTAGAAGAACTGACCCGCGAAGCCTTCTGGAATCTATACCGTCCCGGCTGCGACGAACACTATACGGCGCATATCATGCGTGAGCATGTCGATTTCATGCCTGAACTTACCCATGTTGCCGAGCGCGACGGCCAGATCGTCGCAAGCATCATGTACACCAGATCCGAGGTGGTCAATGAGATCGGTCAAAAATTGAAAACGGTCACCTTCGGTCCGCTCTGCGTGCATCCGAGCCTGCAGCGCGAGGGCATCGGCACAAAACTGATCGAACACACAAAGGCTCTGGCCATCCGGATGGGCTTCCCGGCCATCATAATCCTGGGAGACCCTCACAACTACTGCAAGCACGGCTTCAGAAACGGCAAGGACCTCAACATCAGCGCCGGCGACGGCAGCTATCCGCTGGGCCTGCTGGTGCTGGAACTTGAAAAGGGCGTCTTTGCGGATCATCAGTGGCAGTTCAGGGAGAGCAGCCTCTTCGAGATAGATCTGGAAAAGGCCGAGGAGTTTGACAAACGCTTTCCGGCTAAGAAGAAGGCCTACGCCTACAGCCAGGAACTCTTCTCAATGATGATAAGGTCTTTTGTTGAGTAGGCTTTAAGGACTGCGCTCTGATGGTCTCGGAAATCACCTGAATAACGCCTAACCTTCAATGATTCATGGCGCTGTATTGACGGCCGCCGGAATGGGATTAATTTAAATATTTTCACCTCAACAGGGGTGAGTTGATACGCTTGGTATTTTTTTCGAGGCAGGTTTCGGAAATTCTTAGACGCAGCTTGATAACCTGTGGGCGGTGCAAAACCAGACCTTAAAGGAGAATCAGGATGAGTGAAGGTGACAAGCGCCCGGCAACGGGCATGACCGGAAGATCCATTGCAGGCGGCGGCACATCGAACCGGGAGTGGTGGCCCAATCAGCTTAATCTCAGGATCCTGCATCAGCATTCCAGCCTGAGCAATCCCATGGACGGGACATTCAGCTATGCCGCGGAATTTAAGAAGCTTGACCTGCCGGCCCTGAAAAAAGATCTCCAGGCCCTGATGAATGACACCCAGGACTGGTGGCCGGCCGACTGGGGGCACTACGGGGGGCTCTTTATCCGGATGGCCTGGCACAGCGCGGGCACCTACCGCATGGGCGACGGCCGTGGCGGCGCCGGCTCCGGCTACCAACGGCTGGCGCCGCTGAACAGTTGGCCGGACAACGTGAATCTCGACAAGGCCCGCCGTCTGCTCTGGCCCATCAAACAGAAGTATGGCCGCAGGATCTCCTGGGCCGACCTTATGGTCCTTGCCGGTAACTGTGCGCTGGAATCCATGGGGTTCAGGACCTTCGGTTTCGGCGGCGGACGCGAGGACATCTGGGAGCCGGAAGAGGACATCTACTGGGGCAGTGAAACCGAATGGCTTGGCGACAAGCGTTATTCCGGCGAGCGCGACCTTGAAAACCCGCTGGCCGCCGTTCAGATGGGTTTGATCTATGTAAATCCCGAAGGCCCGAACGGCAACCCGGACCCGGTGGCCTCGGGTAAGGATGTCCGCGAGACCTTTGCACGCATGGCCATGAACGATGAGGAAACCGTGGCGCTGGTGGCCGGCGGGCATACCTTCGGCAAATGTCACGGTGCCGGATCGGCGACGCATGTGGGTCCCGAGCCCGAAGCCGCCGCAATTGAAGAGCAGGGTCTGGGCTGGAAGAGCAGCTTCGGCAGCGGCCATGGCGGCGATACCATCAGCAGCGGTCTGGAAGGCGCCTGGAAACCCAATCCCACCAGGTGGGATATGGGCTATCTGACGGTGCTTTTCAAGTATGAATGGGAACTGGTCAAGAGTCCGGCCGGTGCGTACCAGTGGCTGGCCAGGGACGTGGCTGATGAGGATATGGTGGTTGACGCGCACGATCCGTCCAAGAGGCACCGGCCCATGATGACAACTGCGGACCTTTCGCTGCGCTACGATCCGATCTTTGAGCCGATCGCCAGGCGTTACCTGCAGCACCCCGAGGAGTTTGCGGACGCCTTTGCCCGGGCGTGGTTCAAGCTGACCCACCGCGACATGGGACCGCGTTCGCGCTATCTCGGTCCGGAGGTCCCTAATGAGGAGCTGATCTGGCAGGACCCGGTGCCGGCCGTGGATCATAAGCTGATCGACGCGCAGGACATCGTCGCTCTCAAGGCCAAAATCCTGGCAGGCGGCCTGGCGGTTTCGCAGCTGGTTACCACCGCCTGGGCTTCGGCCTCAACCTTCCGCGGCTCCGACAAGCGCGGCGGGGCCAACGGGGCGCGCATCCGGCTGGCGCCGCAGAAGGACTGGGAAGTCAATCAGCCGGATCTGCTGGATACGGTGCTGCAGAGCCTTGAAGGGATTCAGGCCGGGTTCAACCGCGCCCAGTCCGACGGCAAGCGGGTTTCGCTTGCCGATCTGATTGTGCTGGGCGGATGCGCCGGTGTCGAACAGGCGGCCAGGAATGCCGGCCATGATATAATTGTTCCCTTCGCGCCCGGACGCACGGATGCCTCGCAGGAACAGACCGATGTGGCATCATTCGCTGTCCTCGAACCGCGGGCCGACGGTTTTCGCAACTACCAGAAATCCAGATTCAGCGTATCGGCAGAGGAACTGCTGGTTGACCGGGCGCAACTGCTGACGCTGACCGCGCCTGAGATGACGGTGCTTATGGGCGGACTGCGGGTCTTGAACACCAATTTCGGGCAGGTGCCCCACGGCGTCTTCACCAAACGGCCGGAGGCCCTCACCAATGATTTCTTCGTGAATCTGCTCGACATGCGCACGGAGTGGAAACCTGCCGGCGAAAATCTCTTCGAGGGGCGTGACCGCGCCAGCGGCGAACTTAAATGGAGCGCCACCCGGGTGGATCTGGTCTTCGGCTCAAATTCCCAGCTGCGGGCCATAGCGGAAGTCTACGGCTGTGAGGACTCGCAGGAAAAATTCCTGAACGATTTTGTGGCCGCATGGGACAAGGTCATGAATCTCGACCGCTTTGACCTCGTCTGAACGGGGTCAAAGCGGCGGGGTGCGGATTGTTGTCAGGCTTTTTCTAAACGCCCAGCAGATCCATGAAAAAGGCCAGCCATTCGGGGTCGAGCTGGATTGACAGGCCGTTGAGGACGATGGTTCCGGAGGGCGCCGGATCATCGAGGAATTTCATGCTCCACAGGCTGTAGTAGAGGTACATGTCCGCAACCCCGACCGTGGTGGTGATGGGGATGAATCCGAGGTTGCCGTTGATGGCAAGATCGTCAGCGGTATACAGCATGATGCCCAGCTGCAGTTTCAGGATGTTTTCCGGGAAGACCCGGATATTGAGGGTGCCGGAGAGGGTCCTGTCGGTCACCAGGGGCAGGTCGTCCAGTTTGTAGCCGTCATAGATGCAGCTCAGGAGGATGGCGGGTTTGGTCAGCTGGTCAAATACGGCCGTGGCCTTGACCGTGAGGCCGTCTTTCTTGAGGACGGTAACGGCCGGCAGAGTCAGGGCGCGGCTGGTGGCCGCCGCCGGCTGATTTTCGAGCTGGTCAGCATAGGCGTTCCAGTCCATATCCTGCCACGGGATTTCCAGCAGGGTGGCGGAAATGGTTGCCAGGATATCCTCAATCTCTTCGGCGGTATAGGCATCCTGGGTGACTTCGGTTCCGGCAGCGATGTCCTCGGCTGCCGGGGCATCCATTGTTTTTGATGCGGCCAAGGCAAAAGCCAGCTCGTTGTCATCCGATGCGCTGCCCTGACAGCCGCAGACGACTAGGGCGTAACACAGCGCGGCCAATACTAGACCATATCTCTTCATTTTGACCTCCTGATTGCCTTTTGATAAAGGCGCATAAATATCACAGCAGCCATGGATGTCGGATGGGTCCCCAGTTGCCTGTAAATTACAGTATATTATTAAGTTGAAATATTACGGGTGTCAACCATCGGCTGCGCCCCTGGTTATCAGGGGCGCAGCCGGAGGATTATTGTCCCATTGCCAGGGTTACATTGATGGCATGGACTTCCTGGGCACAGCGGTTCAGGGTCTGCTGCAAGGTTTCCTTGGGTACCCGCTGCTTGCGCTGTCTGGCAAGTTCTTCAAGATTTTTTCGCGCGGTCTTGATCCGGTTGAGGATATCGTTTCTTCCCCGGCTCTCGGCAATCTCAGTGTAGGAATCAAGCCGATTGTTCAGGGTGTCTTCATGGCGTTTGCACTGCAGGACGTAGGTGCTGCCGAGCTGCCAGTCATCGCGACTGAATCCGGTGCCGCTGCCTTGGGGCCCCTGCATGCCCATGTCCTGGGCGAAGGCCGCCTGCATCTCTCCGGAGGACATGCCGGCATAGGGGTTGTGTCCCTGTTCGGGCCGTTCATCCTCTTCGCTCAGGCCGCCGCCGGTATCCCGGGCGCCGATATTGGAATAGTCCACACTTGGCGGAGGGGCTCCCACCGGTCCGGTATGCTGGGCGCCGACCCCGGGCCGCAACTGACCGGGCCCGGAGGCGTTGTCTTCTGCGGTCTGCTGTGTCGGCTGATTTTGTGCCGTGCCCTGCATTGCTGCCATGGCAGCCTGCATCTGGGCCATGGCCTGTGACCGGGCCTGTTCGGCGATCGCCTCTAAATCCTGAGTGTTTTGCGGAACGGCCGGCGCTGTTTCCCTGACAGTCTGTTTGGGGGAGGCGGCTACCGGCGGGACATCGGTCTGGGACGGCGGCGCATCAAAATCGCAGATCCTGTTGGCGGTCTGACCGGCCACGATATCAATTGTGCCGAATTTCAGTTTCTGATTGGTGCCCCAGGAATCTTCGGCGATTATCTGGTACGCTCCGGGCAGTTTTTCAAAGGTTGCGGGCCGGTCCTCGTAGGTTGTTTCCCAGCCGCCTTCGCCGTTGGCATCAACAACCTTGACGCTGGCATGGGCGGGTTT
>CAYWBU010000093.1:8730-10827 GCA_964456565.1 uncultured Bacteriovoracaceae bacterium | reverse complement strand
GCAAGTATACGCTGGCCGACTATGTCAAATCCGAGGAGTTCAAGGAGAAGATCCTGGCCTATGATGATCATGAGGAATTTTTCCGCGATGTCGACACCATGGTCCTCTACCAGGATGCCATCGCTGTAGACAGCAGTTTTGCGCCGGTCTATGTGGCCCGGGCTAAACTCAGCCTAGATCAAGACGAACCCGGACGCGCCTTAGCCGACCTCGAAAAAGCCGTTGAAGACGGTAGCTTTCGCCAGGATCTATATTACCGTATTAATGTGTTCCCCGTGTTTTTGCCCCCATTGCGTGATCGCAAGGATGATATTCTTTTGCTGGCAGATCATTTTGTGGAAAAATACGCTCAGAAAATGAATAAGGTCATTCGCAGAATCAGCACACCGGCCATTAATCTGCTGCTGGCCTATCACTGGCCCGGCAATGTGCGTGAGCTGGAAAACTGTATGGAGCGGGCCGTGCTGCTGACCGCGGGTGATACGGTTGAAAGTGTGCATTTGCCGCCGTCGCTGCAGATCAAGGATGCCTTGGCCAACCGCAGCCGCAATTCCAATCTGATGGCCAGCGTGGAGGCCTACGAACGTTCCCTGATCGTGGACGCCCTCAAGGATTCCCGGGGCAATCAGAGCGAGGCGGCGCGTATCCTGGGGACCACCAAGCGCATCATGCAGTACAAGGTCCAGAAATATAACATCGATCCGCGACGCTTTAAGAAGAAAAAACTGGCCTGAGGTTTTTTCTCAGGCCCTCAGAGCACCTCAATGCCGCGCTCGCGGTAGAACTGGCGGCAGTCCTCCATCCTTTGCGGGGCCGTCCATTTTTTCAGCTGCGGATTGTCTGCAAAGGGCCAGTCAAGGCCCAGCTTGGCGGTTTTATCCTCCCACAGCGGGTTGTAGCTCAGCAGCTGGGTCTTTCTGACATGATTGGCGGCCAGAAACCCGGCGATGCCCGTAAGATTTTCTGCGGTATCGCTGATGCCGGGCACCAGCGGGGTGCGCGGCAGGATATCAAAGCCTTCGGTCTGTGTCAGCATATGCAGGCGCTTGAAATTATCGAGGATCAGTTCGTTGCCGACCCCGCAGTGCTGTTTATGGGCAGCCTGGTCAAAGATCTTGATATCCATGAAGATCAGGTCGGTATGCGGCAGGACCCTGCGGCAGAAATCATCCAGGTCAAAGAGCCCGCAGGTTTCCACCAGGGTGTGGATGCCGGCCTTTTTAAGTTCCTTGAGCAGCTCGCCTGCAAAATCCATATGCAGGGTCGGTTCGCCGCCCGAGAGGGTTACCCCGCCGCCCGAGGTTTCAAAGAAGGGCCGGTCCTTTAAGACCTGCTGCATGATCTCGGTGATTTCCATGGTCCGGCCGACTGTTGTGAGGGCCCGGGACGGACAGGCCTCAATGCAGCGTCCGCAGAGGTTGCAGCGCCCGCGGTCAATAAATTCAGGGGTATCGGGTATGATGGCCCCTGCCGGACATTCCCGGGCGCAGTTGCCGCAGGCGATGCAGAGTTCGCGGTCAAAGGAGATTTCCAGGCCCGCGCGCTTGCTTTCGGGGTTGTGGCACCAGCTGCACCTCAGCGGGCAGCCCTTGAAAAAGATGACCGAGCGGATCCCGGGGCCGTCATCCAGTGAATTGCCCTTGATGTCGATGATCAGCGGTTTTCCCATCTCAGACTCCGTATTCGGCCCTTTCGATCAGTTCGATCTGCTGCTGTTTGTTGAGGGTCACAAAATAGGCATTGTAGCCCGAGATGCGCACAATCAGGTTGCGGTAGTTCTCGGGGTTGGCCATGGCATCCTTGAGCACCCGCGAGTTGACCACATTGAACTGCATCTGCATGCCGCCCAGGCCGCAATAGGTCCTGACATAGCTGGCCATGTTTTCCACGGTCTTCTGGCGGCTGTCGGCGGCCGAAGGTGTGATCTTGACATTGAAGGCGATGTTGTTGTCCATGTTCTCGGGTTTGAGCCGGGCCACATCCGAGATGAAGTCCAGGTAGTTCTTGCTGGCATTGGGTTCGGGCGTCAGTCCCGGGGTGAAGGCCTTGCCGGCCACGCGGCCCGAGGGCAGGCTGCCGGAGAGGTTGCCGTAGACC
>CAYWBU010000093.1:0-8666 GCA_964456565.1 uncultured Bacteriovoracaceae bacterium | reverse complement strand
GGGATCGCCGGAGCCGAACAGAGGAACCCGGTTCTGCACCATGGCCCTGATGGCCGGGGCATCCGCGAAGTTGCCGTCAATGGCGGCCTTGAGTTCGTCAAAGCTGAAGCGCTGCTCGTCAAAGACCAGTTTCTTGATGGCCAGCAGACTGTCGGTGATGTCGGCCAGGCCGATATTGGAGGAGCCCGAGGTGTTATAGCGCGCCCCGCCCCAGGTAATGTCGCGGGACTTTTCAATGCAGCCGTCCATTAATGAACTCAGGAAGGGTGTGGGGCGGATGCGGGCATGCATCTCGGCATACATATTGTTGAGGCTGACGGCCTGTTCGATCAGGAAGCGCTGCTGGGTGGCGTAGGCCTCGAAAAACTCTTCAAAGGTCTTGAAATCTTGTACTGCGCCGGTGCGGGGTCCCAGGTCCCACTGCATCAGCGGGTGCCGGCCGTTGTTCAAGGCCATTTCCATGGCGGCCACCATATTCATCAGGATGGAGCCGGTATGGCCGCAGTGGCGGCCGGAGATGGTGGGTTCCACGCAGCCGATGGCGCACCAGTCGCGAATGTGCTCCTCGGGATAGCCGTGCTGGCGCAGCGAGGCGAAGACCGCCTCATCGTTGTGCATGGAGGGTGTGGCCGAGGTGGTGAAATTGACCTCGCACAGCCGGCGGATATAGGTCGCGCTGTTTTTTTCGGGGTTGATGCGGGCGTTTACATTGGGGTCGTGCAGCGAGAGCATCTCGGTAACCTTCAGGAAGATGTAGGTCATGTCATTGACGCCGTCCTCGCCCGCGGGAGTGACCCCGCCCAGGGTGATGGCCTGGTCGGCCGGCGAGCCGCCGAAAAGGTAGTTGCCGATATCCGGCGACAGGGGCATGTGATCGGTGATTCTGAGGTAGAAGCAGCCGATCAGCTCAATGGCATTTCTGATATAGCTGCTACGCGCATGGGGGTCGCTGATATTTTCCATGTCCGCCAGCAGGTAGGGCTGCAGCCACTGGTCCAGACGCCCCAGGGAAAGACCGGTATTGGTATTCTCCATATGCATGCCGATCCAGGTGATCCAGATGCACTGGACGGCCTCGGCCAGGCTTTTGGCCGGCTGTCGCGGCACCTGTTCGCAGTTGGCGGCCATCTCGAGCAGCTCTTTGCGGCGCTGCGGATCAGCGGTCAGCTCGGCCTCCTGACGGGCCTGCTTTGCCAGGTTGGCGCCATACTGCGCCAGGCCTTCCAGGCTGTGGATCATGCCCTCCAGTGAGGCGCGGCCGTCTTCATCAAGGGGGTCGCTCTTAAGTTTCTGCCGGATCTCGGCAATGATGCCGTCGGTGCCCCTGGTCAGGATAGTGCGGAAATCCGGCACCGTATGCGACAGCCCCACCGATTTCCAGCAGAAATAGGCCACAAAGCGTTCATCGATCTGCAGTCCCAGCGGGTTGTCATACTGTTCGCGCACCAGCTCACGGAAATTGCGTCTGGCCCAGAACGGGAAGACGTCGCTGAGGGCAGACCGGGTTTCAGGGCTGATGTCGTAGGGGTTCAGGTGACGTTTGTCGATGGACTTGAGTTCGCCCCAGGCCATGGTGCCCTGGGCATCGGGAAAGACGATCACGCCGCAGTCGGGATTGGTGGTTGTGGTGCCGGCCAGCAGCTGGCTTTCGGCGATCAGCGCCTTTTTGTTGCTCATGAGATATTCAAAGGCCAGGCCCTGACGCAGGACCGGCTGCCAGGTCCGGCCCTGATGGTCGTGTTCAAAACCGTGGCGGCGGTACCATTCGGTCAGCAGGACCGGGCGCTCGGGGCAGAGTTCCGGGCGCGATTTCAAGTGCCGGTCCAGCAGGTTCTGCAGGCGTGGAAAATCGTCCAGTCCATATTCGGAAAGGTAGGGGTCTTCAAGGTGGCGGACATTTTCATCATGGGTTTTGTCGGCTTGGAGGTGCTGTTTGTGGCGATTCCGGAGTTCACGGGCCAGTTCGGGGTCATTGATACCGTATTCTTTTCGGCGGGATTGCATGTCCGCGGCATGGGCCCGGTCCAGGGTGCGCTGCTGCTGCCGGCCCACCAGCAGGGAGATGTAGAAATTGAAGAGCTGCAGATAGGACATGTTGCCGCGGATCATGATTTTGTTGCGCAGCATCATGTTGAGGACTTCGTTGGGCGGCACCGTGGCCATTTCCTTCAGGATAACATCATTCCTGGTGATCAGGACCACGTCGTTGTTTTCGCTGCTGCCGGAGGTCACCCTGACACGGCCGTCATTGAAGATAATGGTCTGGGCAACACTTTGATCCTCGGTGCAGATCCCCACGCTGAAGTTGATCCAGCCGTCGGAGTTGCGCATATGGCGTTTCAGGTTTGCTGAACAGTTGAAGGCCAGTGCCATGGCGCTCAGTGCCAGGCGGGTGATGGTGTTGAGGGGTGTGATCCGGGAAGCGATCATATGGATCCTCCTTTTTCAGTTTTTGTGAATGGCAGGAGAAGTTCGTCCGCGACGCGTTCGATGTAGGCCTGCGGGTCATGGACAACCTCCTGCAGGACCCGGCTGTTGATCAGGTTGACGATGCCGTGCAAACTTGTCCAGAGCTGCATGGCCCTGAAATTGATATCCTCTGCCGGAGGCAGGCCGGTCTTGTCGTGCAGTTCCTGCAGAACCTGTTCGGTGAAGGCGGCCACTTGGAGGCCGGCATTTTTTTCAATGCGGGCCGTCGGCTCAATAGGGGTGCCCAGATAGTCGGCAAACTTGGGAGTATTCCAGGAAAAGATGATGTCATAATATTCGGAATAGCGCCGGCCGAAATCCAGGTAGGCCTGAATCATGGCCCGGATCTTTTCAAACGGATGGGTGATGTCGGCGGTCGCAGTAGCAAAGAGCTCTGTCATAATCTCAAAACCGCGGGTCTGGATGTCCAGGTAGAGTTCGTCCTTGCCGGCGTAGTAGTTGTACAGGTTGGTGGCGGTCATGTCCACCCGCCGGGCCAGTTTGCGCATGCTGAGGTTGTTGAAGCCGGTTTCGCAGATGATGTCCGAGGCGGCTTCCAAAATGCGTTCCTTTTCAAGTGCGATATCCTGACTGGTCCTTGCAATCCTTGGCATAGGCCCTCCTTGAAAAAATAACACTGTTAACTTAACGGTGTTATTTTAATAAGTCAATGGTGAAAAGAGGGAGAATGCATTTTGCTGTAATATATGATAGGTGTGGGGATGTCTTGGTGAGAGTGTTTGCTGTTGAAATGTCACGAAAATGTACCCAATGCCAGGAAGCCTGCCTAATTGTGATACGAAATTGTTTAAAATCGCTAAATAAGCATTGGCGCAGTATAAATCCAGCACCAAAGCCGCTTTGAGTATTTTATATACAAAATTGTATCAAAGCGCTGGGTAGGCATTGGGGTGCAAATGTCAATAATATCAATTTGTTATCAAATGGCACGAATATAGCTATATGAGGGTGGACTAATTTGCGAAGGAGATAACGCATGTGTCGTTTGTTTTCAATCACGAGTAATGAGCCATTGTCGCCCATGGTGGCGCTCAGGGCCCTGGATACAATGAAAGAGGGGCATGACGGTTCGGGCGTGGGCCTTTTCATGAAGGACCTGGGCGGCGAACTGGAAGCCTGCAAGGATCTGCCGATTCTCTCGGGGGTCTTCACCCAGGAGGGCATCCGCAAACTTGATGTATATATGATGGAACTGGGTTTCCTGACCAAGCACAAGGTATCCATCAAGCCGGTCAAGGCCCCGCCCAAGGGAACCCCCAAGCGCGATGTCTACCTCATCCGGGCCTATGAATATCCCGAAGACTGGGACAACCTCAGCGAGGAGCAAAAGGGCCGGCGTCTGATGGATATCCGGGTTGACCTGCGCAACCTGGGCGAGGCCGACGGTTCCATGATGGTCTTTAGTTTCTGGCCCGATGTGGTCATGATCAAGGAAGTGGGCGATCCCATGGACATCGCCGCCTATCTCGGCCTGGAAGACCGTGACATCAAGGCCCGCATGATCATGGCCCAGGGCCGTCAGAACACCAACTATGACATCACCCTGTATGCCTGCCATCCCTTCTTCGTGGAAGGCTATGCCACCATGACCAACGGTGAAAACACGGCCTTTGTACCGATTCGCGAATTTCTGTCCTCGCGGGGCATCTCGGGCTACATGGGTTATCAGTCCGACTCCGAGGTCTTTGCCCATATTCTGCACTATACGGTCAAGGAACTGGGACTGGGGCTTGCGGCCTATAAACATGTGATCACGCCCCTCAAGGACCATGAGCTGGCCAAACATCCCGACGGAGAAAAACTGCGGGTGCTGAAACATTCCTGCCGGCCGCTGATTATCGACGGCCCCAACTGCGTGATCGGCTGCCTGCCGGACAAGACCATGTTCATGGCCCAGGACAGCAAGAAACTGCGTCCCGGGGTCGTGGGCGGCAAGCCGGGCGTGTTTGCCTTTTCATCCGAGATGTGCGGACTGGACAGCGCCATTCCCGACCGTGACCGCTCATTGGACCTGCAGCCCATGAAATATGACATGGTCTATGTGGATGCCGAACGCCAGGAAGTAAAAAGGAGAAACCAATGGGAACCATTCAACCGTCAACCCTGAGTGTCAAAGATCTTCCCTGGCAGCTTGCCTGGGATAAGGATAAATGTACCCTGTGCGGCAAATGCACCGCGGTCTGTCCGGTAAAGGCCATTGAGCTGGGCGTGCACCGTAAACGGGCCGTCAATGTCCAGGTGGGCCTCGAAGAGCGTCCCGGCAATGTCTACAGTGTCTGGCACGGAGTACGCCAGAAGACCGATGTGGCGCATGCCTGTATCGGCTGCGGCATGTGCACCCTGGTCTGCCCCAACGGCGCCATCAAGCCGCTGCATTCCGACGAGGTGGACAAGCTGCGTTACCACAACAACCAGGACGGCAATCCGCGCCGCCGTGGCGGTCGGCGCAACAGTTCGGCCAGTCTGCTGGACCAGATCAAGTTTTCCAGGATCTCGATGCTGACCGACCCGGCCCTGGATGCCGGCCGGCACGAATTTGAACTGCGGACCCTCCTGGGCCGCAACCTGCCGCCGCAAGAGGCCATGGCCGCCATGCAGGGCGGCAGCTGGGTCCCGCCGGTCAGAGAGATCTATCCGCTGGTGATCGGCAGCATGTCCTTCGGCGCGCTTTCCCCCAATATGTGGGAGGGCCTTCAGATGGGAGTTGCCTACCTGAACGAGGAATGCAACATGCCGGTACGCATCTGTACGGGCGAGGGCGGCTGTCCGCCGCGTCTGCTGCGCTCGCGCTTCATCAAATATGTCATCCTGCAGATTGCCTCGGGCTATTTCGGCTGGGACGAGATCATCCATGCCATCCCGGAGATGAAGGAGGACCCCTGCGCCATCGAGATCAAATATGGCCAGGGCGCCAAGCCCGGCGACGGCGGGCTGCTGATGTGGTACAAGGTCAACCAGCTGATTGCGGCGATCCGCGGGGTGCCCACCGGGGTCAGCCTGCCCAGTCCGCCGACCCACCAGACCAAATATTCCATCGAGGAGAGTGTGGCCAAGATGATCCAGTCCATGTCCATGGCCTGGGGCTTCCGGGTGCCGGTCTATCCCAAGATTTCCGGTACCACCACGGCCAATGCCGTGCTCAACAACCTGACGCGCAACCCCTATGCCGCGGCTCTGGCCATTGACGGCGAGGACGGCGGTACGGGTGCGGCCTATAATGTCTCCATGGACCATATGGGCCATCCCATCGCCACCAATATCCGCGATGCCTATCTGAACCTGGTGAAGATCGGCAAGCAGAACGAGATTCCGCTCTTTGCCGGCGGCGGTGTGGGCAAGAACGGCAACCTGGCCGCCAATGCCGCAGCCCTGATCATGCTGGGCGCCAGCGGGGTGCAGATCGGTAAATATATCATGCAGGCCGCGGCCGGCTGCCTGGGATCCGAGGGCGACCGCTGCAATATCTGCAATATCGGCCTCTGTCCCAAGGGCATAACCTCGCAGGATCCGCGCATCTATCGCCGCCTGGATCCCGAGAAGGTGGCTGAACGGGTCGTGGATGTCTACTTGAGCTTTGATGCCGAACTCAAGAAGATCCTGGCTCCCATGGGCCGCTCAACCTCCCTGCCCATCGGAATGTCCGATGCCCTGGGGATTGCCGATTTCGATGCCGCCGAGCGGCTTAAGATCAGATACATGGTTTAATGGAGCGAAAAATGTCACAGCAGGAAGTTTTTGTAATTTCAGGAACTGAAAATGAGGACAGAGTTGATTCCAGGGTGCTGGAACAGCGCATGCAGGCGGCCGTCAGCGCTGGACACCGCAATATCGAGGTGGAGGCCAAAGGCCAGCATGGCATCGGTGGCCGGCTCTGGCGCGCCGGCGACGAACCTGTGCATGTCAGGATAAAGGGCACCGCCGGCCAGCGGGTCGGCGCAATGGGGTTCCCGGGCACTGTGATCGAGGTGGACGGTTCGGCCAGTGATGACACCGGCTGGCTGAATGCCGGGGCTGATATCATCATCCATGGCCATGCCACCAACGGTACGGCCAATGCCATGGCCCAGGGCCGTGTCTTTGTGGGCGGCGACATCGGCGCCCGCGGCATGACCATGACCAAATCCAACCCGCGTTTTGCCGATCCCGAGCTGTGGGTGCTGGGCGGCACCGGTGATACCTTTGCCGAGTTCATGGCCGGCGGCATCGCGGTTGTCTGCGGGCTGGATTCCGAATATGGCGACAAGATCCTGGGCGACCGGCCCTGTGTGGGCATGGTGGGCGGCCGGGTCTATTTCAGAGGCAGCTGCGAGGGTTACAGTGCGGCCGATGCCCGCCTGGCCGACCTGACCGATGAGGAGTGGCAGTGGCTGCAGGATAACCTCAAGGGCTTTCTGGATGCTGTCAAAAAGCCGGAACGCTATAATGAACTGACCGCCGAGCGCCAGGCCTGGCAGGTGCTGATCGCACGCAAACCCAGTGAGAAACAGGCCAAGGTTCGTAAATCCATGAGCGCCTTTCATAGCGATGTCTGGGACGCAGAACTGGGAAGGGGCGGGGTCGTGGGTGACCTTACCAATATCGACCGCAGCCCCATTGATGTGATCGAATCCGGCGAACTGCGGCGCTTTGTGCCGGTCTGGGCCAATGACAAGTATCTGCCGCCCTGTCAGTTTCACTGCCCCACCGGGATCCCGGTCCAGAAGCGCTGGGAGCTGATCAGGAACGGTAAGTATGAAGAGGCCGTCAACCTGGTGCTGGAATATACGCCCTTTGCCGCCACGGTCTGCGGCTATTTATGTCCCAATCTCTGCATGGAAAATTGTACCCGGGGCGAGCACTACATGGATGCGGTGGATATTGCGGTCCTGGGACGTGCCAGTCTGGAGGCCCAAGAGCCTAAACCGGCTGCGGCAACCGGCAAGAAGGTGGCCGTCATCGGCGGCGGACCGGCCGGACTTTCCGTGGCCTGGCAGCTCTGGCAGAAGGGCCATGAACCGGTGGTCTTCCAGAAAGACGGTCTGCTGGGCGGCAAGGTCTCCGAGGTGATCCCGGACAGCCGGATCCCGAAAGAGGTCCTCGAGCATGAGATTGCCCGGGTCGCCAAACATATCGGCCATGTGGATAAGGAACTGAGCCTGGATGACTTTAACCAGCTGACCCGCGATTATGACGCGGTCGTGGTTACGGCCGGGGCCCAGAAGCCGCGTATGCTGCCGATCGAAGGCAAGGAGCGCGCCGTTACGGCCCTGGATTTCCTGCGCTTGGCCAAACAGGATGACTTCAAGCCCGGCAAAAAAGTTGTAATCATCGGGGCCGGTAATGTGGGCTGTGATGTGGCCACCGAGGCCGCGCGTCTGGGGGCTGAGGACATCACCCTGATCGATGTGCAGGAGCCGGCATCCTTCGGCAAGGAACGTGAGGCCGCCGAAGCGGCCGGGGCCAAATTTAAGTGGCCGGCCTTTACCAAGGGCATCACCGCCGAAGGCGTGGAACTGGTAAGCGGCGAGGTCCTGCCGGCCGACACGGTCTTTGTCTCCATCGGCGACCAGCCCGAGCTGAGCTTCCTGCCCGCAGATATCGCCACCGAACGCGGCTATCTGGTGGTGGATGAAAACTTTGAAACCAGTATGCCGCTGGTCTTTGCCGCCGGCGACAGTGTGCGCCCCGGTCTGCTGACCGATGCCATCGGCGCGGGCCGCAAGGCCGCCCGGGTGGTGCATGCCCGGCTTATGGGTCTGGAGGACAACTTTGACAACCTGCCCATGATCGACAAGGCCCGGGTCAAGCTGGAATATTATGATCCGAGCGAGCGCGGTGCCCAGGAGGTGCAGAGCTGTTCCATGGAATGTGCATCCTGCGGCAAGTGCCGCGACTGCGGCATGTGCGAGGCCATCTGTCCGCAGCAGGCCATCAGCCGTAAAGAGCTTGACGGCGGGTCCTTTGAATATGTAGTAGATGGTGACCGCTGCATCGGCTGCGGCTTCTGCGAAGGGGCCTGTCCCTGCGGAATCTGGGAGCTGGTGGAAAACGACCCCATGGGTTGAGGTTGAAAGAAATCAATGCTGAAAGAAACAACGAAGTTACCCGCATGCCTGGTACTGGAGGACGGGAGTGTCTTTTACGGGCATGCATTTGCGGGCAGCGGCGAGGTATACGGTGAGGTGGTGTTCAACACG
>CAYWBU010000092.1:6434-10828 GCA_964456565.1 uncultured Bacteriovoracaceae bacterium | reverse complement strand
GCGCAGTTTTCTGGTCGGGGATTGTTTTCCTGATCCTGTCGGTTTTCAATGTGCGGACCTATATCGTCAAGTCGATTCCCAAACAGATCCGCTATGCTGTGGCCGCCGGAATCGGGCTGTTCATCACGCTGATCGGATTCATCAATGCCAAGTTTATCGTTGATTCGCCGGCCACCCTGCTGACTTTCGGCGGGTTGAATGCGGCCACTCTGACCTTCGTGGTCGGGCTGTTCATAACCTCGATATTGGTGGTCAAACGGCGCAAGGGCGCCCTGATTATCGGCATTATAGTCACCACCATCCTGGCCGTGCCGCTGGGTCGCATCGGCGGCTGGGGTGAAACCGCCATTGTCAACTGGAAGGGCCTCCTGGCCATGCCCGACTTCAGTGTCCTGTTGGCGATCGATTTTGTCAATTCCATCAAGCTGGCGGTCTGGCCGGTGATCTTTGCCTTCCTCTTCACCGATATGTTTGATTCGCTTTCAACCTTTATCGGGGTGGCCGAAGCCGCGGACCTGACGGATGCCAACGGCGAACCGCGCAATATCAAGGAAGCCCTGATCGTGGATTCGATCGCCACGACAATTGCCGGTCTTTTCGGTACCAGTTCGGGCACTAGCTACATTGAATCCGCCGCCGGCGTGGAAGAGGGCGGTCGAACCGGTCTGACGGCGGTGGTGGCCGGGTTGCTGTTCCTGCCGTTCATGTTCTTCTCACCCCTGCTTTCGGTGGTGCCTTCCATTGCGACCTCGGCCGCATTGGTGCTGGTGGGTGTCTTCATGATGAAGCCGGTCACCAAGATCAACTGGACCAATTTTGATGATGCCATTCCGGCCTTTCTGGCCCTGATCCTGATTCCGATCACCTATTCCATCACCCAGGGAATTGTCTGGGGATTCTTGAGCTGGACCGTGATCAAGCTGGCGGTGGGCAAAAAAGAGGAGGTGACTCCGATGCTGCTGGTTATTGACGCCTTTGCCGTATTATCATTGCTTCTCTAAAGACGAAGGGGCCTTCAGGCCCCTTTTTTAGATTCTCATCTGCTTGTTTTTGCTGTTATAATTTGGACAGAGGAAGGCTATGCCAGAGAAAGATTTCCGGACAATTCCCAAGGTTGATGCGGTAGTGGCGCAGATTGATGTGCCGGAGTGCTGTGAGGATTTCAAGATCCGGACCGTGCGCGAAGTCCTGGCTATGGTCCGTTCACAGATAGCTGCCGGCAAACTTGATTCGAGTCCGGATGCGGAAGCACTTGCCGAGCAGTGCCGCGGGATCATAGCCGGACAGATCAACGGCAGCCTGCAGCCGGTTATCAATGCTAGCGGGGTGATTGTCTATACCAATCTGGGGCGGGCGCCACTGGCGGAGGAGGCTCTGAACGCCGTGGTAACCGCGGCCCGGGGATACTGCGATCTGGAATTTGACCTGGACAGCGGGGAACGCGGTTCGCGCCAGCAGCACATCAGTCCCATAACCCGGGCAGCTTTCGGGGCCGAGGATGCCCTGGTGGTGAACAACAATGCCGCTGCGGTAATGCTGGTCCTGGCCAGTCTGGCCAGTTCAAGGCAGGTCATTGTCTCGCGCGGCGAACTGGTGGAGATCGGCGGTTCGTTCCGGATGCCGGATGTGATGACCTTGAGCGGGGCCGGCCTGAAAGAGGTCGGGACGACCAACAAGACCCGGATTGCCGATTACGAAGCGGCCATCACTGCGGACACGGCGCTGATCATGAAGGTGCACCGCAGTAATTTTTCGATCGAGGGTTTCAGTGAAGAGGCCGGGCTGAAAGAACTGTCCGCCCTGGCAAGAAGACATAAGATCCCCTTCTATATCGATATGGGGTCGGGGGTGCCTTTTGATCTTGCCGACGTGGGAATCAGACATGAATGGACCATCGCCGAATGCCTCGAATATGCCGATGTGGTGTCATTCAGCGGGGACAAGGTCCTGGGAGGACCCCAGTGCGGCATAATTCTGGGAAAGTCGGAGTTGCTTCGCCGCATGGCGCAGCATCCGCTGCACCGTGCTGTGCGGGTGGACAAACTGACCATCGCCGCCCTGAATGCAACCCTGCGACTGATGCTGGGGGGACGTCTTGATGCGATCCCGGTGCAGGCCATGCTTCAGGAAGCACCGCAGGCCGTGCGGAAACGTTGTGAAAAACTGGCAGCCGGCCTTGGCCCCGAAGCCGAGATTGTCGCCACCAAGGCCGTGGTGGGGGGCGGAACCGCCCCTGGCAAGGAGATTGATTCCTTCGGGGTCCGGATAACATCACCCAGGGCGGTTGAATTGCAGGTGCGCCTGCGGACGGGCCGTCCGGCGGTGGTCTGCCGGATAGAAGATGACAGGCTTACATTTGATCTCAAGACTGTCAGGGATGCGGAAATTATGCCCCTGGCCGAAAGAATCAGAGAGGTTCTGGGATGAGTTTGAAATTAGCAGTGGCCCTGGGCGGCGGCGGTGTCAGAGGGCTTGCCAATATCGGAGTCCTCAAGGCCTTTGATGAGGTCGGCATTAAACCGGATATAGTAACCGGGACCAGCATGGGGGCCATTGTGGGGTCGGTATATGCCGATAGCGTCGATGCCTTTGCCACCGAGCGCATAATCAAGGGCTATATGGAATCGGAGGATTTCATCGATCAGGCCAGCAAACTGCGTCAGTCCATGAATGATGAAGATCGGCGCTTCATTGATAAGGCCTTTGAAAAGGCGCGCCAGAGCTATTTTTATTACCGGTTCCTGGTGCGGCGGTCGCTGGTGTCCCCGGAGGCCTTTTTTATGGGGATGGATAATATTATCCCGGCTAAAAAGTTTGACGAGCTTCCACTGCCCTTTGCCTGCATGGGGCTTAATATCAGTCGCGGACGCGAGGAGATCCTGCACCAGGGCGATCTGCGTCCGGCGGTGAAGGCCTCCAGTTCCGTTCCCGGGGTCCTTCCTCCGGTTGAGATCAATGGCGAGATGTATGTGGACGGCGGCTGGGTTGAGACCGTGCCGGTTTCGGCGGCCAGATTTCTGGGGGCCGATTTTGTGATGGCCGTGGATGTCTCGCGCCGGATCACGCCGGTTGATTATGAAAATGATCTGCATAACAGCATGGACATCCTGACAAGGTCGGATGAAATTGCCCGCGCCATGCTGAACAGCCTGCGGACCGAACGGGCCGATTTTGTGGTGCGTCCCAATGTGGCCAATGTGGAATGGTCTAATTTTGACAATCTGGATGATCATATTCAGGCCGGGTATGAGGCCGGCCTGAATGTTGCGGAGGCCCTGCAGCGGCGCTTGCGCTGGCGTTCTGCCAAGAGGTGGCTGTGGCCCCTGAACAGATAGATTTTGAGATCAGTACCGCTGAAAATGGTTTGCGGCTTGATGTTGTCCTGGCCGCCAGACTGGAAATCAGCCGCTCCCAGGTTGCACGCCTGTTGGCCGGCGGAAATGTGGCCGTTGACGGCCTTGAACGTAAACCGGCCTTCAAGTGCGAAGAGGGCCAGCATATAAGGGTGGTGCCGAAAGATCAGGCCGCGCCCGCAGATTTCCTGACAGCCCGGGCTATTCCGCTTGATATCCTGTATGAGGACGAAAGTATTCTGATTGTGGATAAACCGGCCGGTATGGTGGTGCATCCCGGGGCGGGCAATTATGATATGACGCTGGTCAATGCCCTGATGGCCCACTGTCCCCATATTGAAGGGGTCGGTGAACGGCAGCGGCCGGGCATCGTGCATCGTCTGGACAAACTTACCTCCGGGGTGATGGTGGTGGCCAAGACCCAGAAGGCCCATGCCGTCCTGGCCCAGGACTTCAAAAGTCATGCCCATCTGCGCGAATATCAGGCGGTCTGTTTCGGCCATATGCCCCAGGAAAGCGGCCGGATCGAGACCTTCTTCAACCGCCATCCCAAGGACCGCAAAAGGATGAGTTCGCGGGTCGTTTCAGGCCGTAAGGCCATTACCAACTGGGAGGTTGAAAAGACCTGGGCAGGATTTTCGCTGCTCAGGCTCAGGCTGGAGACCGGCCGGACCCATCAGATCCGGGTCCACCTTGCCGATCTGAATCATCCGGTTGTGGGAGATGCGATTTATGGCGGATGCAAACGGGCCGCGAATATCGCGGATCGTGATCTGCGGGAATATGTCCGGCAGATCGACAGGCAGATGCTGCATGCCTGTCGTCTGGGGATTACTCATCCGCTTACGGGCGAGGAAATGGTTTTCAGCAGCGATGTGCCGCCGGATATGCGCTCCCTGATTGAAAGGTTAAGTCAGGCCTGATTTTTTGATCTGGTTTTTTGCCTCGATAAGCTTATTTTTCAAAAAAGGATGGTCAGGCAGGAGGCGATTGATGGCTTATGTTCAAGATCCGGAAACCTGAAACCGTCTCCCGCTTTAA
>CAYWBU010000092.1:0-6424 GCA_964456565.1 uncultured Bacteriovoracaceae bacterium | reverse complement strand
TTTTCGAGATTATTAATGAATTTCACGCCATAATCTCACGCAAGCCCGAGGAAAATGCAGTTTTCAAAACATTGAACAATCTTATCCAGTACACCGAGGAACATTTTCGTGATGAAGAAAGACTGATGGAGCAGGGCGGCTATCCGGAAGAAGATTTAAATTTTCACCGCATGGAACATGAACGTCTGGTGAAGGAGATCTTTGACCTGGACCGGATGCTTGAGGATGGCTGCGTAGACAAGCTCTGTGCTGCTGAATTTATAAGCGAAATGGAGACCTTCCTGGACAACTGGCTCATAAGGCATATCCTTGAGAAAGATAAGGATCTGATCGAATATGCCGACCAGATGCGTAATCTCAGACCTTAGACAAAAGATTTGCACTAAAATAATTATCTGTTAACATGGCTTGGCTCTTGAGGATGCCATGACAAAAATCGCCGACCTGTTAAAAACTGCCATTGCCAGACGTGAAAAGCTGATCTGCCGGCTGCATGCCGAAAATACCGATACCTACCGTGTTCTGCATGGCGTCAATGAAGGCCTGCCCGGGGTGACCGTAGACCGTTATGGAGCTCAGTTGCTGGTGCAGAGTTCCCGGCAGCCTCTTGATACGCAAGCTGTAGATCTTGTGTGTGATACGGTCAATGCCGAGCTGGGGCTTGAGTGTTTCGCTGTTTACCATGATCGTCAGAACAAAACCTATCTTGGTCCGCCGGAACCCGGTGAAGATCTTAGCTGTCATGAACTGGGCGTAAGTTATGCGGTCAGAAATTTTCATCGGGGCAATGATCCGCTCTTGTTCCTGGATCTGCGGGCGGCCCGGCGTTATCTGCTGACTGGCTGTAGCTCGATAAGCGTCCTGAATACCTTTGCCTATACCTGCGGCGCCGGGATCTGTGCGGCTGTCGCAGGTGCATCCGAGGTCTGGAATATCGATTTCGCCGCCTCAAGCCTGGACTTCGGCCGCATCAACGCCCGGATGAATGGGGTGGCCGACAGGACTCAGTTTGTTCAGGAAGATTTTTTTCCGGCGGTACGCCAGCTGGCAGGCCTGCCGATAAAGGGTCGCGGGGCGCGGCGGCCTTATCGCAAGCTTGGGCCGAAGGGCTTTGACCTTGTTTTTATGGATCCGCCCCGCTGGGCCAAGAGCAGTTTCGGTACGGTTGATGTGGTCAGGGATTATCAGAGTCTGTTCAAGCCGGCGCTGCTGGCGGTAAATCCGCGCGGAAGGATTATCTGTACCAATCATGTGCCAGGAGTGGACCAGCAGGAATGGCTTGAACTTCTGAGACGCTGCTCCGACAAGGCCGGTCGTCCGGCAACCGTGGTTGATATCATTGTGCCGGAGGAAGATTTTCCGTCACCCGATGGGCGGCATCCCCTTAAAATTGCTGTCCTGGATCTGGATTAGATTCATCCCGGCAAAGTTGACTTGTCCGGTTTTACTTCTATTTTTAATCTGTTCAGGTATGAAAAATATCCGGAGGGATGCGATGCCCGAGACCATTGTGGTGAAGCCGATGAAGTGCAAGGTTTCTTCAGGAGGCCTTATGGTGATCGACAACATCGGTGCCGGTATGGGGATTATTCTTTTTGACTCCACAAAGGGGGTTGCTGCGGGCCTGCATGTCATGCGCAGTCATTCACCCACCCGCGAGCCGGACAACCCGGCCTGTTTCGCGGATACCGGAATTGCCTGGGCAGTGAACCAGCTCAAACAGAACGGATCAACCGGAAAACTTTTTGCGGCCATCGCCGGAGGAGCATCCTTGCTGACCATGAACAGAGATGGTAGATCGGGGATGATCAAGGTTGTGAAGGAGATTCTGGCAGGCCTTGATTGTGCCGTTAAGTTTGAGGAGATCGGGGGCAGCAAGGTTAGGGCCATCACGCTGAATATTGATGAAAGAAAGATCAAGATTTCCTGAAGACAGGTTTTGCCGATCCGAGCGGAATCTGAATACGACGGAAATCAAGAGGGGTAGCCATGAATGTAAGGTGTCCTGGTTGCGGAAAAGAGTATAACCTGCCTGAAGAAAGCGTCAAGAAGTTCAGAGAGGTTTTTATAATGCCCTGTCCGGCCTGCGGGGGACAGATAAAGGTTGAAAATGCCGCCGGAGATAAACCCCCTAAAGAAGCTGCCACGGGAACGGTGCTCAAAGAGAAGATCATCCGGAATATCGATGAACTGCCGCCGATGCCGCAGGTGGCCCAGAAGGCCAGGGATGTGATTGAGGACCCGCGTTCCAGCTTTTCGGATCTTGCCAAGGTCATTGAGACCGATCAGGGGATTGTAACGCGGGTTTTGAAGCTGGCAAATTCACCTTTTTACGGGGTCAGCGGCAGTGTCGCCACGGTCCAGCATGCATCGGTGGTTCTGGGCGTGGACACGTTGATGGAACTGCTGACACTGGCATGTTCTTCCGAGATGCTGGGCGCCAATCTGGATGGATACGGTCTGGAGTCCGGGGATCTGTGGAAACATTCGCTTGCAGTGGCCTACGGATCACAGACCCTGGCAAAAAATCACAAGCCCGACCTTGCTGACGATGCCTTCTCAGCCGGGTTGATTCATGATGTTGGCAAGCTGATTCTTGACAGGTATGTGAATGAACGCAAAGCGGAGTTTGAAAAACGTGTCCGGCAGGAAGCCGGCAGTTTTCTGGAGGCCGAAAAGGAGATCCTGGGGTTTGACCATGCCGAGATCGCAGCCGAGGTGTGTAAAAAATGGAAAATTCCCGAGAGGATGATCAAGGCTGTCCGTTATCACCATAAACCGAATTCTTCCGGGGATGATCTGTTGACCTATATTATCCATGCGGCCGATTGCATTGCCATGATGAGCGGGGTCGGAACCGGGATTGACGGGATGCGCTATACCATGGAAGACAAGGCGCTGCATTTGCTGGGGCTGACAGATGATGAGATCGAGTCACTGATGGTGAGCGTTGTTGAATATGTTGATAACGTAACCTCGGAGATATAGGCGGTGTTAAATTTCTTGACAAGAAATGCTGTACTGAATGATTAATGAAACATGCAGAAATTCGGCACCATACTAGGTTCTGTCGACGGCAACCTTAACCGGGTTGTTAAAATTCGCCGGCTGTGGCCTGAAATTTCCGGGGAAGTGCTGGCGGCTCACTGTGAACCGGTCCAGATCAAGGGAAGAATCCTGTATGTAATCTGCGATTCGCCGGCCTGGGTGCAGCAGATGAATTTGCTGGGAGAAACTGTAAGGCCGAGGATAAAACAGCTGTGCGGCGTTTCGGTCAACAAAATCAATGCCAGATTCGGCTTTGTGAACCGGGTTACGGTCAGCCGGGAACCGGTCAGAAATAAATGGCAGCCCGATATTGATCCAGCGGACGTGTCAAAAATAAAATCTCCGGAATTGCGGCGTATTTTTGAAAGCATGACCGGAAGAAAGGATTCTGAGGGTGGATAGACCAGTTCGCGCAGTTGTGGTTCTGGCGGTGATCTTTATCGGAGTCTGTTCCGTGTGGCTGCTGTCGATCTTCGGATACCTGCCGATTACCTATGACAATATTGCGACTCCTGCCGGAGTTGCGGCATTTCTTGATTCTCCCCGGGATGACATGCGGGGTCTCAAGGTCAACGGACATATGCTGGAAATAGGGAAGCGCCCGGCGCTGCAGATAATCAAGGATTATGACGAGCATCTTTATCAGCTGCGTCCTTACCGCAAGGCTCTGATAAAACCGCGCAACATGACCCGCTATGAGGTAATGGATTTCTGTATTAATGTTACGGGTCAGGAATATGGGGAAATGCGTGAAGCCCTGTCCGATGGTAAAACTTTGCCGGCCGTATGGGAAGGCCCTGCGGTGCGGATGATAAGGGTTTCGCTTTTCAGCTATCTGGTGGACGGGCTGTCGGAAAAACCCGTTTTTATTGCCCAGACCGAACTGGCCAAGCGTTTGGGGATCGAGGATGAAGTTATTCTCGCAAGGATAGTGCCTGCCCAGAAAAGATGGTATGCGGCGTTGATGAATCGCAAAAACATTGTGGACAGTCCTTTTCCGGCGGAGTTCCGGCCGGCGTTAAGGGATGAACTGGTGGAGTTGCTGGGGGAAATGGCGGTAGACTAATCCGGAAATAACAGGTGAAGGTTATGGATAAATATCAGGCCCTGAATGAGATAATAAAAACAAAAGAAAAGGTAGAAGACCGTTTTGATGCCACCCGGATCAGTTATACGGTTTTTAAGAATCTGGTGGAGTCCACCGGTGTGGACGGATTTGTGATTTATGATGTGGGCGGCGATATGAATGATTGGATCAGAGGTCTGACCGGCAGCATGTATAATTCAGGTGTGGTGAAGACCGATGATCCCAGTGAAGTCTGGTGGGGGTTTTATCTGATGACATGTGTTCCTGACCGGGACGATCTGGTGATGATCTTTAATCTGGGTGCTCCCGATATCATCGATATGCAGAAATTCCACAACTGGCGGGCCGATAAACCCAAAAATTGTCTTGTTTCGCAATATCTGGTGCAGCACGCACCGCAGTTCTACCGCGACGATGAGTAAACGGCATCCGCAACTCTGGTTCTATACGGTGCAGAAAGATCTGCCCTATCTGCTGGCCTCGGGTGAAATAATGCCCACGCTCAAGACGATCTTTACCGGGGAGAAGCCTTCAATCTGGTTTTCCACCAATCCGGTGTGGGAACATTCTTCCAACCGCATGTGCAGCCGTTATGACGGAAGCCGGGTAATGGGAGACAAGAAAACCACCTATCTGCAGTATGGCCTGTTGCGAATCGAAGTGCCTCAGGAAGTTGCCCCGCATAAATGGCGGGCGTACCGGCGTATGAGCGGAGTCGATAAAAAAGAAGCCGATCTCCTGAAAAAGATTGCCAGAAAACAGGGCGCCAGGCCACGGGAGTGGCGCATGGGGTTTTCATCGATTTCCAGAGAACAGTGGATTGCGATTGAAACCTGGAACTGGCAGAAACAGACATGGCAGCCGCATCTTATCGAAGATGAAAAACAGCCCGCCGATCTGAAAATTGAAGACTGTCTTGGTGACTGATAG
Source organism: uncultured Bacteriovoracaceae bacterium (assembly GCA_964456565.1). GTDB lineage: Bacteria > Desulfobacterota > Desulfomonilia > UBA1062 > UBA1062 > CAYWBU01. The sequence continues at coordinate 1,359 of CAYWBU010000092.1, read as the reverse complement.
TCTGCATATCTGAAGGCATGTGGGACGCATTTTGCCTGCGTCCGGCGGCCCTGTCATAATAAACCGATTTTACGCGACGGTGTATTTTTTTGCCGTTGCGGTCTTGTTTTTGATCCCGCGTCGTTTACCATTTTAGAACTGAAGGAACTGATGCATTGAAGAGCAACCCGACTCCAGAGGCAGAGGCTGATTATGCGGATTATTTGCTACGAAAACTCTTCGACCACAACCGGTAAACGGCTTTTTGATGAAATTGAAAGAAACTTTCCCGACGATGAAGTGAAAGGCTGCCGGAAACTGAGTGATTTTGCAGCCAGCCTGCTTGCTTATCATTCCGGCAAGACGGCCTTTGTCTATGTTGTAAAAGACAGCGACGATCTGATGGATCTCAGTGCAATGCAGAGCCTTCTGATGGACGAGAATGTTGTGGTGGTTCTGCCGGAAGGGTCTGCGGCGGTGGAATACCGCGAATTCAAGCCGGCCTGTGTGGCGTACCGCGACAACGATTTCAGCAGCATAAAACATGTTCTGGATGATCTGCACAGGGCATATGGAAATTGCCGCAGTTTGCAGGTCCGGATGATGAAGTCAGGCCTGATCTGATAATCTTTTAAAATTGTTTTAACTTTTGGTTGCAAGCGCGAAAAAACAGGGAGCCGTTCGGGAAGAGTCCAGAGGCTTGCTTGGCAAAAGGAGGGACAGATGTTCAGAGACTTCAGAGCGTAATGTCAACCAATGGATCTTATGGACGTGCAGTTCACAGAAATAAATCAGGCAAAAAAATATGAAAATCTGAAAAAGGGGAAAAGATGAAGAATATAAGAATATCGTGGCTGCTGATTGCCGGATTTTCGCTGATCCTGTTTCTGACAGCGGTGATGGGCTGGAACAATAATCAGGGATTGAATAAGATCGATAACAAGGTGGAGACCGCCGATGACGCCAACCGGCTGATCAAGGATGTTTTGCAGGTACGCAGGGCTGAGAAGAACTATGTGCAACGCGAGGATGCGCAGTTTGCCGAGGAAGTCGGCCATCTTTTGAAAGATATTTCTGCCCAGATTGACGAGACCAAGGGCAAATTGAAAGATGCCAAGGATATCAAACTGATGGATGAGTTGGAGGGCTATGCAGAGGTCTATGGCAAACAGTTTGACGAATACCAGAATGTCTATAACAACCAGATTGTCCCCACCAGAAATGCCATGGTGGAAAGTGCCCGCAAGTTTGTTGAAAACACCCAGAAGCAGCGTGAGACTCAGAAAAAAGAGGCCCATGGTGCCATCAACAAGGGGGCCTCGAGCGCCAAGATTCTGGACGAACTGGAAGAGGCCGATGATGCCAACCGGCTGATCAAAC
>CAYWBU010000091.1:8944-10891 GCA_964456565.1 uncultured Bacteriovoracaceae bacterium | reverse complement strand
AGGATTCGCGACATCACCGCCACGGTCAGCGAGGTGGCTTTCCAGACCAACCTGCTGGCTTTGAACGCCTCGGTCGAGGCCGCCCGCGCCGGCGAGCACGGCAAGGGCTTCGCCGTGGTGGCCGAAGAGGTGCGGGCCCTGGCCCAGCGCAGCGCCGAATCATCCAATGAGATCAAAAACCTGATCGAAACCACGGTGGCCAAGGTTGAAAGCGGCAACACCATTGTCGGCCAGGTGGCCGCGGCCCTGGAGGAATTCAGTTCCACCATGGGCGATATTTCGCAGTACATCGAGGAGATCGCCGCCTCCAGCGCCGAGCAGGCCTCCGGGGTCGACGAACTCAGCCGCGCCATCTCCCAGGTGGACAACTCGGCCCAGAGCAATGCCGCCGTGGTGGAGGAACTGGCCGGCAGCGCCACCAACATGCAGAATTCGGCCCAGGACCTGCGCAACATGGTGAGCAAGTTCCATATCAAGGAATAATCTTTAGGGGCGGACAGGGTCCTGTCCGCCTCAGACCACCTTGTCGCCCGAGCTGAAGGGTTTGCGCAGCAGTTCCCCGGGACAGGGCGTGCAGGGCAGTTCCAGTTCAAAGAGCTGGTTGGGTCTCAATCGGCTGACCGGCGCACCATCAGCCAGGGCGCCCTGCAGGATGAACGCGGCGCGCTGGCCGGCATGTCCCAGCCATTCCAGCTCCATGCCTTCGATCAGGGGATTGCGGGCCTCCAGCAGCCAGCGCTGGCCGCGGCGCTCAAGCACCTTGGCCGCCAGGTGGTGGGTCTGGTCATAGTTGCGCAGCTCATAGCGGATGCTCTTTTCATCGGGCGCATGTTCAAAAAATCCGGTAAAAAATCCGCGGTTGCTCACCATGGCAATCTCTGCAAGCCACTGCGGATCAATCTCAAAGTTTTCAGGATCTGCTTTCCAGGCATCCACGGCCCGGCGGTAGGCGCTGATGACCGTGGCCACATAGAGCGCGGTCTTGTTGCGGCCCTCGACCTTGAGCCCGTCAATGCCAAGATTCAAGACCTGGTCTATCACCGGCAGCAGGCAGATATCCTTGGAATTATAGAGATAGGTGTGTTCTGCGTCCTCGACAATCGGAAAGCGCTCCTGCGGGCGGGTCTCCTCCTGCAGGCTGTAGCCCCAGCGGCAGGGCTGGGTGCAGGCCCCCAGGTTGGCATCGCGTTCGTTCAGGTAATAGCTGATCAGGCAGCGCCCCGAAATCGAGATGCAGACGCTGCCGTGCACAAAGATCTCCAGTTCGGCCGTGGTGCTGCGGCGGATCTCTGAAATTTCGGCCGCGCTCAGTTCGCGCGCCAGGATCACCCGTTTGGCGCCCAGGTCTTCCCAGGCCTTGACACTGCGGCTGTTGACCGTGTTGGCCTGGGTGCTGATATGGATCTCCAGCTCCGGGGCCAGCTCCCTTACCAGCAGCATGACCCCCAGGTCGGAGACGATCACCGCATCCACCCCGGCCCTGCGCGCCAGACGCACAGATTCGGCCACGGCCGCCATGTCACGGTCATGGGCAAAGATGTTCAGGGTGAGATAGACCTTTACGCCGCGGGCATGGGCAAAGTTCACGGCCTGGCACAATTCGTGCGGCCCGAAATTTTTGGCGCCGGCGCGCAGGTTGGTGCCGCCGGTGGCGCCCAGGTAGACGGCATCGGCCCCGTAGATGCAGGCGGTTTCAAGGGTTTCGCGGTTGCCGGCCGGAGCCAGGATCTCGGGTATCTTCATAATCTTCGCTATACCTCAAGAGCTTTATGCCGAACAAGCCTCATCTTGGCCGCCAACTCCTTGTCAGGCAAAGGCTTTGCCCGTTTTTTGCTTGACTCGCCCTTGGCCAGCGTTTACATATCCCTTCAAGCCCCCGTAGCTCAGGGGATAGAGCACACGCCTCCTAAGCGTGGGGTCGCACGTTCGAATCGTGTCGGGGGCGCC
>CAYWBU010000091.1:0-8934 GCA_964456565.1 uncultured Bacteriovoracaceae bacterium | reverse complement strand
AAAATTCACCGCTCTGCAGGTAGCGACGGTAGTCCGCCACAAAGTTCGGGGTAAAAATCTCATCCTCCAGGTGCGCCTCAATCTCCGCCGTTGTCCAGAAACGCGCCTGGGAGATCTCTGCGGTATTGATGCTAAAGGGCCCCGCAAACCTGCTCACAAAGACATGCACATATTCCGATTCCACCGCGGTCTCGATGATGTGGGCCCCCAGATATTCGGCACTGAAACCGCTGATGCCCAGTTCTTCAAGGGCCTCGCGCCTGAGCGCCGCCCGCACCTGTTCGCCGCAGCCCATATGCCCGCCCACGGCCGTGTCCCAGCGGCCCGCAAAGGTGTCTTTTTTTGCAGAACGCTGCTGCAGGTAGAGCTCGCCCTTTGCGTTGAAGATATGCAGGTGCACCACCGGATGCAGCTTTCCCGGGCCGGCATGACAGTCGCTACGCGGCGCGCGGCCTGTCTCAAGGCCCTCTTCATCCACCAGGGGCAGGATCTCTTCTTCGCTCATGGGATCAGCATGCCCGATTCAGCAAAAAACAGCAAGCCGGGGGCAGGGCATGACACTTGAAAAGCTGAGCCAAAAAGGGTAGTTCCTATTGCCTGACTTTGGACCACCGTCGCAAGCTGCAGCTGCTGGGAGAAATGATGCAGAATTTTGAAAGAGAGGCCGCCGAGCGCGTCATCGCCGGCCATGAAATCACCAAAGAAGAGGCCCTGGGCCTGGCTGGCGCACCGGATCTGGACAGACTGCTGGCCGGCGCCGATGCCATCAGGATCTCCGCCAGCGGAAACCGGTTCACGCTCTGTTCGGTCATGAATGTGCGTTCGGGCAACTGTTCCGAAGACTGCCGCTACTGCGCCCAGTCAGCCCACTACAGCACCGCTGCCGATATCTACGGTTTTGCCGATGAAGATGCGATCGTCGCCGCCGCCAAGGCCCTTGAGGACGGCGGCGTGCACAAGTTTTCCCTAGTGGCCAGCGGGCGCGGCCTGGCCGAGCGTGATACCGCGCGCATCTGTTCCGCCTTCAGCCGGCTCAGCCGCGAGACCAACCTGCACCTCTGCGCCTCCCTCGGCATCATTGACGAAGCAAAGGCCCGCCTGCTCAAAGAGGCCGGCTGCACGACCTTTCATCACAACCTCGAGACCAGCCGGCGGTTCTTCCCGGAGATCTGCACCACGCACACCTTCGACGAACGCCTGCAGACCATCCGGGCGGTGCGCCGCGCCGGCCTGCAGGTCTGCAGCGGCGGCATCCTCGGCCTGGGCGAAACCATGGAGGACCGCATCGACATGGCCTTCGACCTCCGGCAGCTGGACATCCGGTCCGTGCCGCTGAACGTCCTGGTTCCCATCCCCGGGACCCCGCTTGAAAATGTCGCAGAAATCCCGGTCACGGAGATCCTGCGCACCATGGCCGTTTTCAGGTTCATCCTGCCCGCGGCAACAATCATCTATGCCGGTGGCCGCAGCCGCCTGGGAGAACACCAGGCCCGGGGGCTCAGGGGCGGGATCAATGCCGCCATCACCGGCAACATGCTTACTACAACCGGAAGCACCCTGGAAAACGATCTGCGGCTGCTTTCAGAAACGGAGTACCTTATATGACCCAGCTGACGGTAATCCTGCTCCTGGCCTATGCCATCATCCTGACTGCCATCGGCATCTTCGACAACTCCCACACCCGGGGTTTTTCCGACTATGTCGTCGCCGGACGGCGCCAGAAAAGCCTGATGGTCACCTTTTCCATGCTGGCCACCGCCATCGGGGCCTCGGCCACCATGGGCATAACCGGCCTGGCCTACAAGACCGGGTTTCCGGCCTTCTGGTGGCTCGGCGTCGGCGCCATCGGGCTCGTCCTGCAGTCGTTCCTCCTGAGCGCCAAGGTCCGGCAATATGAGGCCTACACCCTGCCCGACCTGGCGGAAAAAACCCTCGGCAGGCCGGTGCGCCCGGTCGTGGCCCTGATCATCGTCATCAGCTGGATCGGCATCATCGCAGCCCAGTTCGTCGCGGCCGGGCACCTCATCAGCTCCATGACCGGCCTGGCCTTTGAGCGCCTGATCCTGGTCTCCTCGGCCGTGATGATCCTCTACACCCTGCTCGGCGGCCAGACCTCCATCCTGAAAACCGATTTCCTGCAGTTCGCCGTCCTGGGCGGGGCCGTTCTTATGACCGTAATCTTCCTCTATGCCGGCACCCCGCCTAAAGGCCTTGAATTCAATCTGCTGAACGAAAGCTTCGGCGCCTTCGACCTGACCTACTTCGCCTTGATCGTCGGCGGCTCCTATTTTATCGGGCCCGACATGTTCACCCGGCTCTTCACCGCCAAGGACCCCCAAACAGCCAGACGCGCCGCCCTGGGCTCCGGCATCCTGCTGCTGGTCTTCGGCGTCCTGATCACCCTGGTGGGAATGTGGGCCGCCAGTCAGGCTCCGGGGATCACCTCCGATGTGCTCTCGCATGTGATCGCCAACCACCTGCCGGGATGGCTGGGGCTTGTGCTGGGCTTCGGCCTGCTCTCCGCCATTGTCTCTTCGGCCGACACCTGCATGATCACCACGGCCAGCATCGTTGCCCACGACCTCTGCGGCAGGAAGAACACCAAAACCGTGCGGCTCTTTGTGGCCACAATCGGGGGACTGTCACTGGCGCTGGCCGTGTTCAGCGGCGACATCATCGCGCTGCTGATTTCGGCCTATGCCGTCTATTCCTCGGGCATCGTGCCGGTCATGTTTGCCGCCATCGTCTCCGAACGCAGGCTCAATCAGATCTGGGCCCTGACCGGCATCATCGGCGGCGGACTGCTGGGCCTCGCGTCCAACTGGACCGCCAACAAGCCCCTGGCCCTGGCCGGCCTGGCCCTGAGCAGCGTGTGCGCCCTGATTGCATGGCTCCGGGCGCAGCCGCAAAGCTGACTAAGAGGAAGCCTCAAACCGCCCCAATCTTTTTAAGGGCCTTGCTGACCGTGGAATAGTGCAGGCCCAGATAATCCCCCAGCTCCTTTAAGGTGTAGCCGTGCTGCATGTGGGCGGTCTGGATGCGGCGGTTGCGTTCGGCGCGGGAACCGGTCTCGCCGAAGATCTCCTTTAAGGCGGGCCGGCCGGCAAAGCGCAGGCTGCGCGGCGCGCCTTCTTCCAGGTGGGGTTTAAGGCTGCTGACAAATTCGGGGCTGCCGAGCACATGCCGGCCGGCAAGGGATTTCCAGGGTGAATCTTTATCCAGGCCCTTGATCACAAATTTGCGGTAGGCCCAGCGGGCCCTGAGTTCATCGGGCGCCAGGGCCGCCAAAATCTTCTCCGCCGCCAGGAAATCGGGGCAGTCGGCCGTGCCGGCCGTGGCGCCGTAGCTGCTCCACGGCCACTCTTCGGGCCAGGTCACCGTGCCGCTGCGCACCGGATTAAGCACCACATGGCGGCACAGCTCCAGGAACCAGGCCTCCTTTTCGGCCACCACCGCCTGGAAACGCCCCTGGAAGACATGGCCGGCCGTGTTGTGGCGGCGGTTGAACCGCTGGGTATAGACGCCGTTGAGCTGACGCATACCCAACGAAAGATTGGGGGAGAGGGTCTCCACCAGCAGGTGGTAATGGTTGTTCATGAGGCAGTAGGCATAACACTGCCAGCGGTAACGCCGGCAGGTCTGGGAAAGGATCTCCAGGAAGACCCCGCGGTCGGCATCATCGGAAAAGATGGCGGCAAACTGGTTGCCCCTGGTGGTGAGATGGTAAAAGGCCCCGGCATATTCAATACGGACTGGTCTGGTCATATTTTCTTGAATAAGCGGCCGGCCAGATTTTGCAACCCTCGGGGCAACGCCCGAAAATATCAGCCCAGGGCCGGCAGGTAAGTCGTAATCTCCGCCAGGAACTGCTCGCGGTCCCGGTACCGGATGGCATGCAGGCCCCTGGAGCGGGCGCGCTCCACGTTGCCCTGCTGGTCGTCAATGAAGAGGGCCTGCTGGGGAAACAGAAACAGCCCGCGGGTCACATCGGTGAAGATCGCGGCGTCATGCTTGCTCTTGCCCAGATAGAAACTGTTGAAGACCACCGCGAAATTATCAAAGACCCCGGTGGCGGCATTGATCTCGTCCAGCCAGTTGGTCTGGTCGCTGAGGATCACCGGTTTTATGTCCAGGTCATGAAGTTTGCTCACAAGCTCCAGCATCCAGTCGCGGATCACAAAGCGTTCCAGGATCTCTTTTTTTAGTTCGGTCACGCTGCCGCGGATGCCGGTTTCGCGGCGGACAGCCTCCCAGTAGGCCTCCTCGTCGGCCTGCCCGGTCAGAAAACCGGTCTCCAGGATCAGTTCGCGGGCGCGCTCAAAAAAACTTTCTTCTTTCAGCGCGTTATTGCGCGCAATGGCATACAGCCCCTTGCGGAAGCCCTCTTCGGCGATCACGCCGCCAAAGTCAAACAGCACGGCTCTGATATCATGTCGGGTCATTTTTGCTCCTCTGCGCCCTTATCATATACAATCTCCCCAATGTAAAGATTGCAAAATAAGACCATCCCTCTATAATTCCTCTGCAGAGGAGGTTGCCATGAAAAAATTTGTGCTGCCGATATTTATCCTTTGTCTGCTCTCCGGTCCCCAACTGCATGCCCGCGTCACCGCCGTGACCATCTTTCCCGACGGCGCAACCGTGACATCCGCCCAAAATTTCGCCGCCGGCAACCAGAGCTTTCACCTGCCCCAGCAGGCCGTGCCCCGGACTTTGAGCGTTGCCTGCCGTGACAAACGTTTCAGGATAACCGCCCTCACCTGGAAACGCGATGATGCCGGGCAGCAGGAAGCGGTCGCGACGCTGCTCAAGGAGATCGAGGCCCTGCAGGAAAAGCGCGCCCGCGAACAGAACGGCCTGGATGCCGCCGCCGCGGAGGTCGCCTTCTGGCAGGCCCAGACCAAACGTTCCTGGGACAAGGCCCAAGATGCCCTGGCCATTGCCGAGGCCCTCAAACAGCCCCTGCTGGCGGCCCTCGCAGAAAAACTTGAAATTGAAACCACCGTCGGCGAACTGGACCGGCAGCTTGCGCAAAAACAGGCCCAGCTGCAGCAGATCCGCGGCGGCGATCAAAAACCGTGGCGCATTGATCTGCAGCTGGAAGGTCCGCTGGGAGGCAAAACCCGGCTGGAATGGAGCTGTTTTGTCGGCGGCTGCGGCTTTGAACCCCTCTACCGCCTGGACGCCCGCCCCGATCAGCAGCAGATTTTTTTCAGTCTTGATGCCAAGATCTGGCAGCATACCGCGGAGCAGTGGCAGGATGCGGAAATCAGGCTTGCCAGTGTCAAGCCCTCCTTCAGCCTTGATCCGCCCGCGAACGATCCCTGGATCGTAAGCCCGCTAAAGGTCTTCCCGAGCCGCAAGATCGCGGCCTTCGAGGCCGCGACAGATGCCGGCATGGCTCAGACCCTGAGCGCGCCCGCCGGCAATGAGATCCGCAAGGCAACCTATACCGAATGGAACCTGGGCCGGCTCTCGCTCAAACCCGGGGAGCCACTGCTGGTCCCGGTCAAGAGTGCGGTCTGGGTGGCCCGCTTCCATCATCTGCTGCGCCCGGAAAAGTCCCCCCTGGCCTATCTGGAGGCCGCAGTCACCCTGGACGAGGCCCTGGATGTGCCCCTGGGAAGCGCCCTGTACCTGGTTGACGGCACCCTGGTCGGCCGGCAGGCTGTCAGCCTCAGGGGCAAGGATCTCAGCCTTTTCTTCGGTGTGGATCAGCTGGTGAGCGCCAGACGCAGCCTCACCGAATACAAGACCGGCACCAGCGGCCTGCTCAAGGGACGCAAGAGCTGGCACTGGGTCTGGGAGACCGTCATTGCCAACGGCCGCAGCCAGCCTGTCAATCTGAATATCGAGGAGAGCCGTCCTCAGGTGCGCTCGGAAAAAATCGAGCTGGAAATTATTGCCAGCCCTGAAATAAGCCAGCAGACCCCCGAGGTCCTGATCCGCGAGCTGGAACTGGCGGGCGGCAAAACCGCAACCCTGGCGCTCGATGTCCGCATCCAGGCCCCGGCCGACATGGAGATCAGTCCCGGCCGCTAAGCAAAACGCCGGCAAAGATCTTTCATCAAAGCTGAAAACCGGAAAGACTTGAAAGGAAGCGGAAAGGAACTAAAAGGTCGGACGCAAAAGATTTGAGATCAGGGAAGAATCAAGGTTGGTGGCACTCAGACCATCAACCTTGATTCAACTACGAAGGCGGCCATGTCTTTGAGCTCTCTGAGCTTGCGGGCCAGTTTGATAAGCACTAGTTTGATCATAGATTTTTACTCCCTTCTGTTTTTATTTTTATCTATGTTACCGTAATTATTAAAAATAAATCACGGACAGCTGCCGCATCAGATACAATAAGCGTGCCAGTCGCCCGCCAAAAATCAGAGCCGCTGCCCGGGCCCTTCCATAATCTGCATTTATTAAATTAAATTATGGAAAAACGGTCTCAAATGGACAAATTTTACACAGCGGTGTGGAAAAAAATGCTCTTGAACTATTTTTTGCGGGGTTTGGCCCTGAGGGTCGGCACGGCGTTCAGGGGATCTTCGGGCCAGGGATGTTTGGGGTAGCGGCCCTTCAGGTCTTTGCGCACCGCATGGTAGGAGCTGTTCCAAAAATTTTTGAGATCCCGGGTGATCTGCACCGGCCGCCCGGCCGGGGAGAGCAGATGGATCAGCAGCGGCCGCCCGCCCACTGTGGGGGTTTCCGTCAGCCCGAACATGGCCTGCAGCCGCACACTCACAACCGGGTCCGCACCGGAATAATCAATTCTGACGGCCTGTCCGGCCGGGGTGGTAAATCTCTCCGGCGCCAGCCGGTCCACAAGGGACCGTTGTTTCCAGGACAACAGGCTTGCAAGGGCGCCCTGCAGATCGATCTCCGCCGGGCTCCGGGCCGGGCCCACAAACGGCCCCAGCCAGTCCTCAAGCTTTGCCAGCAGGTTTTCCGGACCTATATCGGGCAGATCCGGCGTGCAGCGCGCGGCAAATTGCATGCGCTCAAACTGCCGTGTGAGTTCCGGAGTCCAGGGCAGCATATCCAGGCCCCTTTCCCTGATCAGGGCCAGCAGGGCCTGCTGCAAAACAGCCGGCTCCGCTTCACCGCTGCGTTCATCAAGCACCAGGCCGCCCAGCATTTCCCGGCATACGCCCTTGAACCGTCCGGCACCAGCATCCCACAGCACCGCATCCTGTTTGATGATATGCCCGCCGAAATGTTCCCGCACATCCGCCAGATCCAGCGGTGCCCCCAGAAAAATGCGGGCATCACGGGGCTTGCCGTCCAGCACTGCGGCAACAATCAGGTCTTCGGCGGCCAGGCTGTCGGCGCTGTCCACCACCGCGCCCGAACCGGAGGCCAGCTGAAAACGGCCGGAGACCTTTGCGCGGCTGATGCCGATCCGGTCGGGATAGGCAAAGGACAGCACCAGTCCCCCGCAATGGCTTTCATAATCAGCTGGACCTATCCCCATGAGCTTTCTGAGACGCGCAGATGTCGCATCAACCTGCCTGATAGCCCGCTGATCGGCCTTCACCGCCTTCCTTTTGCGGTAATCCTGCAAAAGGTCCAGGCGCAGCCGGACATCCGCCGGGCCATTTACAAAGATATCGCGTTCCTCCAGCAGCGCCGCCAGATCACAGGCCGCCTCCCCCAGCCCAAGTTCATGGGCACGGATCACCATATGGGCCAGACGCGGATGCAGGGGCAGACGCGCCAGCTGGCGGCCGTGCGCCGTGATCCGCCCTTTTTGAAGCACCTCCAGCTGTTCCAGCAGGCCAACGGCCTGGGCATAGGCGGGGGCCGGAGGGCTGGTCAGCCAGTTGAGCTCCTGCGGATCGTGCACGCCCCAGCAGGCCAGTTCCAGCGCCAGCGGCGCCAGGTCGGCCTGCATGATTTCGGGCGGGCTGAATTCTTCCAGCCGGCTGTGACGGGCCGCGCTCCACAGCCGATAACAGACCCCCGGCGCGGTCCTGCCCGCCCGTCCGGCCCGCTGTCTGGCACAGGCCTGCGTGACCGGCACGGTCACCAGCCGCGTCATACCGTTGGCCGCGGAAAAACGCGGAAGGTGCATCAACCCGCTGTCGATCACCACCCGCACCCCGGGGAGGGTCAGGGATGTTTCGGCAATCGAGGTCGCCAGGATCACCTTGCGCCGCCCCGGCCGGGCCTCCTTCAGGGCCAGATCCTGTTCGCTCCGCGGCAGGGACCCGTAGAGCGGAGTTACAAGAATCTCAGGCCCCAGGCCCGCCAGTCGGTCCGCGGTGCGCCGGATTTCTCCGGCTCCCGGCAGAAAAACCAGGATATCGCCGGCATGATCCTGCAAGGCACGTCCAATAACACCGGCCAGGCGGGCCTCTGAATAGTCCCCCTCCAGAAACCGGTTTTCAACCTCAAATACCTGCCCCGGCGCACTTATCAAGGGGGCCTCACCCAGCATAGCGGCAATGGTCTCGCCGTCCAGGGTGGCCGACATCACCAGGATCTTGAGATCCGTGCGCAGGCCCTGAGCCGTATCCAGCGCCAGGGCCAGGCCCAGATCGGAATGCAGACGTCTCTCATGGAACTCGACAACGCGGAGCAGCCCGTAGCCCTGCAGAGCGGGGTCCTGCTGCAGAATGCGGGTCAGGATGACTTCGGTTACAACTTCAATCCGGGTGGCCGGGGAGACCCTGGTCTCAAGCCTGATCCGGTAGCCGACGGTTTGCCCCACCGCCTCGCCCAGCATGGCGGCCATGCGCTCGGCCGCGGCCCGCGCCGCCACCCTCCGGGGCTCCAGCATGACTATCTTCTGGCCGCCGAGCCAGGTCTCCTGCAGCAGCTCCAGAAAGAACTGCTGGTCGTCCTTGATGGGGTACATCCGCGGATCGAGGCGCGGGAACATGTACAGCGTGGCCTTCGCCTTGACGCAGCTCACGCCCGGCAGCTCGCTGAGGAGCTCGT
>CAYWBU010000090.1:1601-10911 GCA_964456565.1 uncultured Bacteriovoracaceae bacterium | reverse complement strand
CTTCTATTAACTAGACCCGTCTATCTATCACTATTCAGTTTTCAAAGATCAACCAACACGCCCCGAAAGCAACTGTCGTTCCCTCAGCGGCTCGCAATATCTACGTTAAACCCGGAAAGCTGTCAAGGGGTATTTTGCATTTTTCTTAAAATAAAAAATACATTTACTGTCATGTATTCCATTGATAAATAAGTTAAATAAATAACTTGTCAAGTACCCCGCAATTGGCAACCGGACCATCAACAGAACTGACTGAAAAGAGCGCTCTTCCGGATCACAAAAACATAAGGATTCGCACGCCTATTATTTAGATGCCGAGAGCGGCGGCAGGATTCCCGGCAGAGGATATTTTATGATGCGGGGCCCGCAGGCCCCGGGATGTTTAATATAATAGGTTAGGCCAGCTCGATCCTGGCAAAACGTCTTTTTCCCACCTGGATAACATACGACTCTCCGCCATTCAATCGCATCTGATCATCATCGATCTTTCGCATTTCGCCATCATCAAGATGAATTTTAACTGCCCCCTGCTTAATCATCCTTCTGGCATCAGATGTAGTTGAAACAAGAGCTGCAGCCTTCAATACCATGCATATCCAATATCTAAAATCAGTTCCATCTATTGGCGATTTCATCAATGGCTCTTCATCCGGTCTGAGTCCATTCTTCATCAATATATCCAAAGACAATTCCGGCATATCATCCGGCAGCTTGCCCTTCTGGAAGACCTTGGCAAATCCGGCGCGGGCCTCCGCCCCCGCCTGGCCGTCATGGAATCGCGCCACAAACTCCTCGGCCAGATTCATCTTGGCCTCCATGGGATGCAGCCGGCCGTTCTCCACATCAGCCCTGAGCCCCGCAATCTCATCCAGGGAGCGCGAACTCAGCAGCTCATAGTAGCGCCACATCAGATCATCGGAGACCGACATGGCCTTGCCGAACATGTCGCCGGGCTCATCATCGACCCCGATATAGTTGTTGTAGGACTTGCTCATCTTCTGGACACCGTCCAGACCTTCCAGCAGCGGCATGGTCATAACGACCTGGGGTTTCTGGCCGTAGGCCTTCTGCAGGTCACGCCCCATCAGCAGATTGAAGATCTGATCCGTGCCGCCCAGCTCAACATCGGCCTCCAGGGCCACCGAATCATAGCCCTGCACAAAGGGATAGAGAAATTCATGGATACTGATGGACTGCTGGGACGTATAGCGTTTTTTGAAATCGTCGCGTTCCAGCATACGGGCCACGGTGTTATTGGAGGCCACCTTGATGAAATCGGCCACGCTCATGGCGTCCATCCAGTGCGAATTGAAGGCGATGGTGGTCTTCTCGGGATCCAGGATCTTGAAGACCTGCTCCTGATAGGTCTCGGCATTGGCCCTGACCTGTTCGCGCGTCAGCGGCGGCCGGGTGGCATTTTTGCCGGTGGGGTCCCCGATCATGCCGGTAAAATCGCCGATCAGGAAGATCACCTCATGCCCCAGGTCCTGGAACTGCTTCATCTTCTGCAGCAGAACGGTGTGCCCCAGATGGATATCCGGGGCCGTGGGATCGAAGCCGGCCTTGATCTTCAGCGGCCGGTTCTCCTTGAGCTTTTCAACCAGTCCCTCCTCGGAGACCACATCCACTGCACCGCGCAGCAGTTCCTTGAGTTGCTCGTCAAATTTCATTGCTGCAAACCTTTCCTATTTGGCGTACTCGACCGCCCGGCTCTCACGGATCACCACAACCTTGATCTGTCCCGGGTAGGTGAGATTATCCTCAATGCTCTTGGAGACATCCTTGGCCAGCAGGGATGAATCCTCGTCGCTCATCCTGTCAACATCCACCATCACCCGGATCTCGCGACCGGCCTGGACGGCAAAGGCCTTGTCCACACCCTCAAAGCCCTTGGCGATGTTTTCCAGGTCTTCAAGGCGTTTGACATAGTTTTCCAGCATCTCGCGCCGGGCTCCCGGACGGGCGGCCGACAGCGAATCCGCCGCCTGGACGATGAAGCCGTAGACGGAATTGATGGGGGCCTCGTTGTGATGTGAGGCAATGGCATCCACGATCTTCTGGTTTTCACCGTAGCGCTTGGCCAGGTCGGCCCCGATGATGGCGTGGGAGCCTTCCACCTCGTGGCTGACGGCCTTGCCGATATCGTGCAGCAGACCGATGCGTTTGGCCTTTTTCTGATTGACGCCCAGCTCGGCCGCCAGGATGCCGCTCAGGTGCGCAACCTCCAGCGAATGCTGATAGACATTCTGCGTGAAGCTGGTGCGGTATTTGAGCCGGCCGATCAGGCGGACCAGTTCATTGTTGAGACCATGAATACCCACATCGAAGGTGGCCTGCTGGCCGGCCTCCCAGATCACCTCATCCACCTCGGACTGCACCTTGGCAACCATCTCCTCGATGCGGGTGGGATGAATGCGGCCGTCAACCACCAGACGCTCCAGCGACTGGCGGGCCACCTCGCGTTTGACCGGGTCAAAGCAGGACAGGATAACCGCATCCGGGGTATCGTCAATGATCAGATCAACCCCGGTGATGGCCTCGATCGCCCTGATGTTACGGCCTTCACGGCCGATGATGCGGCCCTTCATCTCTTCACCGGGCAGGTTCACCACGCTGACGGTCCGCTCGCTGACCACATCCGCGGCGTAGCGCTGGATGGAGGTCCCCAGAATCCAGCGGGCCTTTTTATCGGCCTCGGCCTGGGCCTCATCCGTGATCTGTTTGATCATCTTGGCGGCCTCGTGACGGGCCTCGCTCTGCATGCTTTCCATCAGGGCCTTTTTGGCCGTTTCCGAATCCATGCCGCTGATCTGCTCCAGTTTTTCAACCTGCTGATGGTGCAGCTCATCAATCTCGGTTTTTTTGGCCTCCAGATGGCGTTTGCGGTCACTGATCGACTGGTCCAGATTCTTGAGGTCAGCCTCACGCTTATCCAACTGGCTGGCCTTGTTATCCAGATTTTCGGAACGCTGGAAAAGCCGTTTTTCAAGGGAAGCGGCCTCTTTCATGCGCTCCTTGGCTTCCTCTTCGCTCTGCTGCTTGGCCGTAAAAACCACTTCCTTGGCCTGCAGTTTGGCCTCCGAGATAATACTGGAGGCCTCTTTTTTGGCCTCATCAAGCATCCTGACAACCACGGCCTCATTGTCACTCATAGACTTTTTGCCCAGATAAACCTTGACCGCATATCCTGCCAAAATACCAAGCAACAGTGCTGCAAAAATCACTATTACACTGTAGATTCCTGACATTATTACACCTCACCTTCTGTTTTATAGATCATTCTTTCCGTCGCCACAAAATTCACTCGTTCGTCCCAACTGTCAAAAGGTATTTCTTCCACCAAAAATTTTTCCAGGCATACGCCGCAGGACCACAACTCGGGATTTTCCTGCAGAAGCCTGTCATAATAGCCTTTACCGTAGCCGATCCGGTATCCGTGCCGGTCAAAGGCCACTCCCGGAACCAGGACCAGATCAATCTCCGCCGGCCGGACCTCGTCACCCGAAATCGGTTCCGGGATGCCAAAACTCCCCTGACAGAAATCCACACTGCACCTTGCCGGAAAAAACCGGAGAAGTTCCCCGTCAACCTTGGGGAAGACAAATCGTTTGGATGTATCCAGCAGACCGGCAAGATCCACCTCGCCGCTCACAGAGACATAGGAGGCCACCGTACGTGCTTTTTTAAAGACTTCCAGAGATTTGACATTTTCACAGAGCTGCCCATCAAGGCGCAGTTTATCACTGGCATCCAATGCCCGGCGCACAGGCAGCAGTTTCTGTCTGATATGTGACTTGGAACACATCACATTGCCGGCAGAAGACTCCGATATCGGCTTCAGGCTGTATCCCGACACATCTTACGGGGTTTCAAATCAGGCGACAGCATATTTGCACAAACCGGCCGGCAAGAAAAATGCCGGTGAAAACCGCTGCCGAATCACCTGGATTGATTACCGCAACACCTGTCAGGTCACCCCCGGGGAACTGTTTAGTTTATCCTCTATTCGGTCAGCCATACGGCCCGCCTTGCTTTCCACATCTTCCTGCAAAGTCCTGAGTGCCATCCGGGCCTTGTCCACATCATCCGCCATGGACAGCATTACGATCGCAACCAGATCCATGGTGGAGGTTGCCGTGCCGGATTTCTGAATCTCCAGCACCTTATTGTTTATATACTCGGAAAGCTGACGGATCTTCACCTCGTCACCTCCCGTCTTCACCTTATATTCTTTTCCCAGGATAGTTATGGCTACCGAATTCTGCAAAATTAAAACTCTTCGACACAAGTTATTATGCGTGTCACTTTTGTTTTGATCTCTTCCCGTTCCGCCAGAAGCTTGTCAATATCCTGATTGAGTCCCCTTACCTCTTCCTCCTTTTCCTCCAGCCGGACGGTCAAAGCCTGATTTTCCTTGCGCAGGGAATCAACCGCCTTAAGCATTTTTTTTATTTTTTCTTCAAGGATATCAAGTGTCTCCAACTGTTTCTCCTTATAAGTTATCCAACGGGGATTATACAACCAGACCCCGAGTCAAAGTCAAGGTCATAATTGATCGCACGGTCAACGAGATATCAGAATCTTCGGGATGTTACGGACCGGGAGCTTTACTTTGCCTTTAGTTTGCAAACATGGTAACTATTTGTATCTATTTTTATTCCGGGAGGTTTGCTATGGAGAGCCAATATCTGGAAAAGGCCTATGCTCTGGCCAGGGAAATCAACACCGCCGGCGACATCCGGGCCATCATCGACACCGTCACCGATCACCTGCCGGGCGTCCTGGATGCCAAATACTGTTCGCTGTTCCTAATGAACCCCGCCTCCGGGACCCTCGAGATGAAAGCCCACAACCACGAGTACATCGGCGAGGACCCCTTCATCAATATCGAAAAACAGCAGGACAGCGTCATGAATATGGTTATGGAAAAAGGCGAATCCGTGATCATCAAGGACATCCACGATGAGATCGGGATGGATAACAAGGATAAATACACCTCCAAGTCATTCATGTGCATCCTGATAAAACATGAAAACAGGGTTCTCGGGGTCATCAACATGGCCGACAAACACCCCGGCGATTTCACTGAGGATGATATGCTGATCGCCTCCATCGTGGCCGAGCTGCTGGGTCCCCTGATCGCCCGCCGCGAGCTGTCCAGCCTCTAAGACCAGATCACAAAAACCACTCCCGGGGAAATTTAATCATATTTCCCCGGGACTTATGGAAAAACAAATCATTTTTGCCGCATTATTAACTTTGTACACTTTTCTGTACTTTAGATGAAAGTTTTTGAATAATTTATATTGACATACATCTATTATGGTGAAATATAATCAGACGGTGAGTGAGCGATCGCTCACACCAGAAAATTATAAGGAGGCACACATGCTGAACCAGGATGTTTTGGCACGCATCAACCTTGATGCCCTTCTCTCCAACATGGAGATTATGGCAAAAGAGGACTCGCAGTCTTCCGCCCTGGCCAAGAGCTGGAAAGGGAGCATCACTTTTGCAGTCGGTTTTTCAGGACCAAGGACCACATTGGATTTCACCGGATCGGAAATCAGGGTTTTCTCGGGCAAACCGGCCTCAGACGGAATTGTCCTTTTCTTCCCCCGCCAGGAACTGCTCAACAACATGTTCAGCGGACAGGGTGTCGGCTTCCCGATCCCGGTAAAGGGTCTTACCAAGGCCAAGGGTCTGCTGGTCTTCATGAAACTGGCCAAGCGCATGGAGGAACTTCTCAAGGGAAGTTCTGCCCCGGCCGAACTCAAGGCCAAACTGATGCTCAACACCATCGCCAAAGCGGTTGCCGCAATAGGTAATCATGAACCCGAAGGCAAGGCCGCAGCCAATGGCATGCAGGGTGTAATCGAACTCAGAATCAAAAATGGCTACGCCGTCAACGTCAAATTCACCGGCAGCAGTGTCATTCCGGCCAACGGTTCAGCTCCCCAGGAAGCCGACCTCGTCATGGAATTCAAGGACAATCAGCTCTTCCTGGACATGACCGATAATAAGGTTGAGCTCTTCGGCGCAATCGCCATGCAGGATCTGGGAATCATCGGCGACCTCAACCTGGCTGATCATTTAAATATCTTCCTCGACAAAGTCGGGAAATACCTCGCTTAAAAAGGAGTTGACATGGCTTATAAATTCGACAAATCGATGGAACAAATCAAACGGGCCAACAAGGTTATCCCCAATGGTATCTACGGTCATTTCAGCCCTGCGGTTACCATCCCGGGCCACTATCCTTACTTCGTCACCGAAGCCAAAGGCGCCCGCTTCAAGGATGTGGACGGCAACGAATTCATTGACTACGTTTGCGCCTACGGCCCCATGATCCTGGGTTACGCCCACAAAAAAATCGACGAAGCCTTTGCCAAACAGGCCAGAAAAGGCACCGCTATGTGTCCCTCGCCCACCATCATGATCGACCTGGCCGAAAAGCTGGTCGACACCGTGGAGGCCGCCGACTGGGCCATGTTCGCCAAAAACGGCGCCGACACAACCTCCTGGGCCGTCTACACTGCCAGAACCTATACCGGCCGCAACAAGATCATCAAGGCCGCCGACGGTTATCACGGCACCCAGCCCTGGGCCGGCAGCAACCATTCCGGCATCACCCCCACGGATGAAGCCGATATCATCAAGATTCCGCATTATGACCTGAATGCCCTGCAGCAGGCCATTGATACCAACCCCGACAATGTGGCCGGTGTCATCATGACGCCCTACTGCCATCCGACCTTCCGGCATCAGGAACTGCCGCCCGACGGATTCTGGCAGAAGGTGCGCAGCATCTGCGACAAAAATGACATTATCCTGATCATCGACGACGTCCGCGCCGGCTGGCGCCTCGACATCGCCGGATCTTCCCATTATTTCGGATTCAAACCCGATATCACCTGCTTCTGCAAGGCCATTGCCAACGGCTATCCCATCTCTGCCATCGTGGGCACCAACAAGGTCAGACAGGCAGCCTCCAATGTCTTCCATACCGGATCTTACTGGAACAATGCCCCGGAAATGGCAGCAGCCATGGCCTGCATTGATGAAATGAAAGCGGTGAATGCTCCCAGAATCTGTCAGGAGCGCGGCGATCAGCTTAGAAACGGACTGGAGCAGCTGGCAACCGGCCACGGTCTGCAGTTCCGGGTTTCCGGGCCTTCGGCCATTCCTTTCATCAAGTTTGAGAACGAAAAGAACTTCAAGCGTTCACAGCTCTTCTGCAAGGAATGCGCGGCGCGGGGCGTCTACTTCCTGTGGCACCACAACATGTTCATCTCGGCCGCCCATACCGAAGAAGACATCAAACAGACCCTGGATGTTGCGGACAAGGCCTTCAAGGTGGTCAAAGACCAGTTCGGCGGCTGATCCGTTTTACAGAAGAAAAGAATCATCAAGCGGCCGGCAGATACCGGCCGCTTTTTTTTCATCATTGTCCCTTGCGCAGGGAATTCATGCGATAGACAAAGGCCAGCACTTCGGCTACGGCCTGATAAAGTTCCTCGGGGATCTCCTCATTGATTTCCATCACGTACAGGGCATCCAGCAGGGCCTTATCCTCCCGGATGGGAATTCCGTTTTTGCGGGCCAGTTCCAGAATCTTCTCTGCCAGTTCCCCCTGACCCTTGGCCGTCACTTTCGGCGCGTTATCCTTGCCGCGCTCATACCTGACGGCCACGGTTTTCTTGCGTTTCGCGCTCATACCACCATATCCACACTGGATGTGCCCTTCATCCGCCGCACATCGATATTTCTGATATTCAGAGTCGTCAATCGTTCACGCAACTCTTCAAGATGCTCTTTCAGAAAGTTGACCGTATCCAGCCCGGCCGCCCGGATCTCAATATCCAGGACGTCGCCCAGACGGGCCGTGGCCTCCACCAGTCCCAGAAAATCGGTATCGATCTTGAAATGGACCGTATAGTCCTCACCATCGCTTTCTATGGCGACTGCGGCATTACCGGATGATTCATCATCCCGCACCGGGATCATCAGAAACGCCAGCAGATTGGGATAATCCAGCAGTTGCTCCAGCATGGGCTTCAGCAGCTGGATGCCGGCCTGATCCTGATTATTCAGGATCTGCTGGAAGATATCGCGCACATCAAAGGCCTTGAGATCCTTCTGTCCCAGGCGGCCGATCAGGCGCTCGATCACGCGGGACTGCTCTTCGCCGAAGACATTCGGGGTCTTGACCTGAACTTCCGGTTTAAGGATTATGCGCGGAGCGACCGAGTCCACCCTCAGATTCAATACCTGGCCCTTTTGCAGGTTCATGGTGGTCTCGACCTTGACCCTCTGACCGAAAATGGATACCAGCACCAGGCCCCGGGCCGGTTTTGAAAGTACGGTTGCCACCACAGAGCGCCCCAGAGTGAGAGAGGGTAGCTGATTTTTAAGAACTATCTGGCCGGAAGCCGGTTGTAATGATACGCCATGGATCATGACTGATCAGTTTGGCGCGAACTGAGATCCACCATCAGCTGGACCTCCCCCACAGGCATCCCGGTTATCTGGGAAATCTCCACCGGATCATAGCCGCCCCTGAACAGCCGCACGACATCATCCTTGGTGTAGGTGCGGGCCTTGCGGGCATTCACGGAGACCTCTTCCAGGGCGCTCCTGACCTTGCGGGCCTCCTCGATCTTCAGATCAAGCTCCTTCAGGCACTGGCGCGCAAGGTCTGCATTATCAGCAATGTTCCTGGAAAAATCTTCGCTTAAGCGCCGGCTCTCCTCGAGCAGCTGCTGCAGATCATCCACAACATCCACCGGCAGTTCACGCCGGCGGTCCTTGACAATAAGATAGACAACCACACCCAAGAGTGCGGCCTGGACGATAATCTGGACGATAAAAAACGCTTTGTTTGGATCCAATTACACCACCAAATCTATTAAATGGATGCTCTCTTCCTTTTCTTCTGCCTGCTGCGCCTGGGCTTCTTTCTGCTGCTGTTGTTTCCGGCGCTGCCGGGCCTGGGCATCCTTGCGTTGCTGGCGTTCCTTCGCCCTGATATCCTGGCCTTCCTTGGCCTCATTTACCTCACGGCTGCGCCGCATGCGTTCCCTGACCTCATCTTCGGTCAGAACCTGCCGGGCGGCTTCGCCGTGGGCGAACGGGCTCTGATTGACCTTTTCAATCCGTCCCGCATTCGAAAGTATGGTTGAGATATCCGATGGTCCTGCCATTTTTCTACCTCTACCCCTTTTATCGGGATTTTATTATATCATCTTAAGCCACTGTAGCAAGAACTCTGTTGAATATCGAATATTTGCCTGACTTATTTTCACATTTT
>CAYWBU010000090.1:0-1591 GCA_964456565.1 uncultured Bacteriovoracaceae bacterium | reverse complement strand
GGCGTACGGGAAAAATACGAGAGTTTCAAGTCACTGCGCGAGGTTGAAAAAGGGGCTGCAATGCAGCCCCTTTTTTTACCAAACGCTTCTGGCTCTATTTCTTTTCGCGCCAGTCAAGGGCGCCCGTGGGACAGTTCTCCACATACAGCCGCAGTTCTTCTTCTCCGGCCTCGACTGCACATCCGAAGGCAGTTCCCAGCACGGTATTGAAGCCCCGGTTCTTGAAACCGAAGATCGAGCTGTTGACCACTTCCTTGCTCAGTTTGACACAGGTTCCGCATTTGATGCACTTATTGGGATCCATGATCAGCTGGGCATGGCGGGTGTCATAGGCATAGACCTTCTTCTTGCCGGAAATGGCATCCGGGCTGGCACCATAGGTTTCGCTGTATTTCTTGAGCTTACAGTCACTCTTGGCGGTGCAGCTGCACTCGATGCAACGGGCGCCTTCCTCTTTGATCTCTTCCTCGGTATAGGTGTAGGCCACCTCGTTGAAGGTGGTCTTGCGCTCTTCGAGCGGGATCAGCCGCTGGCCGCGGCGGTCATATTCCTGGGGACTGCCGATGAAGACCAGATCATCCTTCTTGAGGAAGTTCCAGTGGCCGCGCGAGACATTGATGATGTAGTCATCCTGGTACTCACGGCCTTCAAAGTCGGCCAGAATGCCCATGGCAGCCCGGCGTCCGCCGGCAACCGCCTCCACCACCGTTGCCGGACCGGAAACACAGTCACCGGCGGCAAAGACCTTTTCGGTCATGTTGCAGTTGCATTCCTTGACATCCACATTACCCCAGCGGTTGGCAGTCACGCCCTCAGGCGCAATCGTACTCTGACCGATGGCGGCGATCACGGTGTCGGCCTCGACCTCAAATTCGCTGCCTTCAACCGGGACCGGGCGTCTTCTGCCCGAGGCATCCGGTTCGCCAAGCTCCATCTTGAGACAGGTCAGGATCTTCTTGCCGCCCTCTTCCCGCAGTGAAATGGGCTGGGTCAGCAGGCTGAAGTTGACACCCTCTTCCTTGGCCTCATGGATCTCGATCTTTTCGGCCGGCATCTCGTTCTCGGTCCGGCGGTACATACAGGTGACATCGTCACTGCCCAGCCGGATGGAGGTCCTCAGACAGTCCATGGCGGTGTTACCGCCACCGATGACAATGGTCGTGCCGGGGTTTTCACCGCCCCAGCCGATCAGGGCAATCTTCTGCAGGAACTGAAGGCCGCCCAGGGCCAGATCCGCACCCGCGATGCGGGCGGCGGAAGAGGCCCAGCTGCCGACCGTTACGGCAACTGCATCATATTTACCCTTGAGTTCATCCAGCTGGATATCCTCACCCATCTTCTTGTCACAGAAGATCTCGATGCCGCCCATCTTGGCAAAGTGGGCGATTTCCTGATCAAGGATCTCCTTGGGCAGACGGTACTGCGGGATACCGTAGCGCAGCATACCGCCGGCCTTGGGCATCATATCGTAGAGGTCCGAAGCAACCCCTTCCCTTCTCAGAAAATAGGCTACGGCCAGACCGGCCGGACCGGCACCCACGATGGCAACCTTCTTGCCGCTCAGGGGTTTACAGTCCTCCATGTAATCGTC
>CAYWBU010000089.1:358-11262 GCA_964456565.1 uncultured Bacteriovoracaceae bacterium | reverse complement strand
GATGGCGCTGAGCGCCGAGGACCTTGATGCCATCATGCTCAGGGTTCCGGCCGAAATTGATACCATCGCCCAGGAGATCGGGATCGGCCGGTCACGCGAAGGGCTTTTCCAGCTGATCAACCGGGCCAGCACCAAGCTGGCGGAGATGGCGCTTGAATTGAACCGCGTGAGCGGAGCGGTGACGGAAGATTCAAGGCGCATCAAGATTCTGAACGGGCTGCTGAGTGCCGTCAATTCCACCACCAGGATTTCCGATCTGTTCGAGAAGGCCGCCGATAGCCTGCTGCAGACCGGAGCCGTGGACGGCTTTCTGGGAGGGCTTAAGACCATCGGCGGCTATCTGGTGTATGAGTCCCGCAACGACACGGCGCCGCGTTTTATCCGGGCCAGTGAGGAGGAGACCCTCAGGCTGATCCATTCCGGGCGCTATCCGGAAGGCATCAGTATGGCCGACGGATTTTTTCTCTATCTGGATATCCGCGATGCGGACCTGCGCAAGGACCGCGACTTTATCAACAGTGTTGTTGATGTCGTGGCGACCGCGGTCTCCCGAATGCAGGTGGACAGTTCGGAGCGCACCGATGAAGGTATGCTGCGCAAGGCCCTCAAGAATGCGGCCCGCGAAAAACAGACGGCCGAAGATTTACTCAGCCTGAACCGTGAACTGATTGAGGCCTCGCCGGTGGGACTCAGTCTGCTGGATAAAAAAGGGATTGTGATCTATGAAAATGAAGGTTCGGCTAGGATCAGAAAGGCCCTGAAAATTGAAGAGGCCTTTGTCGACGGGCTCAAGGCCTGTAAGGTGGCCGCCGCGGCCGAACTTGCCGGATCCCTGGATGAACGCGGCGAAAAAGATGTGATCTGGCAGGATCAGGGGCGCACCTACCGCTTTATCGTGCGGCCGCTGAAGGTCAATAACTGGTGTGCGTTGATGTCGGTCGATATCACCGATGACCTGGAAAAACAGAGCCGGATGTCGGCCTATGCCCGCATGAGCATCGTGGGCAATCTGGCGGCCTCCATGGCCCACAACATGAAGAGCCCGCTGGGGGCCCTGCAGGGCTTTTCAAGCATCATCCGCGAGGACCTTGACCGGGGGGCCATAAGGGTTCTGCGGGGCGACCATGAAGATGAAGATTTCCATGACATGATCAAGAATATGATCAATGCCTCGGAAAGTGTCCTTGGAATAGTGAATCAGCTGCTCAATCTGACCCGCAAATGGGAAACTCCGGCCGAGAAGACCGATGTTGCCGAATTTGTCGGCCGCTGCATCCGGCTGGTGGCCCCGCAGGCGGCCAGTTCATCGGTGGCCATCAAGACCGAGTTTGCAATTGCCAGCGCGGTCTTTAAATCACAGGCCGTTGAACAGGTTCTGATCAATATCCTGCTGAATGCCATCAATGCCTCTTCAGCCGGCAGTGAAGTCCTGGTGAAGGTCGCTGCAGGCGCTGATAAGATTGAATTTGCCGTTATCGATCACGGAATCGGAATGGATATGGAAAAACAGACGAAGATTTTTGATCCGCTTTACACTGACTGGCCCTCCAAGACCGGCATGGGACTGGGGCTTTCACTGGTAAAGGACATTGTGGATTCGATCGATGGCGATATCAGGATTGAATCGCTTCCCGGTGAAGGTTCAACTTTCAGGATCATGATCCCGGAGGAAAATGCCGGTGGATAAGAAACAGGTTTTGATTGTAGAAGATGATTCCATCTTCAGGAATTATCTCTACCAGGTTCTCAAATATGACTATGAAGTGACGGCTGTGGCCAATCCGCTTGAGGCCATGGATGAAATCCGGCGGACACCCTATGACCTGATGATAACCGATCTCAGGATGCCGGAGATGGACGGCCGCGAACTGGTGCAGCGCGTGCATCGTGAGATGGACCCCTACCTGATGGTGATTGTGATCACCGCCTTCGAGGGTGACTGGCCCATTGACGACGCCCTGGCGACCCATGTCTTCAGATATCTCAGAAAGGGTGCCTTCCTTCCCAGCGAATTGAAACAGAATGTGAACAAGGCCCTTGAGATGCGCTCCTCGCTGATGTCCCTGCAGGAATACCAGCGGCAGGAAAATGCGGCGGAAAATATCTACCGCGACATATTTGTCAATTCCGAGGATGCCTTTTTTGTGGTTGACATGCAGGGCCGTCCGCTGGCCTTCAACTCAGGTTTTGAAACACTGCTGGAATATAAATATGAGGAACTTAAGAACGGCAGCCTCTACGATTTGTTGCCGGAGGGAATCGCCGATTATGTCCGCGAGACCATTCGCGCGAAGATCAAGAAAGATGCCTATGCACCCCTGAATTTAACGGTCAGGCTCAAGAGCGGTCGCGAACTGGAAGTCGAGGTCTGGTTGCGGATTGTCGGAAATGTCGGCAATCTGCCCGAGGCGGTCTTCGGCTTTGTCAGGAAGACCGACAGCAGCGGCGCCAGCCAACAGGAACAGGTCGCCCTGCTGAACCATATGAAAGACCAGCTGATGGCCCGCAGTGCTGAACTTCAGGGAGTTCAAGGCCGCTTTGAGCGGCTGGCGGCTCATGTGCATGATATCGTTATCTGGTTTGATGATATGTGGCAGTGCGAATATTATAATCCCGGCAAGGATAATCTGCTGGGCTACAGCGTTGATCAGGCTGTCGGCGGTCAGATTCCCTGGGATAATATAATCCATGCCGAAGACCTCTATCTGAAGGATGAATTCCTGGAAGTCATCACAAACAAGACACCTTATTTCGCCGGGACAATCAGGGTCTACAGTAATTCGCGCCGGTTTTATTATTTCTCGTTCGAGGCCTTCTTCCACTATGACTCCCAGGGCTCGTTTGACGGCGTGGATGTGGTTGCCCAGGACGTGACTCAGCGCATGGTTGCCGAACAGGAGCTGCGCAAGGCCAACCTGAAGATTCAGGAGTTCAATGACCGGCTTTCCGACAATGTGGGCAAGAAGATCCGGGAACTAAAGGAGTCGCAGGAACGTTATCAGCATATCGTGGAAGATTCCAGCGATGTGATCATTTCGGTGAATATGGATGGCAGGGTGACCTATATGAACCGCAAGGGACTGGAGACTCTTGGAGTTTCACTGGATGAGATCCGGGGGCGGTCCTACCATGAGTTTCTTTCCAATGAAAAGAGTGATGAGCGGCTCAAGGAGCTTTCCAGGATTGTAAAGGATAGCGATTCTCCGGAACTCATTGATATTCTGGTGGATACCACCGAAGGCCAGCGCACCTGGCGGGTCACCATGGATAAGCTGGTGGGCGTCCACGGCAGTGAGATTATCTGTGTCGCCCGCGACATCACCGGTGAGATTGCCAAGAGTAAACGCCTTAAACTGCTGGCGAACATCGAGCATTATACCATGGATGCCATCATCGGCCTCGATAATGAACGGCGCATTATCTCTTGGAACCATGGTGCCACCAGGATCTTTGGCTGGGAAGAGAATGAAAGCATCGGCAAGACGGCCTTTATGATTATTCCCGATGATGTGAGGGATGAAGCCGAAGCCGTGCTGGAAGAGGTCAGGGAAAAAGGGTTTGTCAAGGATCTGGAGACCAGGCGCATCACGAAAGCCGGCAAGATCATAGATGTCTCGCTGACCATCACGGCACTCAAGGACAGCAAGGGCAATCTTTTCGGTTTCTCGACGATCATCAAGGATATCACCGAACACAAGAAGATGGAAAAGGCCCTGATCCAGTCCGAGCGGCTGGCCGCCACGGGCAAGCTTTCCGCCAGCATTGCCCACGAGATCAACAATCCGCTGTACGGCATCAGGAGCTGTCTGCACCATGTGCTCAGTTCCAATGGCGAGGATGTTGATAAGCAGTTTGTCAAGCTGGCCATCAAGGAGACCGACCGCATCGCCGATCTGATCCGCAATATGAAGACCTTCTACATGCCCTCCGAGGGCAAGATGCAGCAGGCCGACATCAACGAACTTATCCGTGAGGTGCTGACCTTCAACCGCAAATATCTGGAGGAAAACCGGGTCAGGCTGGATTTTGCAAAGGGTGAGTCAATCAGCGCCGAATGTGTGCCGGATCAGCTGAAACAGGTCTTTATCAACCTGATGACCAATGCCGTGGAGGCCATGCCCGATGGCGGAATGCTGACGGTTGTGACGCGCTCGGCGGCTGACGGGAAATCCATCAGCGTCGATTTTAAGGATACCGGAGTGGGAATTGCCGAAGAAGATATTGCTCATATCTTTGACATGTTCTATACCAAGAAACCCAAAGTGAAAGGTGTCGGTCTCGGGCTTTCGGTAAGCTACGGGATTGTCAGGCGTCACGGCGGGACAGTGGATGTGAGAAGAAGGAGTACACAGGGAACATGTTTTACAGTAACACTTCCGGTGAAAAGTATGCCGGGGAAACAGCTTAAGCTGGATCTGGTCTGATATGTCAGATAAATTCACCTCCGGCTTCGTCAGCATTATCGGCCGCCCGAATGTGGGCAAGTCCACCTTTTTAAATCAGGTGCTGCAGACCAAACTGTCCATTGCGACCAGCAAGCCCCAGACCACGCGGGACCGGATTCTGGGTGTCCTGGATGAAAACGGCTCCCAGATAATATTTCTGGATACTCCCGGTATCCATGAATCGGAGAAGATGCTCAACCGCTGCATGCTGGACAAGGCCTTTGCCACGCTGAGCGATGCCGATCTGATTATTGTCATGGCCGATCCGCTGGATAAGCCCGAAAAACTAAAGCTTATTGCCGAGAACGTCAATAAGAGCCGGCGCCGGGCTGTGCTGGTGCTCAACAAGGCCGACCGGCTGGATGCGGATGCCGTGCAGACCAGGATAGATGACCTGGCCGGGGTCTGCCGGTTTGAGGCCTGTTTTGCGGTTTCGGCCCTGAATGGCGAAGGCCTTGATGATCTGATGGAATGGCTGCGGGATAACCTGCCCGAAGGTCCGCGCTATTTTCCCGAAGACATGCTGACCGATTTGTCGATGCGTTTTCTGGCCCAGGAACTCATCCGCGAAAAGGTTTTTCTCAAGACCCGCAACGAGCTGCCCTATTCGGTGGCGGTCGAGGTGGAGAAATTCAGGGAAGGCAAGACCACCAGCATTTCGGCCGTGATTCATGTGGAAAAAGAGTCGCAGAAACAGATTGTGATCGGCCGGGGCGGGGCTATGCTCAAGGAGATCGGCCGCGAGGCCCGGCTGGATATCCAGCGCATGATCGGCGGCAAGGTCTATCTGGAACTGTTCGTGCGGGTCACCAAAAACTGGACCAAGAACCCGCGCATATTAAAGGAACTGGGATATAAATAATGGCTGTTGTAGCAATTGTCGGCAGACCCAATGTGGGAAAATCAACCCTTTTTAACGCCCTGATCAGGGAAAACCGGGCCATTGTCGGCCCGCAGCGCGGTATTACGCGTGACCGGATCTACGGCCGCTGGCAGATTACGGACGACCGCACGGTGGACATCGTTGATACCGGCGGTTTTGATACGCTGCCCGGCGACATGATCGAGAAATCCATGCGCGAGCAGACGCTGGCCGCCATCAATGATGCTTATTTTATCATCTGCCTGCTTGATGCCCTGGGCGGCATTACCCCGGATGATGAGGAACTGATCGAGCTGCTGCGGCGCGGCAACAGCAATCCCATCTTTGTGGCCAACAAGGTGGATGATCCCAATTCGCCGCTGGGGATGAGCATGCTCTATGAGACCGGCATCGGTGATTTTATCGAGATTTCCGCCAGCAAACGCAAGGGACTCAAGACGCTCGCCGCCGCCGTGATGGAGCAGCTTGAAAGGCTGCCGGAGGAGCCGGATCTTACTCCGGACGGCGCCATCCGGGTCAGTATCCTGGGGCGGCCCAATGTGGGTAAGTCCATGCTGATCAACCGCATCATCGGCGAGGAACGCGCCATTGTATCGCCGGTGGCGGGCACCACCCGGGACTATGTGGATATCCCGGTGGAGATCAAGGGCCAGAACTACCTTTTTGTGGATACGGCCGGCATAAGGCGGCGTTCACGCATTGACGACCGCATTGAGAAGATGAGTGTCACCCGGTCCATCCGCAATGTCAGTCTGTCGCATGTCTGCCTCTTTCTGGTTGATCCCCAGGAAGGCGTTACCGAGCAGGACCGCCGGCTGTGCAACATAATCCAGGAGCAGGGCCGCGCCTTTGTGGTGGTGGTCAACAAGAGCGATCTGCTGAGCGCTGAAGACCGCAAACAGGTGGCGCACCGCCTGGGGCATTCTCTGCGTTACCTGCCGGATCAGCCGGTGGTGTTTGTCTCGGCCCTGACCGGCAAGAAGGTGGAGAGGCTCTTTCCGATGATCAACGACCTCTACCGCAAGACCACCTGTGAACACCCTACGGCCAGGATCAACAAGGTTCTGCAGTCTTTGTCGGAGGCCTATCCGCCGCCCATGATCAAGGGCCGGCGCATCAAGTTCTACTATGCCAATCAGATCGGCACCATCCCGCCGAGGTTCAGGATCGTCACCAACCGGCCCGCGGCCATCCCCGTCAACTACCAGCGTTATCTGGAAAAGGGCTTCAAGAAGGAACTCGACCTGGAGGGTATCACCATCAAGACGGTCTTTGCCGGCCGCTGATCCTCAGGCCGCGCTGATCTCGCGCAGATATTTGAAGAGGGCCCGGAAGGCCTTGGGCGGCCGGTTGTCTTTGCGTTCCTTGCGGGCGTTGCGTATCAGCTGTAGCAGATGCTGACGGTCGGTTTCGGGATAACGTTCAAAGATCTCATCCAGAATCTTGTCATTGCCGTCCACCAGCTCGTCACGCCAGCGTTCCAGCAGCTGGAACTGGCGGGCCTCGCGTTTGCAGCCGTCATCCAGTTCCGCAAAAAAGGTCCGGATGGGTTCGGGGTCGATCTCGCGCATGAGGGCCCCGATCCTTTGGCGCTGGCGTTTGCGGGCGCCGTGCTGCTTGATGTTCTTGGCCGTGGTCACGGCCTGGCGCAGTTCTGCGGGGATGTCAATTTTTTTGAGCTGTTCAGTCGGCAGCTCCATCAGCCTTTCGCCCAGTTTCTGCAGGGCCTCGGCCTGCTTTTTCAGCTGGGTTCGGCTGGGTTTTGCATCAATTTCCGGCTGGTCTTCATATATCTCATCCATGGCTAAGCAATACAGGTTAAATGCTCAAAAGGTCAAAGGGAAAGATTAGGCGCAGCGGCTCTTTTATCGATGTTTGGTCTGCCGGGTGAGGGCATCTTTCTGACGCTGCTTGCGGCCGGGATCTTTTTCCACAAAGATGGGTCGCCCGGAAAAGGGATCTTTGGCGGTGTGATACATGAGGGCCGACCAGGTGGAGGGCAGGGGCGTGAAGATCTGGACCTGCTCGGGACTTAAGTGCAGCTGGCTGGTGGCGAATCTGGCGGTCATCTGCATGTCGTCCAGGGTGCAGCCGGGATGGGCGGCAATGAAATAATAGGTCAGGAACTGTCTTTTGCCTTCCTCGCGGTTGATACGGTCAAAGAGGGCCTTGAAGCGGCTGAGGTCGGCCGGATCGGGTTTGCCCATCAGGGCGAGGACATTGTGGCGCGTATGTTCGGGGGCGATCTTCATCTGGCCGGAGATGTGGTGGCGCACCAGTTCGCGCAGGTAGCGTTCGCCGTTGCGGCGGTAATCCTTGAGCAGCAGGTCATAGCGCACCCCCGAGGCCACAAAAACCTTGCGCACGCCTTCTATGTTGCGCAGGTCCTGCAGCAGCTTGATCTGGTCGGCATGGTTGGGACGCAGCTGGCTGCATTTGCCGGGGAAGAGACAGCGTTTGTTGGCGCAGCTGCCGCTTACCTCCTTGCGCACGCAGTCAATCCTATACATGTTGGCGGTCGGGCCGCCCACATCACTGATGATGCCCTTGAACTGCGGATGATCCCTGAAACTGCGGGCCTCTTTCAGGATGGAGGCCTGGCTGCGCGACAGGATCCGGCGGCCCTGGTGCACGGCGATCGAACAGAAATTGCATTCGCCGTAGCAGCCCCTGTGGGTGGTGATGGAAAAACGGATGGTCTCCAGGGCCCTGATGGGGCCCTGATCGGCATAATAGGGATGGGCATCGCGTTCATAGCCCAGCTCATAATAGCTGTCCAGCTCCCTTTCGCTCGGTTCGACTGCCGGAGGATTGTGCACCAGGTAGCGCTCACCATGCAGCTGGCACATCCCGCGCCCGGTTACGGGGTCCTTGTTGTCATAGAAGGTCTTGAACATGGAACTGAAGGCCTGCTCGTCATCCCTGACGGTTTCAAAGGCCGGCAGATCGATGAAATCATCCGGCCTTTTACCGGATATTATATAGCAGATGCCGCGGATATCGTTCAGGTCTTCACCGCTATCAAGGCGCCGGGCCAGTTCAAGCACGGTCTTTTCGCCCATGCCGTAGCTCAGGATGTCGGCCTTGGCATCGAAGAGGAGTGAACGCCTGATTGAATTGGACCAGAAATCATAGTGGGCGATGCGCCGCAGGCTGGCCTCCAGACCGCCCAGCACAATGGGGACCGTATCCTTGAAATAACGGCGGATCAGGTTGGAATACACGATGGAAGCGCGGTCGGGCCGGCGGTTGTTGCTGCCGCCCGGGGTAAAGTCGTCACTCCTGCGGCGTTTTTTGAGGGCCGTATAGTTGGCCACCATGGAATCGATGCTGCCGGCGCTGACACCCCAGAAGAGGCGCGGTTCGCCCAGACGGGTGATGTCTGCGGGGCCGTCGATGTCGGGCTGGGCAATGATGCCCACCTTGTAGCCGGCCGCTTCCAGGACCCTGCCGATGACGCTGATTCCGATATAGGGGCTGTCAATATAGGCATCCCCGGTCACCAGGATCACATCCGGCTGGTGCCAGCCCAGGTTGTCAAGTTCATCGCGGGTTGTCGGCAGAAACATGGCGCTAAATTATAGGGAGTAGGGCAAAAGGTAAAGCGTTAATGGAAGCGTTAGCTGCTAACCTGATTTTTTAAGCGGCTCGAAGAGATATTCCAGGCCGTTTAACTTGATCTCGTAGACCGTCTCCAGCATGCGGCCCAGCTCGCCATGGGGGAAGCCCTGATTTCTGAGCCAGATGACATAGGTCTCCGGCAGGTCCACCAGCAGCTGGCCCTTATATTTGCCGAAGGGCATGCGGGTCAGGGCCAGTTTCTGCAGGGCTTGGTTGTTATCCATGGGGCCTAGTCTGTCACGGTGATGGATTGATGCTGGAAGGTGACGGTCTGGCCGGGTCTTATCTTGCATCTGAGCCGCAGCTCGGTCTGCCCGTCAACCGTAACCAGGCCTTCGCGTACCACCATCTTGGCTTCGCCGCCCGTGCCCACCAGGCTGGCGGCCTTGAGCAGCTTGATCAGCTCGATATATTCCTGCTCGATCTGGAATTCCTGCATTTAATCGCCATAGCCTTCGGGGTTATTTGACTGCCAGCGCCAGGAGTCCTGACACATCTCGGCGATGCCGCGCCTTGCCTGCCAGTTCAGCTCTTTTTTTGCCAGGGAAGGGTCGGCATAGCATTCGGCAATATCTCCGGCGCGGCGCTTGGCTATGCGGTAGGGGATATCCCTGCCCGCGGCCTCTTCAAAGGCCTTGACCACTTCGAGCACGCTGTAGCCGCGGCCGGTACCCAGGTTGTAGGTGACCACTCCTGGTTTGTCCTGCAACTTTTCTAAGGCCTTGAGATGGCCGAGCGCCAGGTCCACCACATGGATGTAGTCACGCACGCCGGTGCCGTCCGGGGTGGGGTAGTCATTGCCGAAGACGGCGAGCTCATCACGTTTGCCCACAGCCACCTGGGTGATGAAGGGCATCAGGTTGTTAGGAATGCCATTGGGGTCTTCGCCGATCAGCCCGCTCTTATGGGCTCCCACGGGGTTGAAATAGCGCAGCAGGGCGATGTTGAACTCCTGATCGGAAGTATGGAGATCTTTCAGGATCTCTTCGATCATCAGCTTGGTGCGGCCGTAGGGATTGGTGGCGCCAGTGGGGAAATCTTCCCTGATGGGCACACTGGCCGGGTCACCGTAGACCGTGGCCGAGGAGCTGAAGACCAGGTTCCTGAGCCCATATTTCTGCATGGCGGCACACAGGTTTAAAGTGCCGGTGATGTTGTTGTGATAGTAGCGCAGGGGGATTGCAACCGATTCTCCCACGGCCTTGAGCCCGGCAAAATGGATCACGGCATCGAAACTGCCGGCGGCAATCACGGCCTCCAGGGCTGCTATATCCAGCAGGTCGACTTCATGAAAAACAAAGTCGCGGCCGCTGATCTTCTTGATGCGGCTCAGCGCTTCCGGCTTGCTGTTATCAAGGTTGTCAAGGATCGCAATCTCATGGCCGGCGTCCAAGAGCTCAACGCAGGTATGACTGCCGATATAGCCGGCGCCGCCCGTTACCAGAATCTTCATTATGTGCCTCCCGGAGTCATTCTATGCGGCGTCTATAGCATACTGGGAGGCCTTTGCCCAGCTGATGACGTGATTCGGCTATAAAAAAGGGCCGGGCGATTTTTCGCCCGGCCCTTTGGTTTGTTAAGAGCTTGGATCAGTTGTAGATGTTGTACCAGATATCAAAGGCATGTGCTGTTTCGCTATCCTGATGCCAGAGCGCAATGGCCGACCCGCTCTCCGCCATGATGACCTGCGGATCAGCGGCATCGCCGCTGCCGGTTTCAATCTTCTGGGCCGTACCCCAGCCGGTGCCACTATAGGCATTGGCCCAGATGTTGTCGCGGGTACCATCATTTTGTGCCCAGACTGCCATGGCTTTGCCGGTGGATGTCATGGCTACTTGCGGGAATCCGGCATCGCCCAGGTCTTCGCTGTCGATAATCTGGGCCGTGCCCCAGCTGGTGCCGTCAAAGCAGTTGGAAGTAATATTGTAACGCGTGCCGTCATTTTGGAACCAGAC
>CAYWBU010000089.1:0-313 GCA_964456565.1 uncultured Bacteriovoracaceae bacterium | reverse complement strand
TCCTCTGTCGCGTCGCCGGTGTCATAATCTTCGATTTTTTCGGCCGTGCCCCAGCTGCTGCCGTCATAGGCATTGGCCCAAATGCTGCCGGCGGTGCCGTCAGATTGTTCCCAGACTGCGATGGCGCTGCCGTCAGCGGCCATGGCAACCTGCGGTCTTAAAGCGTTATTGTCAATACTTTCCAGAAGAGTTGCGCCGCCCCAGCTGCCGCTATTGAATCTGTTGATATAGATGCTGTCCTGGGTGCCGGGATTCTGGTGCCAGGTTGCGATTGCCGTGCCGTCGGCGGCCATTGCTATTTGGGGATCAATGG
>CAYWBU010000088.1:0-11271 GCA_964456565.1 uncultured Bacteriovoracaceae bacterium | reverse complement strand
GGTAACCCTAAAGGCTTCTTTGGAATTGGGTGTAAGATTGTACCAGGAACTTGTGCAGATCAACCACCACCGGCCCGGGACGTCCGGTTCTGGCGATATAAAAGGCCTCTTTGATAACCTTCTGCAGCTGGTTGATATCCTTAACAAGATAGTTATGCTTGGTGCAGGGCCGGGTGATTCCGACAACATCGGCCTCCTGGAAGGCATCATTGCCGATCAGATTGGTGGGCACCTGCCCGGTGAAGACCACCATGGGAATGGAATCCATATAGGCGGTGGCGATCCCGGTGACCGTATTGGTGGCGCCGGGGCCGGATGTCACCAGACAGACTCCGACATTGCCAGATGCCCTCGCATAGCCGTCAGCCGCATGTACCGCGCCCTGTTCATGGCGCGACAAAACAAACTGAATATCTTCCACATCCATTATGGCGTCAAAGATATCCAGCACCGCGCCGCCGGGATAACCGAATACGGCCTGCACACCTTCCGCCCTGAGGGCCTCAATCAGAATACTCGCCCCCTTCATCTTACTCATAAATACTCCTTGTCACAGAAAAAACTGAAGGTGTCCTGATTAGGCTCTGTATTTATCAAGCAACTGATCAAGCTTGTCTTTTCCGGCAAGCTTCAACTTCTGCAACTGCTTGCGGCGCATTTCATCTTCCGTACTGAGATATTTCTTGGAATTGAACTCTTCCAGCTTGTCTTTCAGTTCAAGATGTTCTTCCCAAAGCTTCTTAAGCTCTTCATCCTTATCGATATTGGTTTTAATAAGGTCCAGATCTTTCTGTTCCATCGTCTATTCCTTCCCTTTTTTTAATACAATAGAGATAGACTATATCTGAATGTCTGTCAACATGGTCAGCCCGCCCTGTTCCTGCACTTTTGCATTAAAAATGAACATCCGTTTCATAAAAATTTGCAATCCGAACCGTCAATCAAGAATCCTCTAAAAAAATCAGACATCCACCCCCAGGACCGCCCGGACAAGATAGCCGATAAAGAAACTCACCAGAGCCACGCCAAGACTCAGCCCCGCCATCTCAAGAAATCTGCTTCTGAATGGCTGGTCTTTGGCCACTGAAATATAGAAGTTGAATGCCGCAATGATGAATACGGCCGACAGCAGCGTGACCCCCAGACAGATATAATAATTATCTATCAGCAGGTAGGGCATCACCAGAACGGCAACCGTGATTATATAGGCGATGCCGGTATAGATTGCGGCCTTGACCGGTGAATTCTCCGAGGCTTCCGCCTTGGTCGACAGATATTCGGAGGCCCCCATGGAAAGCGCAGCCGCAATGCCGGTTATCAACCCCGTCAGGGCAATCAGCGTGGTATTCTGCAGGGCCAGCGTCAGGCCGGCCAGGGCGCCGGTAAGCTCCACCAGTGCATCATTCAGCCCCAGCACCATCGATCCGGTATAGCGCAGCCGCTCCTCGTCCAGCATGGCGATAAGCCTTTCCTCATGTTCATTTTCATCCCGGATGATGGCAGCGGCTTCCGGAATATTATCACGCAGCATCTCATACTCGGCCTGGGCGCTGTCTTCGCCGCGCTCCATCAGTTTGATACCGAAGGTGTATCCGAAAAATAGGCTGATCAGGTAATATTTGAGTATCCGCAGGCGCGCGGGCTTGACATCTGCCCCGCTGTACCTTTTCCAGTCATGGTAATGCTGCAGCTCATCAGCGGCGATCTTTTTAAGCACCCGGGCATTCTCGGGCGAGTCAGCCCGGGCGGCAAGCCGGTTGTAGATATGGTATTCGGTTATCTCATTTTTTTGATATACAAGCATTTTCTGCCTGATATTTTCAGCTACGGACATCTGTTTCCCTCCCACTGCAATAACGCCCGAAGCTAACACATATCGGGTCAACCGGAAACCCCTAACGGGGGTATCCGGCAGCATTCAGCGATTCCCGGATCTCATCCAGGACCGCCGGGTCTTCAATCGTCGACGGCATCCGGTATTCCTGCCCGTCCGCAATCTTGCGCATGGTGCCCCTGAGGATTTTCCCGCTACGGGTCTTGGGAAGCCGCCCGACCACCTTGATATCCTTCAGGCAGGCCAGCGCCCCGATCTCACTGCGCACCATGGAAACCACCTCGCCGGCAACCGTTTCATCATCACGGCTGACACCGGCCTTCAGCACTACAAAACCCACCGGCACCTGCCCCTTGAGTATGTCACGGGCGCCGATCACGGCACATTCCGCCACATCGGGATGCCGGGCGACCACCTCTTCCATCCCCCCGGTGGACAGCCGGTGTCCGGCCACATTGATGACATCATCGACCCTGCCCATGATGTAGATATAGCCGTCGGCATCCTTGAAACCGCCGTCTCCGGTGGCATAGAAGCCATCAAATTCACTCAGGTAGGAATTGACATAGGCCGCATCATTCCGCCAGAGCGTGGGCAGACATCCCGGAGGCAACGGCAGTTTTATCGCGATGATACCCTCCCGGCCGGCCTCGACCTCTTTCCCGCTTTCATCCAGCACCCGCACATCATAACCAGGAACCGCCACCGAGGGAGAGCCCGGCTTGACCGGCAGCGCTTCAAGTCCCATGCAGTTGGCCGCTACGGGCCAGCCGGTCTCGGTCTGCCACCAGTGATCAATCACCGGGATACCCAGCATATCACTGGCCCAGTGGTATGTGTCGGGATCAAGTCGTTCCCCGGCCAAGAAAAGATATTTAAGACAGCCTATGTCATATTTTTTCAGGTACCCGCCCTCGGGATCCTCCTTCTTTATGGCCCGGAAGGCCGTGGGCGCCGTAAACAGAACCTTGACATTGTTTTCGGCGATAACCCGCCAGAAAGCACCCGGATCAGGGGTTCCCACCGGCTTGCCTTCATAGAGAATCGTGGTGCACCCCAGCAGCAACGGACCGTACACAATATAGGAATGCCCCACCACCCAGCCGACATCCGAGGCCGCCCAGAACACATCACCGGGCTCAACGCCGTAAATATTGCGCAGACTCCACTGCAGGGCAACCGCATGCCCGCCATTGTCGCGCACAACCCCCTTGGGCATCCCGGTCGTACCGGAGGTATACAGGACATATAGCGGATCGGTGGCCTCCACCGTCACGCAGTCGGCCGGAGGACAGCCGTCGCTCTGATCTTCCCAGTCCAGATCCCTTCCGGGCTTGAGTTCGGCGGCAGCCTCGGGCCGCTGGTAGATAATGCATTTCTCGGGTTTGTGATCCGAAAGTTCAAGGGCCTTGTCCAGCAGGGGTTTATAGGGAATAACCCCCTTGGGCTCAATCCCGCATGAGGCACTGACAACCACCCTAGGACGGGCATCATTGATTCTCACCGAAAGTTCGTGCGGGGCGAATCCGCCGAATACAACCGAATGCACCGCGCCCACTCTGGCACAGGCCAGCATGGCAATCACCGTCTCCGGGATCATCGGCATATAGATAATAACCCGGTCACCCTTCTCAACACCCAGACGCTGCAGAACCCCGGCAAACACGGCAACTTTTTCCAGCAATTCACTGTAGGATATCTCGCGCCGCGCTCCGGTTACCGGGCTGTCGTAGATCACCGCCGCCTGCGAGCCTCTGCCGGCGGCCACATGCCGATCAAGGGCATTGTAACAGGTGTTTAGTCGACCGCCGCTGAACCAGCGGTAAAACGGTTTCCCGGTTTCATCCAGAACCGCATCCCACCTCTTTTCCCAGACGATCTCTTCTGCCGCAAGGCCCCAAAACTCAGCCGGATTCTCGAGCGAGTTCGCATATGCTTTTCCATAAACATCCATCATCAGGTCAACCTCCTCATTTTCAGCACAATTATCAATGAACCGCCATTCAGTTTACATTTTTCTTTCTTTTTTTTCAACCTCCATAAAACATATTATTTGGGATTATGCCGCCTTGCGATTAATAATAGTTATAAACACGCAGGAGATCGCGAATGGAAGTTTTCATGGCCCGACAGCCCATTTTTGACCGTGAACGCAGGATCTACGCCTATGAACTTCTTTTTCGGGGGGGCACATCCAACATCTTTCCCGACATCAATGGCGACAGCGCCACATCCCGGCTGCTCTCCAGCTCTTTTTTCACATCTGATATCGAGCAGATTACCAGTGGCAAAAAGGCCTTTATCAACTTCACCAAGGATCTGATAAAAAAAGGGGTTCCAATGATCTTCCCGGCCGGAATAACGGTTGTGGAACTGCTTGAAAACATCGAGCCCGATACCGAACTGATCAGCATCTGCCGCGAACTTTCAAAAAACGGCTACATTCTGGCCCTGGACGATTTCATCTACCGCCCGGAACTGGATGAACTGATTGACCTGGCCGATATCATCAAGGTTGATTTCAGGGCCTGTTCGGAATTTGAAATCAGGGATTATGCCAAAGACTTCGGTCCGCGCGGCATTCAGATGCTGGCCGAAAAAGTGGAGACCATGGAAGATTTTCAATTGGCCCTGGATTTCGGTTTTTCCTACTTTCAAGGCTACTTTCTCAGCAAACCGCAGGTCCTGCGCGATCACGACATCCCCAGTTTCAAGATAAACCAGCTGCAGCTGATGAGTGAGGCCAGCAGCGATAACTTCAGGATCAACGAACTTGAAAAGATAATCTCACAGGATGTCAGCATTTCCTACAAACTGCTGAAATATCTCAACTCGCCGTTTTTCCGCCGAAGCAACCCCATCTCATCCATAAAGCATGCACTGGTGATGCTCGGTGAAACCGGTCTTCGCCGGTTCCTCTCCGTCATCATCCTTTCCGAGCTCAGCGAGGACAAACCCGACGAACTCATCAAGGATTCCATCATCAGGGCCCGTATCTGCGAATCGCTGGCACAACTCAGCGGCCGTCGGGCCGATTCATCGGAGCTTTTCACTCTGGGACTTTTTTCCCTGATAGATGCCATCCTGGACCGCAACATGGAAGAAATCCTAGAAAAGTTGCCGCTGGCAGCCCCGATCAAACAGACCCTGATGGGAAACAAGACCCCGCTAAGCGACTACCTGGCGCTGGCCGTTAACTATAACCGGGGACAATGGCAGGAGACATCGCGCCTGGTCGGCAATATCGCAGTTGAGGAAACCCAACTGCCCGGAATATATTTCGAGGCCCTGCAATCCGCCGATGCCCTGTTTGAGATCCGTGCTGATTAATTGCGGGTGCGGTGCCGCCGATCCGTCGGGACCTTGATAATAAAGATTGTCCCGGGGTCGGCCTGCGGCTCAACCTCAATCTCTCCGTCGATTTTCACCATGGCGATGCGGGCTTCGGTCAAGCCCAGCCCCACCTTCATGGGATCGCTCGAAAAGAAGGGCCCGAAAATTGCCTCGGCACTTTCCCGGATACCACAGCCAAAATCCCTGACAACAATGTAGGCATGCATCTTGTGTTCGGAAATATGGATTTTAATGGTGGGCGTTGCTGTATCAACAGCATTTTCCAGGATTCTGCGGACCGCTATCTTCACATGATCAGGATCGGTATATGCCCATACATCCTCGCATTCCTCCATCTCCACCGGCACGTCAGTGACAAAATTTTTCAGCAGATCACCCATCAGCTGGCGCAGATTGACCTCACGGTAATAGGCATCCATATTGGCGATCGACTCATAACGTTCAATCCGCTGCACCATGTCCTCGATACGCCGAATGGATGTCAGGATGCCGGCAACAGCCCGCTCGCGTTTCTCGGAATTTTCTGCAGCAACTTCCTGTTGTTGCAGCCGCTTGATATAAGCCCCGATAACGGTCAGAGGATTGCGCAGTTCATGTGACAGCCCATTGATCATGGATGTAAGGTCATTGGCCTGAACCGTCAGTCGACCCTGCAATGTACGCAGATCGGTTATGTCGCGGCCGATAATCGAAACCGCATAGATATGGTCTTCCTCGATCAGCGGGGTGCTCATCAGCGAAAATATCCCCTCCTTGCCGCTGGCGAGATTAAACCTCGCTTCAGCCTTGGAAGGAACCGCCTTTGAAAAATTCTTGTCGATCATCTCCTGGATCTGTCCGGTATCGCCCTCAACAACCAAGTCCGTAAATGGCACTCCGATCAGGGAATGCCCGACCCTCCCCATATACTGCTTGAGGGTGTCATTGCAGAACATGATGCGGCCGGCCGGCCCCAGCACCACGATAAAGTCCGAGGCATTTTTGATGATGGCCTTGTACCGCCGGCTGTCACGCAGCATGATCGCCTGTTTTTCCTGGATGGCCAGCTCTTTCTCATTTAGGGAACGAATGAGCTTATCACTCAGATCATAGGATTCGCGCATCTCGGAATACAGCCGCGTGATCGATTCGATCACAAACAGATCCCGGGGGATAACCCCGGAAATATTTTCGGGCAGCGGCGCCGATATGGGCAGATCTGAAACAATATATACCCGTTGGCCGTTTATATCTTTCCATGCGACAAAACTCTGATCATCCACAAAAACCAGACTGTCCGCCGAAAGTCCGCTGATAGCATCGACCCTGTGAATATCCCTCAAACCTTCGGGAGGATCGGTTTTCCCCAGCCAGTAAGCCTTCATAAAACCCTTCTGTATTTTTAATTAAGCTATATTATGAACAAGGAGAACCATAAAATCAAGGCGTTAGAACAGAATATTTCCGTTCTCAGGAAAGACATTCCTGCACATGGGATTCGGGAATGAGCCGCTGCGCCTCCACGTCTCTGGATGCCACCTCTTTCAGAAAACGTTTTACCAGAATATCTTCAGGGTCATTCACCTTCTTCAGAGCCTGGACCATCTCGATTTTACCGGCGGCAAAGGTTTCATGTCCGCCGCCGCTGCCGATACCATGGGTAATCTTATGCGCCAGCACTCCGGCCATGTGGCTGGAACGCGTGGTCCTGATGGAAAACAGCAGCGAACCGTTATGACGGCCGTAACACAGGCACCAGCGCATACCCTCAATCTGGATCAGCTCATCGGCAAACTCGCCGATCATTTCGGGCCAGCCGAGCACATCAATCCGGGCCACAACCGCATCATTGTAAAACTTGGCATTCTTCAGTACCGAAAAAAGTTCCACAAAATATTCCCGCGGCATCCGGGGATGCTCAATCTTAGGGAAAGAGGAAGACCGAGGCCCTGATATCCGCATCCGTGGACTGCCGCCCCAGATCGCGGGTGTCGGATTTTATGCCATAGAACAGGGCCGTAGCCACCTTGCGGTCCATGGGCAGACCCAGGTGTCTGATATACTGGGTTATGATGGTGGAGGTTGATCCGATATCCTTGCGGATATCGCAATACGTAGACTTCAATGATGATTTGCGCATCGGGTGGTGGTCGATGACGATACTCGGCACCATCCCCTTGGGCAGCATCACATTACCGGTATTGGGCTGACAGTCGACCAGGGCAACAACGGAATAATTCCGGGGCTGGATACTGCTGTAGGGCACCAGATCAATATCTAAAAGCCTGACCATGGCCTGATTCTCAGCCCGGCCGATAATGCCGGGGTAGGCAATTATCGAGGAGACCCCCATGGTCTTGCGCAGGATATATTTCAACCCATAGGCTGAGGCAATACTGTCAGGATCAGGATTTTCATGTGTCAGTATCAATATCTTGCGTTTCCCCTTCACCAGGGAAAGCAGATTTGTCTCCAGTTCCTGTTTTGTCATATTGAGTCCCTTTATAGCACTATCGCAAACTAATAGCCATCGACAGTGAATGCGTCTCTTATATGGTTGATTTTTTTATCTTTATCTACAGCAACAACATCAAATCGCAGCGGCTTGTCCAGCAGGTCCTGGTTGTGCTGCAGGTAGTGGCGGGCCGTCCGGATAATCCTGATCTGTTTACGGGGTGGCACCCAGCTGCTCGGATCCCCGAATTTTTCCGAATCAGCGGCCTTCACCTCCACAAAGACAACCGCATCCTTTTCTCTGGCAATGATATCGATCTCACCGCCCCGGGTCCGATAATTCATTGTCAGGACCTTAAAACCCTGGCGCCGCAGATATTTGCGGGCCAGCACTTCACCGGCATGACCTTTTTTCAGTGTGGATTCACCCGCAAACACCCTTGAAACTCCTTCGATGGATCGGACAGGGGCCCAATTCACGGATTGCGGCATAGTGCGCCGCCGTCGGATAACCTTTGTGTTTTGCAAATCCGTATCCCGGATAAAGGCCGTCCATTTCCAGCATGAACCGGTCCCTAGTGACTTTGGCCACAATACTGGCCGCCGCAATAGATGCTTCGCTCTGGTCACCCTTGACGATCGGGACCGTCCTGCAGTCGAGCTGAGGGGGACGGTTACCGTCGATCAGGGCACAAACGGGTTTATCGGCTAGTTTGCTGACAGCAATCTGCATGGCTTTCAGGCTTGCATTCAGGATATTGATACGGTCGATCTCTTTTTCGTCCACCATGGCAACTCCGACGACAGCATCGGATGATGTCATGATAATATTATAGATCTTATCACGTCTGGCAGGGGTTAATTTTTTTGAGTCAGCCATCATATCCCGGAGCGGAGATTCAGGCTTCAAAATCACGGCCGCAGCCGAAACCGGACCAGCCAGCGGTCCTCTGCCTGCTTCGTCGACACCACACAGAGGCCAGAGGCCCTGTGCGATGAGACTGTTCTCATAAGACATTTATCTGCGGATTTCTTTGAGTCTTGCGGCCTTGCCGCGCCTTTCTCTCAGATAGTAAAGCTTGGCCCTGCGAACCTTTGAATGGCTGACCACTTCAATTTTTTCCACATTCGGCGAATGCAAGGGGAAAACCCTCTCTACGCCAACACCATAAGAAACTTTACGGACCGTCAGTGTTTCGCGGCAGCTGCCCTTATGGCGGGCAATTACAATCCCCTCAAATATCTGGGTACGCTGCTTGTCTCCCTCAACAATCTTGGTTGACACACGGACTTTATCACCGATGCGCAGTTCCGGAACATCCGTTTTCATCTGTTCTTTTTCAAACTTGTCTACATAATTCATTGTTACCTCCCTAGCACCCTGTCTATTGCTATGGAAACAGCTGACCTGACTGAAAGATGATTAAAATCGCCTTTCCCATCAATGGGCTGCGCCACTGCATCCAGAGCCGTCAAGGTTTCAGACTTCAAACCCCATCCTGTCCCAAATACAAGGCAAACATCCTTCTCCCGGGATGCTGCGGCTACATCATCCCAGGAAACGGCACCTTCCAGCAGATTGGCTGTAGTACCGATCAAGTAAGCACCTGTTTCCTTTTTCACCGTTTCAATATCTGCCACCAGCCTGACAATCTCGAAGGCTTTTTTGCGGACGGGATTGTATATCCCCCCGAAACCTTTGAGCCAATGGTCCAGAATCTTCTGGGCAAAATCCAGCTGGCTTTGATATGGATGAACGATATAGAGCGTATCCACACCATATGTCAAGCAAAGTCTTGCAAGATCGTGCAAATCCAGATTTGTGATTGCTGTTGCAATCTCCTGTGCGTTCTTATCCAGGCAGGGCCAGTGTACCAGTGCGACATGCACCATTATTCTAAATCCTCATCAATCAAAGCCATATCTTCCGCTGAAAGCCGGACTTGTCCGAACAGGTCCGGCCGTTCATCCCTGGTCCTGATCAAGGCCATCTTGCGCCGCCAGCGCCGGATGCGCTC
Source organism: uncultured Bacteriovoracaceae bacterium (assembly GCA_964456565.1). GTDB lineage: Bacteria > Desulfobacterota > Desulfomonilia > UBA1062 > UBA1062 > CAYWBU01. The sequence continues at coordinate 1,632 of CAYWBU010000088.1, read as the reverse complement.
ATGATCTCCGCTCAGCAGAACTTCAGGCACAGCCAACCCTTCATATTGTGACGGCCTGGTATAGTGCGGATGCTCCAGCAGTCCATCATAGTGCGAATCACCGGTCTCCAGCGTATCCCGGCCCAGTACGCCCGGGATCAACCTGATAACGGCATCGGCCATCACCATGGCCGGAATCTCCCCTCCGGTCAGCACATAATCGCCGATCGATATTTCCTCATCCACAAAGAGCTCGCACACCCTCTCGTCCACGCCCTCATAATGTCCACAGATAAGGGTCAGGTCTTCCATCCGGCTGAACCGCAGGGCATCCTCCTGGGTAAAGATCCTGCCGCGCGGTGTCGTCAGGACAACATGCCCCGGCCGGGGTAACGCCTGCATGGCCCTCGCCACCGGCGCAACCTTGATTATCATTCCGCCGTCACCGCCGTAGGACGCATCGTCGACAGTCAGATGGCGGCCATCACCAAAGGGCCGCAGGTCTACAATATTTAAACCGACCAGCTGTTTTTTCACGGCCCGGGCCATCATACTTTCACCCATAACCCCGCCGAACATACCGGGAAATAGCGTAATGATATTAATATTCACAGTCTTTACCTAGTCTAGCAGGCCATCAAGCAGCCCGTCATCCACCGTCACAGTGCGCTCTTCCGGCGATACTTCCCTGATAATACCGGAGATCACCGGTATCAGGTATTCCTTCTCTTCATCTACAACCAGCACATCATGACTGCCATTATTGAAAACACTGACCACCTGTCCCAGTTCGCGCCCGCAAAGATCGCTGACGACAAAACCCAGCATCTCAAAACCGTAAACCTCACCAGAGGCCGGCTCCGGCAGCCATTCCCGCCTGACACACAAGACATCGCCGATAATCAGATGTACCTGATCCGCCGAAGTGATCCCTTCCAATTCCACAACAAATTGTTTTTTTCTGGCAGGCCGGCACGAAACTACACGACGGGGAGCTCCCTGGCGACCGATCATGATCTGCTTAAAGGTACATAAACCCTCAGGGAGAACCCCCGAGGGTGAAATCAACATCTTTCCGTTTAGACCGTTGGGACCTTTAATTCTGGCAATTTCGACCAGAGCATTGCTCATCTACTCGATAATTTCCAGCACAGCCCTCTTGTTTATCTTTGTGGAAGCAGCTGTAAGTAAAGTCCTCATGGCACGTGCCGTTCGACCTTCCTTACCGATCACCTTGCCCAGATCTGTCTTGGCAACCTTGAGCTCAATGACCGACGTAACCTCGCCTTCGACCTCATTGACTGAGACGTCATCGGGGTTGTCAACCAAGGCCTTTGCAATGTACTCAATCAACTCCTTCATCCTGTACCCTCACCGTTGGATTATATACAAGTGGATATCAAAGAGTGTAACCTTTTTCTTTAATCAGTTTTTTCACTGCAGGACTAAGCTGGCCACCTTTACCAAGCCAGTCTTTGATCCTGTCTATATCAAGGGTAATACTCTCGGGTCTGGTTTTCGGATCAAAATGTCCGACTATCTCAAGAAATTTTCCGTCCCTGGGAGCTTTGGAATCTGCCACAACCACTCTATAGAAGGGTCTTTTTTTTGCGCCCCCACGGGTCAATCTGATACTAACAGCCATGTATTCTT
>CAYWBU010000087.1:6885-11277 GCA_964456565.1 uncultured Bacteriovoracaceae bacterium | reverse complement strand
GCGTCCTGACGGAGCAAAAAAAGTGGCGTCTCCCGCCGGTCTGGCGTCATCCGGGTTTTCCTGCATAGAGCTTAATAATGGGGCCCGGACTGCGGCAGTCAACGCTTACATGAAAATCCGCCGCGACCGAACCGACTACTAAAGATGGTAATCGCCGGCCGCCTCAGGCTGATAAGGCAGTGCTTCAATTTTAAAACGCCGGATACCTGAGGGCACCGCCCACTCCACCACATCGCCCACCGAATAGCCCAGAACTGCAGTACCCACCGGGGCCAGGATCGAGACCCCGCCTTCTTTAACATCCCGGGGGAAAACCAGCGTAAACGTCCGCTGCTCGCCCGAGGCCAGATCACACAGCACCACCTGCGAATTCATGGTTACCACCGCGGGCGGCACCGCCCGTGAATCCACGATCTCGGCCCGGTCCAGCTCCTCGGCCAGCAATTCCAGATCTGCCCGCAAGTTGCCCGCAAAATCACCGGCGACGCCGATGAGCTCCTCCAGCCGGTCCCGGTCATATTCGGTAATAAAAATATTTCGCTGTTTCATCTCTTTCTCCTGCTATAAAAATAAAGGCAGCGCTTATTCAATGATAAGCCTGCCGTCTGATGTTCTGTTTTTAGCTGTTCGTTTGGATCTCTTAGCCCATCCCCCTCACAAAAGCAACCGAATCAGGCTGGCACGAAATCCGACCTGAAAATCTCTGAAAAACTGCAATACTCGTCTCCACATCCATCCCGAACAATTCCCCATTTCTCACTAGGTAAAGTTTTCATCTCATTTCCCGATCACATAGATGTATATGTCAGCGGCTGTAACCACTGTCTGAATAGCCTGAAACCATAGGCATCGCTGTCATAAAAATATTTTCGAAACACAGAAAGGTATAACTTCATGAAGCGATTCCGTGACTTCAGTGTCTGGTCCAAAATCGGCGGCGGCTTTGGTGTCATCCTGGTACTGGTTTTCCTGCTGGCGGCCCTGGCCTTCAGCATTGTGGGGACATCCGTCACCGCCCTCAAAGCCATGACCGAGATGGACAATCTCTATGTGGCCGTCCTGGATGTCAGGACTGCGGTCCAGAACTACCAGATTGATAAAGACCCCGATGCCGCCGCTGCGGTAGCGCAGGCCCGTGACTTCTATATCGAAAATGCCGCATCCCTGAAAAACAAGCTGAAATTTGAGGAGAGCCGCATCATGCTGGATGAAGCGGTCGTTAAGATGCAAAACTACTCTGACAAGGGCGTCCGGTTCATGGAGGCCGGCGGAGACAAGACCGCCGTCCCGGAGATCTATGCCGAATACAGCGCCACCGGCCAGGACCTGGTCAAAATGGCCAACGATATCCGCATCAACCAGCCCAAAAAACTTTTCAAACTTCTGGGACTGGTAAAAAATATCGTAACCGGCGCCTTCGCCCTGGTGATCCTGATCGGTCTTTGTCTCGGTCTTGGCCTGGCCCATATCATCTCCCGCGACATGAAAAAAGGTGCCGAATTTGTCACAGTTGTGGCGGACGGCGACCTGACCGCGCATATCGACATCAGCCAGAAAGATGAAATCGGGCGGCTGGCCCTGGCCATGCAGACCATGGTCACCAACCTTGACAACATCGTCATCCGTGTGCGCGAAACCGCTGACGAGGTTTCCATGGGCAGCCGCGAAGTACAGAGCAGTTCCGAACAGGTGGCCCAGAGCGCCACTGAACAGGCCGCCGCCATCGAAGAGATCGCCGCCACCATCGAAGACATAACCGCCACCATCAAGACCACGGCCACAAACGCCGACGACGGCCGCACCAAGGCCCGCATCGCCAAGGACCTGGTCAGCCGCAATACCGAACTTTCCGCCGCCATGGCCCGGGCCATGGAAGCGATAACCGCATCTTCCAACCGCATCAGTGATATCATCGTCACCGTCAACGAGGTGGCCTTCCAGACCAACCTGCTGGCGCTGAATGCCGCAGTGGAAGCAGCCCGAGCCGGCGAACACGGCAAGGGCTTTGCCGTCGTGGCCGATGAGGTCCGGGCCCTGGCCCAGAAAAGCGCCACCGCATCCAACCAGATCAAGGAGCTGATCGAAACCACGGTCAGCAAGGTGCAGGCCGGTAACGAAATTGTCTCCCAGGTGGCAGGTGCCATGGGTGAGATCGATGCCACAACCGAGCAGCTCTCCGGTTCCATGGAAAAAATAGCCGCTTCGGCCGCCGAACAGTCAACCGGCATCGATGAACTGAACCGCGCCATCGCCCAGGTTGACAACACCACCCAGACCAACGCCGCCGTGGTCGAGGAACTGGCCGGCAGCGCCACCAACATGCATGCCCAGGCAAACCAGCTGCTGGAACTGGTCCGCAAGTTCAGAACTTCCCGCGACGGCAGCTGACAGCAGCAGGGCCAAACAGCAACCCACAGTATTGGTGAGCCCGCCGGAAAGGTCTTTCTCCGCGCTTGATTTTGCATCACTTATGCATTAGTGATTCTTTTATGTATTGTGATTAGCGGGATAGGCCATCTTATTTTTCGATATCACCGAAAAGCTGATGTGTCCTTGCAGTGCTCCAGATTTAATCTTGCAACAGAGGAGGGAATGAAATGTATCTTAAAAATGGATGGTTGAGTATTATCTGTATTCTGGTTTGCCTGCTTGGCGGCTGCAAGGACAGCGGTGACGACGGCCTCGGTGCCGCCCAACTGATGGCCCTGCTGGGTGCCGAAGACACTTCTTTCGCCAGCACCCCGGCCGACGGCAGCGCCAGCATGTCCGAGTACGGCTGGCAGGATAAAACCTACCTGCTGGTCAGCGAAACCCGCACCAGCATTTCCGGCAAAAAGGCCTCACAGACGCTTTACAATTATGACAGCCTTTACCGCGTATCCAGCACAACGGCCACAACCTTCAACACTGATGCACAAAACGCCGAGACCTCGCGTTTCGTCACAAGATACTATCCGACCGACAATATCACCGAAATCCTCTTGCCAAACGGTCTGGTCTCCACCTTGCTTCACGGTTATCGCGATGACCCCCAGGACCCCGACTAAGACACCCTGATCGTTTTCCGCAACATTTCCGCCGATCCATCCTATATCGCCCAGGATCCCCAGACCTATTCCGCCAGCGGCCGGGTGAGCACGGCCCTGTCATCATCAAACACGGATCTTTACGATGATCTGTCCTACAGCTACAGTTATGACAGCGAGGGGCGCCCGGTCCTGACCCGGATCAACGGCGCTGGCTACCAGGCCGATAGCTATTCAGGCGGTCGGCTGATCAGCTCAGAAACTCATCCGTCCGCGCTCTATTCATCCGGCAGTCTTCCGGATTCCTATACCGATTACAGCTACAGTGGTGACCGTCTGATCACCGAGACCTATTACCTGGGCGGACATGACGGCAATCACTGCCGCAGCGTCACCACCTACATCTATGACCCCGGGTTCAGCACCCTGCTGCCGGTCTCGGCCACTGTCGACAGCGGTGTTTATTCTTACAATGACGGCACCTACCGGATTGACGGCAGCCCGGATTACATCATCACCTACGGCTATACCGCCAAGTCCGGCTACGCCCCCTGTTCCAACCCGGCCCTGGCCGCAAATCTCTTCAGCAACGGCACCCTGACCGGCAACTGGAACGTATCCGGCGGCGGCACCATCAGCCTGAGTCCGGCCGGTATCTCAGACTCCATCTGCCGCGGCCTGGACCTTGACGCCACCGGTGCCTCGGCGGTCAATATCGACGGTGATATCCTGAGCCTGAACTATGCGGGCAACCTGCGTTATCTGAGCTACGACCGTTCCGCCGGCAATCCGAAATTTTCCAGTTGTGACGGCAGCTTTACCCTTCCCAAGGAATAAACCAAAGGAGGCAGAGCACCCCGCTCTGCCTCCCTTTTTTGCAGATCTGTCTTAAAACCCGCCGGCTGCTATTCAATAGGCCTGATAAAGGATCTCCAGGGCATCCGCATAGGTCACCTCTTCCGGATTATAAAACAGGCATCCGTCATTGATCGCCACCCTGGCGATCTGCGGCAGCTTGTCCTCGGTCACGTTGGCGTTGCGCAGGCAGACCGGCAGGCCGCTGATCTCGTTCAGCCTGTAAAGCAGGTTGCGCACCAGCTGCACCGTCACCTTGGCCTGTTCCCGCGGTTCAATATAATGGGTGCTGCCCAGCATGGTTGAGATCTCGCCGATATATTCGGGAACCTTGTCCATATTATATTCCAGGCACCAGGGCAGCAATATGGCATTGGCCACGCCGTGGGGCACCCCGCAGACCGCGCCCGCGGCATCCATGTAATATACCAAAATGGAGAGTTTACATCGCCAAAACCATCTGCTGTTGGGAAAAATCCTAACATAGATTTTATAATATATCCTACAGAAT
>CAYWBU010000087.1:6256-6875 GCA_964456565.1 uncultured Bacteriovoracaceae bacterium | reverse complement strand
AGGCGATCCCGGCAAAGGTGGCGGCATTGGCCATGCCCAGCCGGGCCTCCCGGTCGTCGGCGCCGTTTTCAGTGGCCCGCACCAGATATCTGGCGATCAGCTCAATGGCGGCCCGCGCATAGGCATCGTCAATGGGACTCTTCTGCAGACAGGTATAGGCTTCGATGGCATGCGTCAGGGCATCCATGCCGGTGGCGGCCGTGATCTTGGGGGGAACCGTGGCAGTCATGCGCGGGTCCAGCACGGCCACTGAAGGGTAGAGCTTGTCGGCGCCGAAGAGCATCTTGACATGTTTGTCGGTGTTCTTGATGATGGCGGCCCGCGTCACCTCGGACCCGGTGCCCGCGGTGGTGGGAATGGCAATCAGGGGAATCAGGTCGGCAGCAATGTTTTCGGCGCCCTGCAGTTTGAGCAGATCATCGGTGTCTTCCGAGATCACGATATTGGCGGCCTTGGCAGTGTCGATTGAGCTGCCGCCGCCCACGGCGATAAAGATATCACAGCCCTTCTCGCGGAAGAGATCGGCCAGCCGGTTGACAATCACGTTACTGGAATCCGGCGGGGCCTCGTCAAAGACTTCCACGATCTTTGCTTCTTTGGCGCCGGCAAAGGCCTCTTC
>CAYWBU010000087.1:5627-6246 GCA_964456565.1 uncultured Bacteriovoracaceae bacterium | reverse complement strand
ATATTTTATCAACCCGGCACCGGCCACACCCTTGTCGGTGACGATCATGGCCCGTTTGCAGCCCAGCCGGCGCATCTCGCCGGGAAGGCGGTCCAGGGCGTCATAGCCGGAAACGATCTTTCCGGGACAGTAATGCTGATAATAATTGGGAACTATCATTTCAACCTCCCTTCCTGACAAAAAGCAGGGTTCGCAGGACATTGGGAACCAGCAGCACATAGACCAGGACCTTCCTGAGGTAGCGGTCGGACGTGAACCGGGGTACGCGCCGGAAATTTTTCTTCAGGATGATGCCCGGCAGCAGGTAGAACTCCACCTGATCCAGCACCCGCACCGCCTCCAGGGCCATGCTGTTGTCGCCGCGGATCAGGACCCGGTCCTCGGCCGCGGCCTGCACCGTGCCCATATAGGTGGTGAAGACCAGCATGGCGGCATCCAGGTTCTTGAACAGCAGACTCACATCCGGCTCATTGAGACCCAGGCCCACAGACCTGATCAGGCCCCCGCGTTTGTCAAGCGTCAGATTCGGCCCGTCCGGCAGGGCCCCCAGGGCAAAGCGGCGGCCCTCCTCCCAGTCGGCAAGCTCCTCCATGCGTGCATATTTTTCGGCGAGGCTGTA
>CAYWBU010000087.1:0-5617 GCA_964456565.1 uncultured Bacteriovoracaceae bacterium | reverse complement strand
CAAGCTCCTTCTTACATTCGGGCACCAGCAGCGTAACCACCTCGAAGGCGGCCCCGAAAACCTGCATCACCACCGTTATGATCGCCTTTTTCGCCAGACGTTCACCCCCGGCATATCCGGGCACAGATCTCACAACATTTGATATGTTATCAAGCAGTTCCATGACAGCCTCCTAAAATGCCCGTCTGATCATCAGGGCCACGTCTTCCGCGCTGAACGGTCCGGCGGCAAAATAGGGATTTTTCTTATCCACGGTCAGGGCGGCCACCTCGGCCAGCTGTTTCTCGGCCACTCCGCCATCGGACAGCCTCTGGGGCAGACCGCCCAGACCGCCCGCTTCAACGCAGAGCCGGCGCACCGTCTCAGCCACCCGGGCAGCCTGCCGTTCCTCGTCCACAAAGCCCCCGGCCCCGGCCAGGATTCCGGCAAGATCCCGCAGCTTTTCAGGCTGTCTTTGCGCCATGATGTCCAGATAGAAGGGCAGCAGAATCGCACTGGCCTCAGCCCTGGAAATCTCCGTCATCTGATTCAGGGTCCAGGCCGCGGCCTGAACCACACCCGCCTGGGCGTGGGAAAAGGCGATCCCCGCATAGCAGGCGGCGTTCAGCAGCCCCATAACGGCCTCTTTAGCCCTTGCATCATTCACGGCCCGCACCAGATATTTGCGCACCAGCTCAATGGCACCGCGGGCATAGATGGTCACCACCGGGTTGTCGGCCGCGAAATAGCCTTCCAGGGCCAGGCTCAGGGCATCCAGACCGTAGCCGGCAACATTTCCGGGCGGCATGTTCAGACGGGCCTTGTTATCCAGGACCGCCATTACCGGATAGAGCTGCTCATCTGCAAAGAACAGTTGTCGCCCCTTTTCCTCGTCATAGACCACCGCCGCATTGCTCACCTGATATTCGGGGGTGAAGGCCACGGGTACGGCGAACATCTTGCTGAGATCCGCCTTTATCCGCTGGCGGCCGGCAAAGGCGCCCGGATCATCACTGCCTTCAGCTACCATGATGTTGGCGACCTTGACCACATTCATTGCATTTCCCGAACCCACGGCCACAAAACAGTCACATTCATGGCGCCTGAAAAGCCCGGCAACACGCCGGGCCGCCCGCAGGCTAGCGGAATGGGCCGGCACATCGTCAACCAGGCAGCCCACTTCGCGGTCGGAATCAATAAAGGCCTGTTGCAGCTTGCGCGCCAGCAGGGTTGCGGCAACCGACTTGTCGATCACCACCATGGCCCGGGCGCAGCCGAAGCGCTTCATCTCGAAAGTCAGGTTGCTCAGCGCCATCTGGCCGGCCATCAGCTTGGTTGGACAACAGTGTTCATAGAAATCGGGTATAATCATCTAAACCTCCTCTGAAACCATTTAGCCGGATCAAACCAGCAATCACAAAAAATGCCACCGCATGTGGCAGTCATTAACTGAAGATATAACTATCATTTACCCGAGTCAATTTATTTTGCAGGCAGTAAGCCGCTCAGCTTACCAATAAAGACATGCCGGAAAGCTTACTTTCCGGCATGCAATTACTGTTTCAGGGAATCAGGAAATCGTCAATCCTGTTCGTCTCCCGGCTTCCATACCTCCCAGACCTTGCCCACCAGGTCGGGGCCGGGCTTGAGGGTCAGCTTTCCGGGCCGCCAGCCCGAAGGTGTGGCTTCGGCCCCCTTGGTCTTGCGCACATGCTGGAAGGCCTGAATCTGACGAAATGTCTCGGCAACATTCCGGCCAACCGGCGGCGTAAGGACCTCATAACCCTGAATGACGCCATCCGGATCGATCAGGAAGCGGCCGCGGTTTTCCACCCCGGCATCTTCATCATACACACCGTAGACCTTGCCGACCTTGCCGCCGCCATCGGACAGCATGGCAAAGGGAACACCGCCTTCGACCATTTTGACAAGCTCATTGTCGTTCCACATCTTATGGACAAAGACACTGTCGACACTCATGGACAGGACCTCGACTCCCAGGTCCTGGAAACTTCCGTATTTATCGGCGACCGCCGATATCTCTGTGGCTCAGACAAAGGTGAAATCACCCGGATAGAAGCACAGGACCACCCACTTCCCCAGGTAATCGGACAGTTTTACGCTGACAAACTTCCCCTTATGATAGGCAGGGGCAACAAAATCAGGGGCCGGCTTTCCGACTTGGATCATCTTGGTCTCCTTCCTTTGCACTGCAGGCATTTCAGTTTTTTCTTCCGGCTCCGCCGGTCCCACCACACCGCCGGTGGGCCGCGCACAACCGACCTTCATGTCTTCTGCCATTAAATACCTCCTTTCATCTATCCGGATTAGAATTTCCTGATCTCATTCAAACCGCATAACACTATAATAATGCCGTGGCACCACTTCACAATTTTGCCTTGGTTTTTTATCTGATTCAACCCCGAAATGATTTCGGCGGAGTCTTTTCCGGCTGTATTAAAAACCGCTCTTAACCGCGGTGCTGATACCGTCCGCAGCATAGCTGAGGGTAAAGCTGTGGGTGCGTTTGTCATCCAGCAGGTGCATGAACTCCGCCACGGCCTTTTCCGGATCAACGGCATAGGCCCGCTGGAATTCCAGGCTTTCGCGGCAGGCCTCCAGCAGACAGCTGTTGGCGTCCAGGCGCCGGAAGGTGGCGCTGAAATCATCATCGGCGTTCAGGCGCTGTTCAAGAATCTCCCGCCCGGCAAAAGCACCTTGCACCGCGATGGAGCCATCATAGCCCGAGCTCAGTTCAAATTCGGCCCTGATGCCCATCTCCGCGGCAATGCTGTCGAGAGTTTTGCGGATTGCGGCCGTATCCTGCCGGACCACCCGCTCAATGTCGGCGATGGAGATGGAGTCGGCTTTCAGATCGAGCCCCATGCAGGCCATCAGGCTCGCCCGCAGACCCTGTCTGGAAATGGATACGGTATCAGCGGCAATCGCGGCCGACACCGCCGTGGAACTTTCCTTACTGCCTGCGCTGCCGCCGGCGGCCACCTGTTTGACATTGCCGATCTGCATAAACTCCTCCCGCATATCTGGTAGGCAAAAGCAATGCCAAGGGGCCGGATCACGCATATTGCGGAGGGTTTCACCTGTCAGGCCGGGAATTAATGCCGGGGGCCCGGCAAATATGGCCGGCTGCAGATAATGGAGGTATGCCTGAATCTATACCTGGGTGTTCATTGCGACAGTTCGCGGGCCAGCCACATCACCTGCCCGATAACCTTGATATCGGCCACATCGGCCTCATAGGACGGATAGATATCTTTATTGTCACTCATGACCAGCACCCGCTTGTCGGTCAGCATTTCCAGACGCCGGATCTCGATCGAATCATTGATTCCCAGCGCAAAAATCCGGCCGCTGCGGATCGCGTTGCGCCCCCGGTCGATCAGCACGGTATCGCCATTATTGACGGACGGCTCCATGCGGTCACTGTCAACCACGATCAGAATCCCGTTTTCGATCCGGGAGAGCCTGTCCCGCAGCCAGTCGCGCTGGAACATGCAGTAATGCCGGGTCTTGTCCATGAGAACAATTTCAGCCGCGGCGTCCAGACGGGGCCGCGCCAGCGGCATCAGGACAAACTCACTTTCGGGATCAACCACCGAATCTTCCGGCGGCATATCTTCGCGGACCTGCCACATCTCCCCCTCGCCGGTGAACAGCCAGTTCAGGTCAATGCCCAGATAGGTGGCCAGCCGATAGACATAGCCAACCGAAGGGTTATTGCGGCCGCCTTCATAGTTCTCGATCGTCCGTGTCGGAATACTGATCCGGCCTGAGAGTTCCCGGATTGTCATCCGGTGCGCAATCCTGACCTGCTTTATTCTGGTGCTTAAGTCCTCATTTCTCATATAAACCACTCATTTAGGTGTCCCGGTATTGACAAGCCACCTTTTTGGGTGTAACTTTAGAAACTAATAAGTTAGTCTCTGAAGGGCAAAAATATGCCACATTCAAAACCAGAATTCAACGGCTGCGGAATGGCCCCCCATGTCATCAGAAGCCTCCTGATGATGCAGCAGGTCAAGCTCAAGGACATTGCCGCGGAATGCGAAGTATCGCTCCCGGTTGTCAGCGAAGTAATCAACCGCAAATGCACTTCCACGATGGTCATGACCGCCATCGCCCAGAAGCTGGGGTTGCCCTTCGATGCCGTCTGGGTCTGCGATTACCGCAAAGAAACCAAATAATTTCCACGCATCCCTGCACCCGTCTTGCCGCCGGAGTTGTTCCGCCAGAACATTTGCCATGTTGCTGACACAAGCCATCCGAAGCCCCTCTTATATAACGGGGTTTCGGTTAACACACAATCTTAAATCTGCCGGTCCGCCCCGTCAGAGTCGGGATCAGGCCCTTCGCCGCTTTCATCGCGCCGTATCGCGGCCAGTTCGGCCGAAGCCCTTGAGGCCCTGGCAGCAGCTGCCGCCGCCACCCGGCGGTCCTGCGGGCTGGGGTCCGCTGGGGCCAGCGCCGCCGCCTTGACCCGCTTCATCTTGGCAATGGTCTCTTCCGGGGTCTTACCCCCCGAGGTGTCTATGCTGACCTCGCCGCCGACGGCATAGAGCACGCCGTCCGGCCCCCGCTTATAGGAAAAATTTGCCCCGCCCCTGGTGATGCCGGCCCCGGCGGCCAGATGGGCCTGCTCATGCTGGCGGACCTTGCGGTCCGTAGCCCGCAGCCGCCGCACCTCGGCCTGTTCCCCCTCATCCAGCATCTGGCTGTCATTGCCGGTTGCCGGCGAGGTATCCCCGGTTTGCGGCTTTTCTTCGGCCGGGGCTCCGCTCAGCCGCCCGTTACGGTCATAGGTCGGCATTTCGGGACTACTGCGGGAAAAGGAATCTTTTATGGCGGTTGCGGTTTTTGCGTCTGCACCCGGATCGTGCGCCGCGTCTGGTGTTGCGGATATAAAATTTGCCTGCATCCCTGCGGGAGACAGCCCTTTGATATCCATTACGCTATAATATCAACCCACCACCCCAAAAATCAAGCCCGCTCTTCATCTGCCCCATACCCCTCTGCGGCCCACCGAGGCTAACCTTCCAATTTAATTTGACCATTTCCGGAAGCTTCGCTATATTTTTGCGGCAGGCATGCAATTTTATCGAATAATACGAGGAGGCTTCGCCATGGATGATCTGACCCGCCGTGAATTTATCAAGGCCGGCACCGCCCTGGGAACAACCATTGTCATGGGTTCATCCCTTGGGATAAACGGCTGCACACATGTGGCCGCGCCGGTCACGCCCCAAGCCGGACCTAAAAAGACGACTACAACCAAACCCGACTTCGATGTGATTATTACAGGCGCGGGTCCGGGCGGCTGCCTGGCGGCCCGCGAGCTGGCCCGCAACGGATTTTCCGTCGGCCTCTTTGATACCAGTCCGCCGGACAAAATTGGCAAGCCCATCATTATCGAGGCCCAGCAGGATATCTTCAAGCGCGTCGGGATTGATTTTCCGGCCCCGGACCTCATCCCCTACCACCCGCAAAGGCTGCGCGTGTTTTCGGCCCGTGGGCAGGAGGGTTTTGAAGTCGACTGCCGCGAATATGAGCTGCCCTTGGCAATCTTCCTGGACCGCTTCGTGCAGCAGCTGCATGCCGGGGCCGTCTCCGCCGGCGCACA
>CAYWBU010000086.1:8187-11334 GCA_964456565.1 uncultured Bacteriovoracaceae bacterium | reverse complement strand
GGCTGGTGAACTGAGCCGCCTATACCGCGGTGGATGCATGCGAAGAGGATGGAACACCGGCCGCGGCCATCAATGCAATCGCCCCGGGTCTGATGGGGCTGGTCTGGCGCGAGCTGAATGTGGCTTTGCTGCATATCAGTACCGATTATGTCTTTGATGGAAGCGGGGAGCGTCCCTACACCGAGGAAGATGCGGTGGCGCCGGTAAACGCCTATGGCGCCGGCAAACTCAGGGGCGAACTGGCCATAATGGAGACGGGCTGCGATCATGTTATTGTAAGGACCCAGTGGCTTTTCGGGCTGCACGGCAAAAATTTTGTGGCCACCATCCTGAATTTTGCCCGCGAGCGCGATGAGCTCCGGGTGGTCAATGACCAGTATGGCTGTCCCACTGCAACCGCTGATCTGGCCCAGGGACTCCGGCGTCTGATGGAAGGCAACGCCCGGGGTATCTATCATCTGGCCGGGAGCGGTCAGGCCAGCTGGCATGAGCTGGCCGCGGCAGCCGTCGCAGCCGCCGGCCTGACAACCAGCGTGCTGCCCGTCACCAGCGCCGAATTTCCCCGGCCGGCAAGACGGCCGCAATATAGCGTGCTTTCTTGTGAAAAATTTGAAAGAACGACCGGCTGGCAGATGCCGGCCTGGCAGGAGGCCCTCAAAAAATATGTTGCCGCCTTGGCGGCCGAGGGCCTATAAGGGCTAGCACAGTATGGAACGAATCAGAAATTTTGCCATCATCGCCCACATTGATCATGGGAAATCCACCCTGGCCGACCGGCTGATGGAAACCACCGGCATCCTGAAGGCCGGCGGTTCGAGTCAGTATCTGGATCGCATGGACCTGGAACGGGAAAAGGGCATCACCATCAAGGCCCAGACCGTCAGGATGCCCTATGTGGCCGAAGACGGAACGGAATATATTCTCAATCTGATCGATACGCCGGGGCATGTGGATTTTTCCTATGAGGTGTCGCGTTCCATGGCGGCCTGCGAAGGTGCCCTGCTGCTGGTGGATGCCGCCCAGGGGGTCGAGGCCCAGACCGTGGCGAACGCCTACCTGGCCATAGATCAAAACCTGGAGATCATCCCGGTCATCAACAAGATCGACCTGCCGTCGGCCCGGCCCGAGGTGATCCAGGAGGAGATCGAGGAGATCATCGGTATCCCGGCCAAGGAGGATGCCATCGGTGTTTCGGCCAAGACCGGCCAGGGGACCCGGGATGTGCTGGAGGCCCTGGTAAAGCGGGTGCCGCCGCCAGTGGGCGATCCCGAGGCCCCGCTCAAGGCCATGATCTTTGATTCCTGGTATGATTCCTATCAGGGCGTCATCGTGCTATTCCGGGTGCAGGAAGGCAGTATCCGGCCCGGCAGCCAGGTGCGCTTCATGGCCACCAAGGCCGAATATGATGTGACCAAGCTGGGGGTCTTTTCCCCGGACGTAAAGGATGTCAAGGAACTGCGTGCCGGGGAAGTCGGTTTTCTGAGCGCGGCCATCAAGGATATCAACGATGTCCTGGTGGGTGATACGCTTACCGAGGCCCATAATCCCACCCGGGATGCGGTACCGGGATTTCGGCGCATCAAGCCCATGGTCTTTGCCGGACTCTATCCGGCGGACACCTGCCAGTATTCCGACCTGCGCGAATCCCTGGAAAAACTGGTCCTGAACGATTCGTCGTTGATCTATGAGCCCGAGACAAGTGCGGCCCTGGGCTATGGCTTCCGCTGCGGATTCCTGGGGCTGCTGCACATGGAAATCGTGCAGGAACGGCTGGAACGTGAATTCAACCTGAGCCTGATCATTACGGCCCCCACGGTTGTCTATCGCATAACCAGGACCTCCGGCGAGGTTCTGGAGATCCACAATCCTTCCGAGATGCCCGATTCGCAACATATGGCGAAGATCGAAGAACCCTATATCCGGGCCTCGATCCATACGCCGAGCGAATATGTGGGACCGATTCTGTCGCTGTGCCTGGAAAAACGCGGCATCCAGCAGGGCATGGAATATTTCGCCGGGGACCGGGTGATCATCACCTATGACCTGCCGCTGAACGAGGTGGTGCTGGACTTTTTCGGCCGGCTGAAGACCGTTACCAGGGGCTATGCCTCGCTGGACTATGAATCGGCGGGCTACAAGGAGTCCAAACTGGTCAAACTGAATATCCTGGTGAACAATGAGCCGGTGGATGCCCTGTCGCTGATTGTCCACAAGGACATGGCCTACCAGCGCGGCCGCGATCTGGTGAGCCGCATCCGCAAGATAATTCCGCGCCAGATGTTTGAAGTCAGCATCCAGGCGGCCATCGGGGGGCGGGTGATTGCCAGGGAGACGGTCAAGGCGCTACGCAAGAATGTCACGGCCAAATGTTACGGCGGCGACATTACGCGGAAGCGCAAGTTGCTTGAAAAGCAGAAGGAAGGCAAGAAACGCATGAAACGGGTCGGCAGCGTGGATATCCCGCAGGAGGCGTTCCTGGCGATCCTCAAAGTCAAGGAGTGAGGCGTGGCAAAAGCTGAAGACAAACCGGAAACAAAACAGCCGGAAGAGAAAAAGAGCGCGGCCCGCGAATGGGGCGAGGCCCTGGTGGTGGCCTTCATCATTGCCATGATTGCCCGGGCCTTTATCATCCAGGCCTACCGGATACCATCCTGTTCCATGGAGGACACACTGCTCAAAGGCGATCATATCCTGGCCACCAAATATAATTACGGTCTGACCATTCCGTTCACCACCACCAAATTCTGGGGCGAGGACCGGGTTCCCGAACGCGGAGACGTGATCATCTTCACCTTTCCGATGAACCACAAGCAGGATTTTGTAAAAAGGGTGATCGGCCTGCCGGGCGATACGGTGGAGGTCATTGACAAGCATATCTATGTCAACGGCTGTGAATATATAACGGGATATGAAAAATATACGGATCCTGATATTATCACGGAAGGCCGCAGCCGGGTCAGGGATAACATGCCGCCGGTCAAGGTGAAGCCGGGACATGTCTTTGCCATGGGCGACAACCGCGATCAGAGCTGGGACAGCCGGTTCTGGGGCCAGGTGCCCATTGAAAACATCAAGGGCCGGGCCCTGATAATTTATTTTTCATGGACCACGGAGCGACCCTGGATCCGGATCATGAGGATGGGTCAC
>CAYWBU010000086.1:0-8140 GCA_964456565.1 uncultured Bacteriovoracaceae bacterium | reverse complement strand
AGGGCTGCTGCACAAATTGGCGGACAGTCTTGACGGGGAGTTTGACGACTGGGATGAGGTTGCCTTTATCGGCATCAGGTCGGGCGGAGAACATGTTGCCAGCCATGTTGTCAGGTTGCTCAAGGACCGTATCGGCCGTGATATTCCGCTGGGGGCCCTGGACATTTCACTCTACCGCGACGATATCTCCAGAAGACTGATCTATCCCGAAGTCAAAAGCACCGAGATCCCCTTTGCAGTGGATGACAAGCAGATCATCCTGGTGGACGATGTCCTGAATACCGGACGTTCGGTGCGCGCCGCCATCGATCACATCATGGATCTGGGGCGGCCGCGGCGGATCTACCTGCTGGTGCTCTTTGACCGCGGCGGGCGGGAGATCCCGATCCAGGCCGATTTTGTCGGCGAGAAGATCAGCGTGGATGCCGACCGCATTGTCAAACTGTCCATTCCCGAAGATGAATCCGTAGGGTTTGTCAAAATCAAAGAGGTGCATGAATGAGCTGGGCCCGCAAAGATCTGATCGGGATCAAGGACCTTGCAGCGGATGAGATTGCCACGATCCTTGAAATGGCCAAGTCGTTCAAGGAAATTTCGCGGCGCGATATCAAAAAAGTGCCTACCCTGCGCGGCAAGACCGTGGTGCTGTTCTTCCATGAACCCAGCACCAGGACCAGGCTCTCCTTTGAGCTGGCCGCCAAACGCCTGAGTGCCGATACGGTGGCGCTTTCGGCTTCGGGGTCATCCTTCACCAAGGGCGAGACCGTGATTGATGCGGCCGACAATGTGATGGCCATGGCGCCGGACTGTATCGTGATCCGCTGTCCCTATGCCGGGATACCCAGGGCCCTGGCCGAGAGGCTGACCTGCTCGGTGCTGAACGCCGGCGACGGCTATCATGAACATCCCACCCAGGGGCTGCTGGACATGTATTCGCTCCAGGAACATTTCGGCACCCTCAAGGGCCTCAGAGTTGTGATTGCGGGCGATATCATGCATTCGCGGGTGGCCCGGTCCAATGCTTACGGGCTGAAGAAGATGGGTGCCGAAGTGGTCCTGGTGGCCCCCAGGACCCTGCTGCCGCCGGGGGTGGAAAGCTGGGGCGCACAGGTTTCGCATGATTTTGACAGCGTGATTCCGGATGCCGATGCCGTGATGATGCTCAGGGTGCAGAAGGAACGTATCGCCCAGCAGCTGTTTGCGGGCGAAAGGGAATATGCCGTGTTCTACGGGCTTAACCGGCGGCGGGTGGAGATGATGAAGGAAGGCGCCGTGATCATGCACCCGGGACCCATGAACCGCGGAATCGAGATCACGCACGATGCCGCCGACCATGCGCGGTCCATCATCCTGGATCAGGTGGAAAACGGTGTGGCGGTGCGCATGACCCTGATGTATCTGGCGCTGGGAGGAACTGCAAATGTGGATTAGGGGCGGAAGGATTATTGATCCGGCCAGCGGCACGGATATGGTCGGTGATCTGCTGATTGCAGACGGACGGATTGAAAAGATTGTTGCGGACGGGGCTCCCGCCTCCGGTGACGAGGTGCTTGACGCCCGGGGACTGTGGGTTATGCCCGGCCTGGTGGACATCCATGTGCATTTCAGGGATCCCGGCCTGGAATACAAGGAGGATATCCGCAGCGGGTCAATGGCGGCCGCGGCCGGCGGGGTCACAACGGTGGCCTGCATGGCCAATACCGATCCGGTCAACGATAATGCCTCGGTCACCAAATATATTGTGGACAAGGCCGAAAATGAGGCCCTGGTCCGGGTGCTGCCGGTGGGGGCGGTAACCAAGGGCCTTGCAGGCCGCGAACTGGCCGAGATGGGCCTGATGAAAAAGGCCGGGATCGTGGCGGTCAGCGATGACGGCATGCCGATCCAGGATTCCGGGCTGTTGCGGCGGGCCCTGGAATATGCGGCCAACTTTGATCTGCCGCTGATGTCACACTGCCAGGACCGCGATCTGAGCGGCGACGGGGTGATGAATGAAGGGGCACTGTCCTCCGAACTGGGTCTGCCCGGGCTGCCCTCGGCCGCCGAGGATGTGCAGGTGGCCCGGGATATTGAGGTGGCGGCCTTTTGCGGGATACCGATCCATATCTCCCATGTGTCCACCAAGGGTGCGGTCGAACTTATCCGCCAGGCCAAGCAGGCCGGCAAGCCGCTCACCTGCGAAGTCAGCCCGCACCACTTGCTGCTGACCGAGGAGCGTGTGCGCAACTATGACACCAATGCCAAGATGTATCCGCCGCTCAGGCGGGAGGATGACCGCCAGGCCCTGATCGCGGCCCTGAAGGATGGGCTGTTTGACTGCATCGCCACCGATCATGCCCCGCATGCCCCGGATGAAAAGGCCCTGGATTTTGAACATGCCCCCAACGGTATCCTCGGGCTGCAGACCCTGCTGCCGGCCATCCTGAAACTGCACCGCGAAGAGGGACTTGATTTCAAGAGGCTGCTGGAGTGCGTGACCGTCAATCCGGCACGGCTGCTGAAGATTGATGCCGGAACGCTGGCCCCCGGGGCCCGGGCCGATCTGGCGCTTGTCGATCCCGAGGAGGTCTGGACCCTGAGCGAAGACCTGATCGCCTCCAGGTCCGTAAATTCGCCCTTTATCGGAGAGACCTTTACCGGCCGGGTGCGCTATACGCTGGTGGATGGTCAGGTGGTCTTCCGGGCGGACTGATAGCTCTTAGCCCAGACCGGCAGCGGCAATGATTTGCCTGACATGCGCGCCGATGGCCAGGCTGGCGGTCAGACCGGGTGACTCAATGCCCACCAGGTTGATGAGGCCGGGCAGGCCGCGGTCATCTTCATGCCGGATAATGAAGTCTTTGATCCCTTCCCCCGGGGCCTGAATCTTGGGCCGGATGCCGGCCATGTCCGGGTGCAGGTCAGTATCTTTCAGCGGCAGCAGCCGGCGGATACCCTGATGGAAATCATCCAAGTGATCCTCGTCGACGCCGTAGTCCGGATTTTCGGTATAGATGGCATTGGGTCCCAGCCGGAGGTTGCCTTCCAGATCCGGCGTAAGATGGATACCCAGTCCGGTCAGGGCGGTCTGCGGCGCCGGGTAGATCAGGTGGCGCACCAGGCCCTTGCATGAATTCCTGATACGAAAATATTCGCCCTTGACCGGATAGATGCGGTAATCCGGGATACCGGCCAGGGCGGCGATTCTGGCGGAATTGAGCCCGGCGGCATTGATGATCAGGCGGCTTGTGACCGTATAGGGCCCGTTCGGGGCACCGACAAGAACTTCCTTGGCCGCCTTTGCGGCATCCAGTCTCACGACCGGGCTGCGGTAGAATACATGGCCGCCGGCGGCCAGCAGCCGGCGCTCAAGGGCTGCAATGTAGCGGTGCACGTCAAAGATGGCGGTCTGCCCGGAAAAAAGGGCGGCCCGGCCCGTGACGGCCGGTTCGATGCGCCGCAGTTCCTGGCGATCCAGCAGCCGCAGGTCTTTGACGCCGTTGTTGCAGGCCCGCTGGTGGAGATCGCGGATGGCGGTGATTTCGGCCTCAGTGGCTGCCACCACCAGCTTGCCGGTCTTCTTAAAGGGCACGGCATGCTGGCGGCAGAAATTTTCCAGCAGGTCCCGGCCTTCAATGCAGAGGCGGGTCTTTAAAAAATCCGGCGGGTAATAGAGCCCGGCGTGGGCCACTTCGCTGTTGCGGGCGCTGATGCCCTGGCCGGGACCGGATTCGGCCTCAAAGACCGCGACACTCAGTCCGGCATCCAGCAAACGCAGCGCCACGGCCAGCCCCACGGCCCCGGCTCCGATTATAAGGGCATCCACATCATGCATGCCGGATATATAGCATATCTGCAGATTCTGTGAAGATCCGGGCGGCGGGAACAACGGTTTGTCAATAAATAAAAGTTTTGACGGATGGAATGACAGTTTTGCCAACAGTACCCCCGGCAATCTATATTATAAGCAATGTAATGCTGCAAATCCTAGTGCCAGGCAGAGCCTTGGTTTTCAGATCTTTATCTTGCCTGGGGCAGGTGGAGTTGTTATAGACTGAATATTATCGGTTTTATAGCTAAATGAAATCTGGAGGGTTAGTTGTATGGATATTTGGGATAAGGTTCCGGTTATCAAAGTTGCAATCAGGGGCGCCAACGGCAGAATGGGCATGCAGGCCATTTATGCCTCCATGGAGAACAATGAAGACATCCTCAGACGGGCCAGGAGCAATGAACTGAGACCGGATGATGTCTGGATGGACATTGTCTTCGGGGCCTTTACCGCTGATATCCCGACCGTCCAGCAGATCATGGCCGGGGTCATGCGTTCCGAGAAAAACAAGGTCCTGGAGGGTTACGACAAAAACGGCCGGCCCATTTTCCGCCAGAAGGCCGCCGGCGGGCTTGAACTGCGCACCCGCTATCTCGAGCAGGGGCTTGAAGAGGAGCCGCAGCGCGAGCACCTGCTGCCCTTTGACCGCCAGGAGATCGTTGACACCCCGGAAGGGTACCCCGCCATCAAGATCCTGTCTTCCGACAAGAAAGAGGTCCTGTCCACCATCCGGCATATCAATGTGCGTCTGGGAGAGCTTTCAGGTGAGGCCATCATGGACCGGGTCCTGGATACGGCCTATGACCTGGGCGCCAATGTGCTGCTCTCCTGCGTGGGGGATACGGCCAAAAAGGTCGACAGCATGAAACGCTGGCTGGACAAGATCCATGAGAAGGGCTATGCCATCGGATTTTTGGAATCGGCGCCGGCCAAGGGCTGGGACAGCCGCATGCTTTCGCGGCAGGATTCCATCAGCGTGCTGACCACCAGAAATTTCAGTCCCACCGGCACCCTCTTCCGGACCGGGATTTCACTGGAAAAATCTTTGTTCGACTACCGCAAATATGAGCTTGGCAAATCGTCTGCCAAATTTAAGAAGATCTTCAGCCGCATTGTGCAGGGTGTCATTGCCAGCGATCAGTTCAGCCGTTTCGCGCAGTTCATGCCCGAAAATCCCAAGACCATCCAGGCGGTCGAGGGTGAAAATGTCCTTGTGAATTTTCCGCCGAACTACCTGACCGTGATATCGGACAAATATCTCAAATTTTCATTTTATGAGGACAATGAATACGGCTTCGTGTGCGCCTCCATGATCCCCAACCTCAAGGCCCTGGGGCTGGTGTTCAAGAGCAAGAGCCAGGTCAAGAAGACCCGCCAGAAGGGCGTGAAATATGAGGCGGTCACCAATATTCCGGGACTCTTCGGCACGGGCTGGATGGTCAAGGCGCCCGAGGAGATCATTGCCAGGGGCGGGGCCATGTCCACCAGTTCCTGTACCACCAACGGCAATATCGTGGGTGATTTCATCATCTTCATGGCGCTGCACTGCTATTTCGATTTCTTCTACAATGACATCAAGGCCTATTACCTGGCGGCCGAAGGACACGAGACCAGCCATATGGAAGAGGTGCTGGAGAAGAAGTTCGGCGAGTTTGAAAAATATCTGGACGAGCTGATGGCCGCGCACCGCGCTGAGGTGATCCGCAAGGTGTTCAATTTCTACTATGACGAGATCTCCTTCCTGGATACCGATATGCAGCACGGGCTTACCCGGGCCGAATCGCCGGATGTGGTTGAATATCTGCGCGAGACATCTTCCGGCTCCATGACCGAGGTGCCCAAGATCCTGTCGCTGCCGGAAAGGGAGCTGGATTATTTCAAGAGCCAGCGGACCGCGCTCAAGAAGCAGCAGACCAAGGAAAAGGATGCGGATATCAAGGCCGCCTTGCAGGATCAGATCGACAAGATCACGGCCAGCATCGATTCCATCGAAAATCACATCTGCATTGTGGATATTCTGGCCAGCCAGGAAAAATAAACAACCGGGGGCGTGCAATGCGCCCCCGCTCTCAAGCATGGCTGTGAAACGATAAACCGCTTGACACGCGCTTTTCAATTGGACTATGAATCCATGGCACGGGCCTATAGCTCAACTGGTAGAGCCACCGGCTCATAACCGGTAGGTCCCTGGTTCGACTCCAGGTGGGCCCATCAAAAAAGGTAAGGAAGGCG
The DNA here is from genome assembly GCA_964456565.1 of uncultured Bacteriovoracaceae bacterium. Taxonomy (GTDB): domain Bacteria; phylum Desulfobacterota; class Desulfomonilia; order UBA1062; family UBA1062; genus CAYWBU01. Next base: position 2,097 of record CAYWBU010000086.1, on the reverse strand, counting down.
TTTAGTGAGATCGGTCGCAAAAGAGAGTGACAATAAAAGCTTTGGCGATATAGCTGAAAAGGGGTGCTTCGAGCACCCCTTTTCTTGTTTTAAGGGATGAATTTAAGACAAATCATAAAAAAACTGGACGGGATTGCGCCCTTTGAAACCGCTGAGGAATGGGATAACAGCGGCCTGATGGTGGGGCACCCGGATGCCGAGATCAGCCGCGCGGTGGTGGCCCTGGATGCAACCCGCGCAGCGATCGCCTTTGCCAGAAATAATCACGCCGACCTGATCATCACCCACCACCCCCTGATATTCAAACCTTTACCAAACCTGGATCTGTCCGCGGTGTTGCCGGACAAGCTGGCAACTTTGATCACTTCCGGGATTGCCGTGGTCAGCCTGCACACCAACCTGGATGCCGCCGCCGGCGGGGTGGCCGATACCCTGGCAGATTTTCTCGGTCTGCAGGAGGTTGAGGGCGCAGGCCCGTTCCGTACCGGCCGCTTGGCTTCAGCGGCTGACCTTGGAAATTGGGCAGCGAAGATCGGGGCTGCGCGGGTGGTGGATGGCGGCCGGCCGGTCCTCAGGGTGGGGCTGTGTCCGGGCAGCGGCATGGATTACTGGAAACAGGCCCTTGATTCCGGGTGCGACACCTTTGTGACCGGCGATGTGCGCTATCATCAGGCCCTGGATGCGCAGGAGGCCGGGTTCAACGTTGTGGATCTGGGGCACTTCGGCTCCGAACATCTGATTGTAAAACCCCTGGCCGCAGGTCTCAGGCAGACCCTGGCCGGGATTGAAATATTGGAATTCAACGCGCAGGATATTTTTAGGACAATAAAAAGGAGAGTTAAGATTGAAAAAGCTGATTAAGGACCTGGTCGCCCTGCAGGAAGTGGAACTGGAGATCTTCAAGGCCGAGAGCGGCCTGGACAACATTCCGGCCGAGAGGCAGGAGCTGGAGAGTATCCTTGATGCCCGCAAAAAGGCCATTGATGATGTTGACAGCGATATTGCCGAGCTGGAAGAGCGGCGCAAACCCCTGGAGGCCGAGCTGGAAGAAAATCAGGTGATCCTGAGTGCGGCTGATGCCCGCATCAAGAAGATCAAGACCAACAAGGAATTTCTGGCCCTGCAGCGCGAGATCGATGTGGCCCGCAAACGCAAGATCGCCCTTGAGGAACAACTGCTGGGGCTGATGGACAAGGTTGAAAAGCGCTGCGGTGACCGGGAGCGCATCGAGAAATCTTTTGTGGCTGACAAGGGCGTTATCGAGAACAAGGCTTCCGCCCTGGACAGCCGGGCGGAAGATCTCAAGGCGGTTATCGATAAATATCATGACCGGGCCGCCGAACTGCGCGAAAAGGTTGATCGCTCACTGCTCTCCAAATATGACCGCATCAAGAACAACCGCAAGGGCCTGGCGGTTGTGGCCTGTGCCGACGGCGTCTGCGGCGGCTGCCATATGCACATCCCGCCGCAGCTGTTCAACGAGCTGGTGCGCGGGGATGAAATGATCCTGTGCCCGGCCTGCCAGCGCATCCTGTACGTGGAAGAGATTCCGGAATAGAAAATCTGCCATGAAGGACATGGGGCCGGACCCGGGATCTCATGCCCTTCATGGTGAAATGTTTTTTGGTTTTGCAAAACTGCGATTGTGCATTTTAGGGCTTTGCATCCTGTTATTTTTACATTATAATTTTGCTATTGCTCTGTGAGCTTATGTTTTTGAAATGCTGCACGCCGGACATTAAGTTTTTACGGGAACGTGCCGTTACGGTTTCTTATGTGTGAAAAAGGGTTAACCCCCGGGAGCAACCGGGCTTCGCGGGAATAGAACAATCGAAACAAGGAGGATTTAAAATGATCAGATCGGAAAAGGGTTTCACGTTAATCGAGTTGATGATCGTTGTCGCGATCATCGGTATTCTGGCGGCGGTCGCCATCCCGGCCTATTCGGATTATACCAAGAAGGCCAAACTGTCTGAGGTTACTAATGCATTGGGTGCTGTTGGTGCCGGTGCGCTTGAGTATTTTCAGGCTTCTCAGAACTGGGGTACTGGAGAATTTTCTTCTGGAACTCCGTCAGTGTCTGATGTTGCTGATGTT
>CAYWBU010000085.1:0-11398 GCA_964456565.1 uncultured Bacteriovoracaceae bacterium | reverse complement strand
TGAGAAAATTGACGGCCAACATCAGCCGGACCAACACAACCTGTGTGTTTATCAACCGGAATCATGCTGACGGTCAGTTCGTCATAAGCGATGCCATTCTCTTCCAGGGCCGCCCGGACATCCTCAATCACTTCGGGATCACTCAGGATTTCAAAACAGTCGCCCTCATCGGTAATATCATCGGCCCCGGCATTCAGCGCGATGTCATAGAGCTGTTCCTCTTCCACGCCATCCTTGGGAATGGAGGCAAAACCTTTTTTCTGGAACATCCAGGCCACACAGCCGTTTACTTCCAGCTTGCCGTTATGTTTGCTGAAGGCATGCCGGATCTCGGCCACGGCGCGGTTTTTGTTGTCGGTCAGAACGTTGACATAGATGGCCACGCCCTCGGGGCCATAGCCCTCATAGGTGAGTTCCTCCAGGGTGTAGCCTTCCAGCTCGCCCGTACCCTTTTTGATGGCCCGGTCGACATTATCTTTGGGCATGTTGGCATTTTTGGCCGCAGCCAGAGCAGCCCTCAGCCGCGGATTGCCGTCGGCATCACCGCCGCCGATGCGGGCGGCAACCGTAATTTCCTTCACTATCTTGCTGAAGAGCTTGCCGCGTTTGGCATCAGCGGCACCCTTCTTGTGTTTGATTGTACTCCATTTATTATGGCCGGACATATATCCCCCCAACAGATTTTTCTCAGCTTTTAGCATAAGACTCAGCTGCTGACAAGCAGCGGCAGATGGACTGCCGATCGTTTGGCTTAGCGGTCCAAGCGCCGGAACATGGTCTCCAGATAGCGCGATTTAAATTGTTCACCAGCCAGCATCCGCTTGACCGGCGGCAGGCTGAACAGAGCCCCCAGCACTGCGGCCAGAGCCCGCCAGCTGCCCTTTGACTGGCTGTCGATGATCAGGTTCTGCAGCCGGCCCTTTTCAATGGCGGCCAGCACGGCCCGATGGCTGGAATTATAAGGCGGAATCACCCGTGCCGGACGTTCTGCCAGCCGCAAGGCTCCCGCCGGGCAGCGCCGCACGCAGACCCCGCACCCCAGACAGCTATTCTCATCCAGGCGGACCCTTTTGCGGCCGTCGTCAAGGTTCTCGACCTTCAAGGCCTCCATGGGACACAGCTCAACACACCGGCCGCAGCCGGTACATTTATCACCATTGATCTCCAGCACAAAGGCAGTGCACACCGCGGAGGAAAAGCCCACCCTGCGCGCCGCCAGCAGGGCCTCGCAGCAACAGCCGCAGCAGTTGCAGATAAAGCTGATATTATGCCGCACATTGTCGCCGAATTGCACCAGATCGTTGTCACGGGCCACATCGAGCAGATCCAGGGCTTCCGGCACATCAATGCCGCGGGCAAATCCGTGCCGGATCAGCGACCCGGCCACATTGTTGAGCGTCAGGCAGATCTCCAGCGGCGCGTCACAGGCCCTTCCAATCTTCTGCATCTTGTGGCGGCAATAGCACAGGCTGACGCCGATATGGGAGGCCTGCCGGATGACCTCACTGGCCCGCTCATAATCCAGCACCACCGTGTTGCGGTCGGACGGCAGGCTCAGTTCATTGACAAAGATGCGGCCCAGCATACCGTCCTTCTGGGTAAAAAGATCCCGGATAAAATCCTCTTCCACATTGAGATACTGAAAAAACAGCTCACTGAGCCGCTGCTGGTCAACATCATTACGGGTACGCATCATGGAAAACTCGAAAAATCCGGCCATGGGAGGCGGCAGCAGATAGGTCACCCGATCACTGTCTTGGATATCAATCAACAGCGCCCGTGACGACAACCGTTCAAGCACCTTGCGGGCCGCACTCTGGTCCATATCCCAGATCTGCGCTGCCCGACTGACGGAGAAGGGTCTTATAGGCAGCTGGGCCACCAGGGCGGCCTCTTCGGCACTCATCAGCATCTTCAAAATTTCATAGAGACTCTCCCCGGACGGAGCCCCCTGCGGATAAAGGTTGAGTCGCCGTGTCAGATCCACATAACTGTCGGCATGCTGCTGCATGACCCCCTCCTTGATTTTACAGCATAATAAGAGTATAAACATCCAGAGACATCCGGCAAGCTGTTATTGAAAGGTTTGCAGCACAAGGACAGTCCCCAGACACACTCCAGGTAAGCATTTACACTCTCACTGAGACAGCCTTCTCAGATTGCCGTTTTTATCTGCCATCCATACATAAGGAGGATATTATGGATAAGAACTACCGGTGTCAGGAGTGCGGTTCCATTGAAAAAGGTGATGAGCAGAAGCCCCCGCAGTGCTGCGGAAAAACCATGTGGCCCCTGGAGATCTGCATCCAGCCGCAGACTGCCGAGGCCGCCCGCATGGCGGATGTCGACGAGCCCTGCGACGACGGCCGGGCCGGATAAGCCTGCGAGAAAATCATCAGGCTTGTTCCAATTTCCGCTTTACAGTTTTTTGCGAATACGCTTGAATAGATTTATTAATTTATGGGGATTTTGAAATGAACAACGCGATGACCGCCAAACCCGGAATCAGCGGCCACACCAGCCTGCAGCACTGCATGCTTGTTCTGGCGCGAATTCAGGAAAAGCTTGAACGCTATCCCAATGACCCGGTCATGCGCGACCTGATGCGTGATTTCAATGCCCAGACGGAAGTCCTGCGTCAGGCAATCGGCAGCACGGCCTTCTACTGCCAGACCGAAGGCTGAAACCTCGGGACACTTCAATCTTTCTTGTGCTCTGACAGGTAGTCCCGCACCTTGTCGCGAATCGATTCGGGCAGTTTGATACCAATGGCATTCAGGCGCGACTCATATTTTTTGAAGGACATCTGATGGGCCGTGGTGGTGGCGAAGATCTTGAAATAGGCCTGCACACTGCCTTCGATCTCCCTGCGAAAGAGCAAGTCAGCATTCAGCAGGTCCTCCATGGGTGCCAGCACCCGATAGTTGACCGGCCTTCCGATGGAGCGGTAGGCCACAAAACGCTGCAGGAGTTCATCTTCGTAATCCCTGGCAAGGATGGCCTGTTCAATCTGGCACAGGTTGAGGCAGTCCAGGATCTGAAACCTGACCTGGGGTCCCAGGATGGCCTTGATCAGGTCTTCGGCCCCTTTGAGGTAGCGGCAGCATCTGGCATTTTCCTCACACTCGGGATGTCTGAAATACAGCACAAAATCAATGTCCGAATCCGGCAGCGATGTGCCCATGTTGACCGACCCCAGCACATCCATGGCAATATTACCGTCCAGGCGGTCCTTGAAGCACTGGGTAACATCTTCCAGCATATCGAGACGGTCTTCACTGTCCGGAGTCTGGAACATGCGGTAGAAATTCCGGATCTCGTTGAACAGCCTGATCTCCGGGACATGCGAATATTTCACCTCGCGGGTGTCATAATTGCGCCCGGCCGTCTGGGCCGCATACCGCCCCTCATCAATAATCACCTGTTCCAGTTCTGAGGCCTTCAGGTAGTAGTCGGCCACATCATAGACCTTGTTGTCATGGATCTTGCGATAGATGATGCGTTCAATCTTCTTGCCGCCGAGTTCGATCTGATAAAAAAATCCGCCTTCATTGACCGTGCCGTTGGTAAGCGTTACCTCGCCGAAGTTGCCGGGATTCATAAAAAGGGTGCGGTGTTTCCAGGTCACTCCCCAGGCATCATGGGCATGGCCGGTCAGACACATTTTCACCGGATATTTTTCACAGTAGGCCCTCATGGTGTAGGACCCGAAAGGCCCTGCATAACCGCTGCCGTCCTGGATGCCGTAGGCCGGCTTGTGGGCAACGATTATATCCGGCCGGGAGGCCTTTAAGAAGCGGTACATCTCGGCGTGCCAGCCCTTGTTGCCCACATCCTGTTTATATTTGACGATATAGCGTTGCGGGATTCCCATGGTCCAGACATCGGCCCCGCCGTAGCCGCTGATGCGCAGACCATGGATGCGATGGCGCTTCAGATGCAGATCGTCGGCATGCAGGGCCGTATATCTGAGGTCCATGTCATAATTACCCGGCAGACAGAGCAGCCGGGCCTTTTTTTTCATCATGCAGAAATTTTTGAGCAGCTTATATTTCTGCTGCATGACCCGCCGGGCCCGGATGGTGAGTTGCAGATATTTGGCGCCCAGATCGCCGAGATCATCTTCGATCCCGGGGTCGGACAGCAATTCCTCCACAAAGTCTTCCAGCAGGACATCATCCCGGCCCATGCGGTGCCGCAGATCATGAAAACGGGTCTGCAGTTCATGATAACGCATGGAGGTCTCCATGTTGTAGAAGGGGATGTCGATCAGGTCGCCGCCGATTATATAGATGTCCGCAACCGTCTCGTACAGCAGGTTTTTAAGTTTTTCAAAATCACCGTGGATATCGGTGGCATAGATGATCCTGGTGCGTGATTTAGCTCGCGGGAAAAAGGCTGCCAGGTTTGTTTCCACCTCAGCCTCGCCGCCGGACAGGACAAATGATCCTGTATTCGTTCAAAACGACCTCCTTCACAGCCTAAAATGCCAACTACAATATTTACGGCAATCATATAAATCAGTCCGGGCAGCCACAGGCCCGGCAATTACGAGTATACAACATTCATTGCCCAAAAGCAGCCCGGATTTAATGTGACAACGGACATCCCGGATGTTTTTATCCGCATTGCACAACATCCTCGTATCACGCTATAATTTGCAAATCATCAGCTTAAAATATAAGGGTCGGCCGACCTTTGATTGGAGGCCAACATGCAGGAAAAAAATGGTAGTTCCGGGACCCTCGGCACCTTCGCCGGTGTCTTCACGCCCAGCATCCTGACCATCCTTGGCATTATCCTCTTCCGCCGCATGGGTTATGTGGTGGGCAGTGCCGGCCTGCTGAACGCCCTGGTGATCATCGCCATCGCCAACCTGATCTCGCTGCTGACGACCTTCTCGCTCGCGGCCATCGCCACCAACATCAAGGTGCGCGGCGGCGGCGACTATTATCTCATATCGCGCACCCTGGGTATTGAATTCGGCGGTGCCATCGGCATCGTGCTCTACCTGGCCCAGAGCGTTTCCATCGCCTTCTACTGCATCGGTTTCGGCGAGGCCGTCACCGCCATGACCGGCATCACATCCGGCCTGGCGGTCCAGCTCATCGCCCTGGCGGCCGTGGCCTTCCTGTTTGTCTTTGCCTGGCTGGGGGCCGACTGGGCCACACGTTTCCAGTACCTTGTCATGGCCCTGCTGTTCCTGGCGCTGTTGTCATTCTTCTGGGGCGGAATCCAAACCTTTGATCCGTCTATTGCCAAAGCCGGTCTGCTGCCGGGCAAAAACGCCCCGGAATTCTGGGTGCTCTTCGCCATCTTTTTCCCGGCCGTCACCGGCTTCACCCAGGGGGTCAGCATGTCGGGCGACCTCAAAGATCCCGGCAGAAGCCTGCCCGGCGGGACCTTTGCCGCTGTCCTGCTCTCCCTGGCCGTCTATATCGCAGTGGCAGTCGTCATGGCCGGCGCGACCGCCAAGGATGTCCTGACCGCTGACTATGCCTCCATGAACCGCATCGCCGGCAGCAGCCTGCTGATCAATGCCGGGGTAATCGCCGCCACCCTGTCCTCGGCCATGGCCTCGTTCATGGGAGCCCCGCGGATCCTGCAGTCACTGTCCGCCGACAAGATCTTTCCCCATCTGGATTTTTTCGCCAAAGGTTCGGGTGAAACCAACAATCCCCGGCGCGGCGTGCTGCTTTCCCTGGCAATCGCACTCGCAGCCATCGGTCTGGGCCAGCTGAACCTGATCGCCAGCGTGGTATCCATGTTCTTCCTGATCTCCTACGGCCTGCTCAACTATGCCACCTTCTACGAGGCCCAGGCCGCCAGCCCTTCGTTCCGGCCGCGCTTCCGGCTCTTCGACAAACGCCTGAGCCTGGCCGGCGCCCTGTTCTGTCTGGTGGCCATGCTGGCCATTGATCTCAACGCCGGCCTGGCGGCCCTGGCGATCATCTTCGGCATCCACCAGTATATCAAGGTCAGGGCGCCCCGGCCGCGCTGGTCCGACAGCAGCCGTTCGCACCATCTGCAGCAGGTCCGCGACAGCCTGATCGCGGCCGCCGGCGAACCCGAGCACCCCCGTGACTGGCGGCCCCAGATCCTGGCCTTCGCCCCGGATCAGGAACACCTCCGGCAGCTGTTGACCTTTGCCGGATGGATCTCGGGCGGCAGCGGTATCACCACGGCCGTGCGCATCCTTGAGGGGTCAGGGGTCAGGATGTTAAAGGAAAAATCCACGGCCGAAGCCGAACTGAAAGACGAGATCGCCCGTGAAAAACTCAAGGCCTTTCCGCTGGTGGTGGTAACCCCGGATGCCCGCGAAGCCGTCAACCTGCTGGTGCAGAGCTACGGCATCGGACCGCTGGCGGCCAACACCGTGCTGGCCAACTGGGTGGGGCCGGAAAGTCTGGATGTGCTGGGAGTCGGCAGCGACAGATATACCGCCAGCATGCGCACCGCCTTCCGCCTGGGCTGCAACATCCTGGCCCTTGATGTCAATGCGGCCGAATGGCAGGGTCTGACGCAGATCAAAAAACGGCGGATCGACATCTGGTGGTGCGGCTGTGCATCAAGCCGGCTCGCGCTGCTGCTGGCCTATCTCATGACCCGCAGCAGCGACTGGCATGACGCGCGCCTGCGACTGCTGGTGCCGCCCCTTGATAATGCAACCGGTGGCAATCAGGAACTTGCGCAGATGCTGGACGATATCCGCATCGAGGCCGAAATCATTAACGTGGACGATAACCGCAAAATAGTTGATCTGTCCCGGGATGCCGCCCTGGTCTTCATGCCGTTCCGCCTGCATGTCAACCAGCTGGTGGACTACTACGGCAACCCCCTCGTCGAAGTACTGCCTCGGCTGCCGCTGACTGCCCTGGTCCTGGCGGCCGCCGATATCGACCTGGAGGCCGAGCCCGAGGAAGGCGCCGAGGCCGAGAAGGCCCGTATTGCCGACGAACTGGAACAGATCCGCAAACGCCATGCCCTGGCCGAAAAAGAGCTGGAACAGGTCCGCAACCGCAAAGCCGAGTTTGAAAAAACAGCCCCTGCCGATACCGATGATGACACCGTTCGGGCCGAATTCGATAAGGAGCTGAGCGCCGTCGCCGCCGAAGAGGAGCAGGCCGTCCGCAAGCTGGCCAAAGAGAAAGCCCGCCTGGATGATGCCCTTGCCGGGGCGCAGCAGGCCGGCATCATTGCCGCCGAAGACCGACCGGAGCCATAAATAACCGGCGCGGTTCGCGCAACATTACAGCAGCGTCTTCCAATGCCTCAACGACGCCGCGGGTCGGGAGCAGGTATTCCTCACCGGGTGCAAGCAGCAGATCCTCTCCGCCACAGGTCAGCCAGATGCGCCCGCTACAGCAGACCAGAAGGCTCCCGGCGGCAACCCGCCTGACACTACCGCGTTTGAACAATGCCATCATCCTGCTTTCCCCCTTCCTGTCGGTTTGATTGAGGCCAGGATACCCAAAACAGTTTGATCATAACAGATTCAGATATTGACAATTGCAACCATGACAGTTAACGGAAATCATGGACAGCGAAACCTATCTCTATGAACGGATAAAACAGACCGTAACCGATATGATTCAATCCGGGACCCTGACCACGGGCGACCGGCTGCCGTCATTGCGCCGCATGAGCAGTGACATGCGCGTCAGCATCTCCACCGTGAGCCAGGCCTATGTGGAACTGGAGGCCATGGGGTTGATCGAGGCGCGGCCCCAGTCGGGCTTCTATGTCACGGCCGCCGGCCTGGAGACCCCCCAGCCGGCCACCTCGGCCCCGGAACAGATCCCGGTCAAGGCGCGCCGCAGCGACTACTACCACTCCATCGTTTCCCTGCTGGCCGACACGCAGGTGGTCCCGCTGGCCGCGGCCCTGCCCGCTCCGGAACTCATGCCCGGACAGGCTTTGGCCGCCTGCATGCGCCAGGCTCTCAGCGAAGAGCCCGCCATCAGCATCGGCTATACCGACATCCGCGGTCTGCCGCGCCTGCGTTCACATATCGCCAGCCACATGCTAACCAAGGGCATCAGTGTCGGTGCCGACGACATCATCGTCACCAACGGCGCCAGCGAGGCCCTGTTCGATACGCTGAGGGCCCTGACCCGTCCCGGCGATCTGGTGGCGGTGGAATCACCCACCTATTTCGGCATGATCAACCTGCTGGAAAACCTGGGACTCTATGCCCTGGAGATTGCCACCCATCCGCTGGAGGGCATCGAGGTGGAGGCCCTCGGAAAGGCGCTCGAACAGTATGATGTGAAGGTCTGCCTGCTGCAGCCCAATTTCAGCAATCCGCTGGGCAGCCTCTATCCCGAGGAAAAACGCCGCGAAATCCTAAAAATGTGCCTCAGGCACAATGTGCCGCTGGTTGAGGACGACGTCTACGGCGACCTGAGCCACGGCGGCCGCTGCCCGGCCAGCATCGCGGCCCATGACGATTCCGGGCTCGCCATCTACCTCTCGTCCTTTTCCAAAACCGTGGCCGCCGGACTGCGGGTCGGCTGGATCGTTCCGGGCCGGTTTCATGAGAAGATCCTGCGCCAGCGGGTGGTGGCTACCCTGGCCAGCAGCGGACCTTCCCAGGCCGCCATGGCCAATTACCTGGCATCGGGGCGCTATCACCGCAACCTGAAGAAACTTGCGGCGGTCTTCCGCGACCAGTCCCTGACCTACCGCTCCAAGATCATGGAATATTTCCCGGAAGGAAGCCGCATCACGGATCCGGCCGGCGGTTTCCTGCTGTGGGTCGAACTGGACGGGCGTATCGACACCATCAGACTCTACCAGGATGCCCTGAGGCATAAGATCGCCTTCGCGCCCGGACCGCTCTTCACCTCGCAGCAGCGCTACGCCTCCCATATGCGCATCAACTGCGGCTATCCCTGGAACAGCCGCATGGAAGATGCCGTACGCATCCTGGGTGAACTGGCGCAAACACAACTGTAAGAACAATGACTCCGGCATAATAAAGCTCTCGCTGTACGGGATCTTGCCGGGACTGCCAGCCAGAACTATTTTTTCAGCGCCTCGGCCACTATGCGGCTGAAATCCGTTCCGCGAAACGGTTTATGGATGAAACCGGCCAGACCCTTCTGTCTGATATCGTACAGATCATCTTCTTCCAAAAATCCGGATGCGAGGACAACCCTGACATCAGGGCGAATTTTCAGCAGTTCCAGGAAACAATCCCGCCCGTTCATTTCAGGCATGATCATATCCACGATCACCAGATTTATCCTTTCCATATTTCTGCGGAAGATCTCCAGAGCCTCCCGTCCGTTCTCGGCCAGCAGCACTTCATACCCATACTGTTCCAGGATGGATCTGCCGGTAATGCGGATTATCTCCTCGTCATCCACCAGCAGGATTACCCCCTGACCGGGCACAGGGGTAGCGTCAACCGCGACAGCCCCAGCGGCTTCGGCACTCAGCGGCAGGCGGATCTTAAAGCAGGTCCCCTGCCCCACTGTGCTCTCCACAACAATCGCGCCCCGATGCTGCACAACCGTGCCATAGGCGGCTGCCAGCCCCAGTCCGGTGCCCTTATCCTTATCCTTGGTGGTAAAAAATGGTTCAAAGATATGTGGCAGGTTCTCGGCCGCGATGCCGCTGCCGGTATCGCATACCCGCAGTTCAATATAACTGCCCGGCTGCAGGTCAAAATCACTGGACTGACAGTCTTCATCAGACAGGAAGACAACCTGCGAACGAAAAAACAGTTCCCCGCCCTCGGGCATGGCATGGGAGGCATTGATGCCGAGGTTAAGAAAGACACTCTGCAGCTGGGACGCATCGCCCACCACCATACTGGCCTCGGCCCCAAGATCACTCTCAAGCCTGATGCGCCTGTCGATGGTCTTTTCCAGGATCGCCAGAGCATCGCGCACGGCGCCATGGACATCCACCGGAGTTGACCCCACCGGCTGCCGCCTGGCAAACGACAGCAGCTTGCGGGTCAGATCCGCCGCCCGCTGGGCCGAATTCAGGATCATCTCAACATAATCGCTGCCGGCATCATCAAGGTCCTCCTGAAGCAGTTCGGCCGCACCCATGATGCCACCCAGCATATTGTTGAAATCGTGGGCCACGCCTCCGGCCAGCTGGCCGACGGCATCCATCTTCTGGCTCTGCGCCAGCTGTTCCTGCAGGGCATATTCCTCGGTCATGTCACGGAAAACCAGCACCACGCCCACAATTTCACCGGCATCCGAAAGGATCGGCGCCCCGGAATCGGCAATCTGATATTCCCGGCCGTCACGGCTGATAAGCAGGGTATGGTTGGCAAGGCCGATCACCTCTCCCGAAGCCAGCACATTTTCCACCGGACTGGCAACCGAACGGCGGCTCTGGGCGTTGACGATGTTGAAAACCTCGGACAGGGGCCGAGTTACCGCCTCGGCCATCGGCCAGCCCGTAAGCCGCTCCGCCACCGGATTCATGCGGGTCACCCAACCCCTGGTATCGGTCGCGATGACCGCATCCCCGATGGAATCAAGGGTTATCCGCAGGTTTTCCTCGCTGTTGCGCAGGTCCTCTTCGGCCCGTTTGCGGTCCGTGATATCAACGGTGGCGCTCAGGACGGCATCCTGCCCGTCCCATTCGATCAGCTGAGCCGAAAACAGGATATATCTTTTACGGCCCTCAGTCCAGACCACGGTCTCCTGCCCGGAAAGCGATCCTCTGCGCAGCAGTTCCTCAAGGGCACGCCGGTTATATTCCTGGTCAGCACTGCGTCCCAGATCCTGCATATTCATACCGATAAGCTCTTCGCGCGACCGGCCGGCCGTTTCACAGAAACTGCGATTGACCATCAGATAGCGGCCTTCAAGGTCATTGATCACAATGGAAAACGGCGACAGGTCAAACAGGGCTTCGAAACGTGCCGCAGCCGCCCGGGCCTCCCTGCGCAACAGGCGTTGCCGCCGCAGCAGAAACAGCAGCAGGAAAACCAGGCCGGTCTCCAGCAGCACGAAGAGCAGCCCTCCCAGCAGATACCATCTGTATTTTTGGTACCATTCATCGGGACGTCCGATAATTCGGCTGCCAGCCGGCAGCCGTTGCGGATCAATTCCATAATGGCTGAGGGCGGCATAATCAAAGGTGGGCAGGGACTCCTCGGACCGCGGCTCAAGTCCTTCAATCATCTCTCCCCCCAACACCTTCAACCCGAGCGCGGCCATCTGACGCCCCTGCAACAGGCCGCTGTTCATCTTGCCGCCCACAACCCCGCAGTCCAGATACAAGTCCACGTGGCTGAAGACCGGAACTCTGGCAGCCTTTGTCAATTTCCGCAGTAAATCCATGGTATCCACCGCCCCCGGAGATGCCGCATAATAGTCCAGCAAGTGAGTAGGAGCCGTTGCCCTGACCGGCGTCAAGCACTCGC
>CAYWBU010000084.1:0-11524 GCA_964456565.1 uncultured Bacteriovoracaceae bacterium | reverse complement strand
TAAATGGAATAACTCCTTGTATCTGGGGATCACAGCCGGCATATCGTATGTCTTTGGCCATGATATCTATAAACGCGCGCAAATCCTGCTGTATAAGAGCCATCTGAGTTTGTTCGTGACCGGTTTTATGTTGCACCTGATATGCCATATAGACTGCAGCCATCAGAACCAAAGACAAAGCTAGAACGATCATCAGCTCAACAAGCGTAAGACCTTTGATGTCGCCGAAAAAATTCTCCTGTTGCATTTAAATATCCCCGTTTTTATTCATACATTATAATTATTGATCGGCATATCAATGAATATATTAAACATATGATATCAAAAGCCGACCAGTGCCACTAATATCAGCACCCAAAGGCCTATGATGAACAAATTCGGCCAGTTGCCCTACAATGCTGTATTTCTTTAAGTATACATGAATAATGTGAAATATTGCAATTTAAAAAGCGGCGACCGATATTGGGAAAAAGGGCCGCTACCAGGGCAGCGGCCCTTCCTTTATGATATCCGACTCAGAATTTAAGGCCTTCACGGGCAGATAAATTTCGCGGGCCAGGAGATGTTCTTCCTGCTTTTCTTGATCAATTACCGCCCCGCCCTTCACTACGGCGAACCCCTGAACCCTTAAGGAGTCAAAACCGTAAACATTGCCATCCATGTCCTTCACGCTTGTATGATAGGTTTTGCCATTTCTGACCTCATTCACCAGTTGGATGCGGGCTTCGTCGATCACGATATAGTCGACACCCTTTTCCATGATGGTCCCCTGAATGGTTACGGGCATCTCCCAGCCGTTCAGTGTCTGATCGAGGACATCACCGGCAAAAGCAGCTGCCGGTAAAGCCAAGGCCATGAAAAATGCAACCACTGACAATCCATATTTTTTCATAATCTACTCCTGTATCTGCAGCCAGTAATAGGGAATGAAGTCACGGTTTACCTCGATTTCGCTGGTGACCACTTTTTTCTCGGAGGCAATCATTAAGATCAGTTCATCTTCGGTAGCTACCACAATCGGCTGTGAAGGAATTCCTGATCCGATAATATAGCTGCGCTCTTTTTGCCCATCGTTGTCAAGGTCGAACACTGCCGAGCCATTCTCATAGTTGACCGCATAGAGTCTCGCAATACCAGCCCCTGAACCGGTTGAGCAGCTGTCGGTTGCGGGCGAGGATTCGCTGGTGGGAGTAAAGGTTGTAAAGTAAACAACCTTATCAAAAACCAGCGGGGACGAAACAATTTTTTCGCCTGAATTACCCAGATTGAACCACCAGCCGGATTTCAGTTCCAGCTCAAGGGTTTTGGTGTCTTTTTGCAGCTGGGTTGCGCCGGTGTCATTGTAGATATCATAGTTAACATCTGAAAGGTCTGTCACAGCAAGAGTATCATCATCATTCTCCCAGCCCGTAGGCCAAGGATTTTTAATGGCATAGAAACGATTGACCACATCGTTACTTTGAGGATCCTCTCGGTCACCACTGCCCAAATAGATCCAGTCGCCCAGATTGCCGGCAAAATTTTGCTGGACAACCGACGGGGCGTAGAAAAATTTGCGCAGCATGGTGGTGTCGCCTCCATTGGCGGCACTAAAAAGATGTCGCTTATGCCAAGTTCCATCCCCGTCACGGTCGGCGAACACAAACAGATTGCCACCAAGAGAGGGGGCATAGATCGTGTCATCAAAACCGTCGGCATTGTGATCATATGCGGCAAGATCAATGATTGAATACTTCATTTTCGCATAGTTGCCACCGTTGAAATTGATCGCCGTATCAAGAATTCCCGTATTGGCATTTACTGCATAAACGGCCCTACCATAGGTATCTTCAGTGCCGGGATCGGCATTGTCCTGATTGGGGTCATACCCCCCGGCGATAAGCAGGGAATTGGTTCCGGTGACATCATTGAGATTCTGTTTGATCTTGCAAAAATAAGGTTCATGCCATGATTGGCCCAGAGGTGCGGACGCGCCCAGAATACTGGACGAAATCTCCCACGCAAATGAAGGATTGTTGTAGGTGCTTACATCCAGGGTATAGTATTTACTGCCGCCGCGCCGGAGGCCAAAGGTTACATGATGTTTATTGCTGGCAGGATCATATACCACCGGAGATCCATCTACAAAATAATCATGCGCCGAATCACCGGTGATATTCTGGGTTGCACCTTCGGGCGGTATATTTTTCAAGCCGGGCAGCAGATCCCACGGCACAAACGCCCAGGCCTCGCTTACGGTATCGTCGGTTAGATCGTCCGAGGTGCCGTTGTCATCATCCACAAAGCAATGCAGGAAACCGTCATTGGCGCCAACAAAAATAATGTTTTTATTGGCAAGGCCAGCCGGCTGCAAAATTGCCGGCCGCGAATGAATGATATCTCCCATTGTCCAGGTCCGCGGCATATCCGAAGAACCCGTGGCTGAAGGGGAATAGATGCCTTCGGCCCTGAGATAGTCAATCAGGTCATCCTTTTCAGTCGCCGTGGCGAGCCCCATATCGGTTGATGTAATGTCTGCAGTGGTCTTGGCAAAGGCGATCAAGGATGATGTATCCTTGCGGGTGTAGAAGCTTCTGCCGGTCTGCGACAGGATGATCTGTCCGGCTCCCCCCTTGTTGACGCTCATTCCCTCCGGGCCGGAGACCAGATACCAGCAGGAATGGGCGCCATCTTTTATTGCCCCCGCATTGGCTTCACCTTCAGGGATGGTTGCGAGATTTCCATCCCTGTCCAATACCTCACCATCCTTACTCAATCCGAACTTTTTCAGGTTTCCGCGCCACATACCGGAACTGTCAGGCATGAAAACGCAAAGATACATGGCATTGTCGGCGTAAGTCTTGTTAGTGCGGTTGACGGGAACAACCGGAGCAACAAATTCTGTACTGGATTCAACAATATCAGCAATGATCGTCTGGAAAATTTCAGAAAGACTGATATTATCCTGAGTGGTGTAGTAATCACCCTGACCGTGATCGGCATCAGCGGTTTCCTCCAGAAGATAGTTGCTGATATCAAACCCGACCGTGTAGGTGATAATGTTCTGCACCGGAAAATCGGGGTCATCAAATGACACGCCGCCGGCGTCATTAGTGCTTCTTAACAGATCCACCTCATAGAGAAATTTGGCAACGTCATCAAGGTAGTCACTGCCATCACTGCCGTAGAAAATTTCATCGGCATAGCCGGGCTCATGTCGATCCGTGTCATAGTCTTTTATGGAAAGGCCGAACATGTAGTCATCGCGGGTCAGAACACTGCCTCGGTCGCGAGTGGAGGCACCATCCGTCATGATGATTACATAGTTGGACTGACAGCGCCACTCTACCGGAGACTTGTAGGTGTTGCCGCTGAGCATAACTCCGTCCACACTTGAGCCGCTGTTGGCCCATGACTGTTTGCCGGCATAGTAAAGACCGGCTTCGGCCAGGGCTTCGGCCAGCGGAGTCCAAGTCTCGGGTGTCAGGCCGTCAATTATTGATAACAGAGCGGAATTTTCTGTCTCATCGCGATGTTTTACCGGGGCAACCACCCTTCCGCCCTCTTCGCTGTTGAATATCATTATGCCGAAGCGTACTCCGGATGTGGTGTTTATCAGGTCCTTGACTGTCTCCTTGGCGATATCCATCTTTGTACGGGTGTTCTCTTCAATATAGTCGAGGAAATTAAGGTAGTTGCCGGTCCGAAGTCTCAAATGATAGCCTGAGCCGCAGTATCCGGCCGACGAAATCTTACCCTGCCAGTGCCCGGTGGTATTAAGTGCGTCGCGAGCGCTTTCACAGGGGATCTCACCGGATTGAACTATTCCGTCATCACCGATGGACTTAAACTGATACCAGTAGCGCCAGTTGGATCTTTTGTAATAAATCCAAAATCTTGAATATGATCCAGGATAGATGGTGGCAGGATCGTAGTCCCCAATGGAAATTTCCTGAACTTCTCCGCTCATACTGCCGGAATTATCAAATATTATCAGAACATTTGGTTCGATATTCAACTCTCCGCCGCCGAAAATATCAGTATCCTCGGCATATGCATTAAATGCGAAGGAAATAAAGATGCCTGCGAGCAGAACGTATAGCTTTGTTTTTTTCATATCATCACCTCTTGTTCCTAGTTCTTGGGAAAAGCCTTCCACGAACCAACCCGTAGCGCCTGCTGATTGCGCCGGGCGTTAATGGTGTAATGTCGTGCAGTGAAGTCGGTGACGCTGTAGCCCAGATCTACGGGGGGATTGGTCCTTCGTGAAAGCGTGACAATGACATTGGTTCCGTCGATAATGTCGGGCAGATCTGTATCTGTGTAGGTATAACTGGAATTTATCTGATCACCAATGGGTGCCAGTGCTGTGGCCGGACGGGCCATCACAAATTCAATGCCGCCGTCGGCGGCATAAAAATCCTGCTTAAACTGGCGCTGATTGCCAACAATCCTAGTTTCCCCCGTGGTGTACTGCATGTGGGAAACACCGGCGATAACGGTCGCAAAAATCATTATTATCACGAGAACCAGCACCATCACTCCGCGATTGTCATTGATGTTCGGCATCGGCTTATTCATCTTAATCTTCCTGACCCATAATGGAATTTATGGTTACGCTGTGAGGATCTTCCCTGTCGGTCCAGCTAACAGTCACGGCCACCTGCCGGGATAATCCCGTACCGAATGTTGTCACATTCCATGTGGGAGTGTATCCGACCCCGTGATATAAAACAGCCGTGCCGTTATGTTGGCCGGATTGAAGGTCGGCAGGAACAGATGGTTTCAGGGACTGGGAAGTCAGCACCGCGAGCTGATCCTCCGCCACACTGATTGCCTCGGTCATCTGCATGCTGAAAGATGCTCCACGTACGGCCTCGGACTGCATCTTGGCCACCCCCATTATGCCGAGGGCAAAGATCAGGATGGCAATCGCCAGTTCGATCAGGGTAAACCCGTGCTTGTTTTCTGATACGTGATCCATAAATCGTTCCTTAGTCAACGTTAAGTTCCATATTGCGACAACGTACCCGTCTAGCAAGGGATCGGCTCAAAAACTGGCCGGTATCAGGATCCACCTTTTCTGTCTGCACCCGGATGTTAACCCTGATCATTCTGACAGCATCGGCCTGGTCGTTAGTCAGCGTACCACCTGTTCCGGAAGGGTTTATAGTGTTTCCGTCAGCATCCAGGTATGAAAAACCAAGGGATGTACAGTTTGTTACCAGGCTGATGCCGTTGCGCTCCAGACTCTCACCGTTCAGCGTATAGGAAACATTCTGAATACTCCCTGTCTCATCCATGCCCTGCACGGAGATAAAATTCACACCGCTCGAAACCGAAATCCCGGCAAGGGTGCCCGGATCAGTCACATCGCATCCGGCCATGCGAATATCCCGCTCAACTATATCCAGCACAGCCCTCAAATCCTGTTGCATTGAGGTTATCTGATGCTGCCCAATGGTGGTACGGTGCTGGGTCTGGTAGGCAAGATAGACCGCAGCCATGAGAAAGAGTGAAAGCGCCATCACAATGATGAGCTCCACCAGGGTCAGACCGGACTGATTAAGAGAGAATTTTTCTTTTTTCATTGCGATATTTGAATCCCGCCTCCCAGGGATATGCTGATGGTGCGTTTAAGATTATTATTGCTGCCAACCTGCAGGTCAATATCACCGGGTCCGATTTTACCGGCATCATCCCGGACCGCAATCCCGCGGCTATTAAATCCGAATGATGTATACGTTCCCCCACCAGGTATGGACGGTAGGTCGACATCCAGACGGTCGTTGATCCTGACATCATCAAGGAGCAGCTCCTTTACGGCCCGGTTGCCGCCGGCATTTGTGGTGCTGACGTAAACTGAGTAAGAATCCGGATCTAGACTATTGAAGCTGAGCCGAACCTCTAGATTGTTTTTGACCGCCTCACTCCTTGCCAGCTGCAGGTGCGATGCCAGTTGGCGGGCCTGGCTGTTTAGATCTCTTTTGGCCAGCCAGCCGCTCATATTGGGGGCAGCGATTGCTGACATTATGCCAATGATTACAACCACCACCATTAACTCTGTCATGGAAAAACCTCTATTATTCAACATGCAATAACCCTCTCTGATCTCTGGTTTTTTGAGCATAAACTTCATAACAACTATCGACAACCCGCCCAGGCGACTTTAAGTCTACCCGGCCTTTATGGGCCGTGCCTAAAATTGCTCCGTTCGAGCGATGAATGCTCTTTACTCCGTTTGAAATCAGACGATCCAAGGCCGCCGGATTGGTCTCTGGTTTGTTGACAAAGGCATATTCGGGCCGGACTCTGTCGATAAAGGCATCCAGATTGGATTGGGACTGAGGGGCATTGGCGGATGCCAGAATTGCTGAATCTATACTGCGATCAAGGTGGGCAACTGATAACTCTCCGATCCCGCTGCATTCCGACATGTACAGTACTTTCATACTATCATCTCCTATGCGTAAGACCATTGAATGCAAGTTTGTGCCCAAATTTTTACTTGCTGCCGTTTGTTTTTTTGGTGGATTCAACACTTCAATACTAATGAATTTTTTATTCAGAGTGTCCCCCAGGCTTACTTTTTTAATGGGGATCGATTTCATATGTGCAATCCTAATTACATCTTTGAATCTTGAGGGGCCGTAATCGTCGCGACTTACCCATATTTCACCTACACCAAATCTTTCAACAATAAATGGCAGTCCGCCAACATGTGCATTGCCAGGATTGGTGACAGCAACGATATCCAGTTTTGTGATTCCGCGGCTTCTGAGGTGGTTGGTCACTATAAAGCGCCCTGTATCCCAGCGGTTCGTGCCTCCGGCATCCACCAGCATGGCAAAATCCCTGCAGGTCACCAACAGGCAATCACCATAGCCGGTATTGATAAAATCAAAGGTAAGCCCTGAATCTGCAACCCTTGGGCACTGTATGAGAGGTATTAAAAACAGGCAACCCGCCAATGATAATGTGGCGATGGGTTTTATTATGGTTTTTTTCGCCATCAATAATATCAGAAGCAACAGAAAGAACAGCATGCCCCAGAATCTGCCCATATGAGGAAATATGGAAAATTTGCCGATTGCATGGCCAAGTTCAAAAAAGATGGCGATTCCTTCCATGGCCATTCCCAGACAGATTTCTGAAAAATTTTCCCAAAACGGAAAAGAAAGCAGCCCCGACAGACTCAGCGGCATGATGATGAATGAAAAAAACGGTACGGCAATCAGGTTTGCCGGCAAGGACCAGGGGGAGAAGTATCCAAAAAGATTTATGACTATGGGAAATGTGAAAACAAATGCTGCCATGCTGACCGCGACCAGTTTGAGTGCCGGGGATTTAAATCTAAATCTTTCAGCTGTAAGAATGATACCAAGGGTTGCACTGAATGACAGCAGAAAACCCGGCGTATAGATACTAAACGGCCAGACAGCCAGAATAATCACTCCGGCCAGGGACAGACTTTCCACCAGATCTGTTTTCCGCATTATAAAAAAGGAACTGACCATTATAACCGCCATGATCACGGCCCTGACAGACGGCAATGATTTGTCAATAAATGCAAAAAAAACACAAACCGTGACTACACCTGTAATTTTGGCAACCAAAGGTGTATCCAGTTTGATGTTAAAAACAGGCACCAGACGCAGGATCGAAAAGGTGAGCGTGTATCCCAGCAGCATGACCAAGCCCATGTGCAAACCGGAGATCGCCAGCAGGTGCGAAATTCCCAGAGAATTAAAAAGATCCCTTTGGGCATGGGTTAACCCTCCCCTGTCGCCGGTCAACAGCGCTGTCAGAATTTCGGCCTCAGGTCGCCCCAGTCCCCGCAGGTATGCCTTAATTCTTTCACGACTGCTGCAATTTCTGCCGGAAGATATGATTTGATAATTCCGGATATAACCATAAGCGGTTATCCCGTTTCGAATAAGGTATTTTTTGTAATCGAAGTCGCTTGAGTTGCCATTCCCCTTTGGTTTTTTGAGCAGACATTCGGCCCTGATGACAGTCCCCGTTGAAAATGGGCTGACACCTGAAAACTGCTTCAACAAAATTTTTCCGCGGCACCTGTGGCTGTCAATTGTATAATCCCTCAACACCACTTCATAGTTTCCGTTCCGGAATCCGGACTGGCTGACGCGTCCTTCAATCAAGCGGATTTCATCACGGGCGGCCTGCCAGTCGGGAGCAACATATGCGGATACAATACCGATCAAGACCCCGAAGGTGATCGGAACAAGACTCTTACGGGGAACGAGCATGGCAAGTATAACCATGCAAAAAAATAACGGAGCGGCATCCCTGCTAAAGATAAATATTCCACAGCAGACTCCGACGAAGAGAGACAATAACGGGATACCCCTTCCCGCGTGTCTTAACAAAACGGCCTCCCAGAAAAACAGACAAAGTGCTGATTATATAATAAGAGAGCCCCTCAATTCTTCAATAGACCGGATTCCATGATGCTCTAGGTGATCTTCCAGATCATCTAAAATCTTCCCAAAACAGAAAGGATCCCTGAGTGAGTGGGCACCGATCTCCACCGCACTGGCTCCGGCAATTATAAATTCCAGGACATCAGCGGCATTTGTTATCCCGCCTGAAGCAATGACGGGAATATCAAGATTACGGGCTATCTCCCATACCAGCTTCATTGTTATGGGTTTGATGGCAGGCCCGGAAAGGCCTCCGGTCGTATTGCCCAATACCGGCCGGCGGGTTAGCGGATCGATTGCCATTGCCGGAAATGTATTGGCACAGGTGATGGCATCAGCCCCGGCATCACAGGCAGCTTCGGCCATGGCAACGATATCTGAAACCATCGGTGAAAGTTTTACTATCAAGGCCTTCTCAGTCTGCTTGCGCACCTCGCCGACCAGCGTCCTGAGTGTTTGCGGATCGGTGCCAAACTGGATGCCGCCTTTCTTGACATTGGGACAGGATACGTTCATTTCAAGGGCGGAGACCCCGTCAACGGAAAGACTCTTGGCACAGGCGGCATATTCATCTTCGCTGTTGCCGAAAAAATTGGCGATTATCGGGACTTCGGCAGTGTTCAGAACCGGCAGTTTTTCAGTGATAAATCGATGGACACCGATATTCTCAAGCCCGATGGCGTTGATCATTCCGCAGGCGGTTTCACATATCCGCGGAACAGGATTACCCGTCTTGGGATTCAGCGACAGCCCCTTGGTTACGACAGCCCCCAGGCGTGAGATGTCCATAATCTCGGAAAACTCCTCCCCATAGGCAAAGGTTCCCGATGCATTGATGACTGGATTTTTGAGATTCAGGGACTTGTTGATCTGTACACTTAAATCCATGGTTTATCCCAAACTATTTCACCGGCGTTAAAAACCGGGCCGTCTTTACAAACCCTCTTAACTCCGGATTCTGTCATGACCGCGCATCCGGAACAGACTCCAAAACCGCATCCCATGCGTTCTTCCAATGACACCTCGCAGTCAATACCTTGATTCACGGCATAATCAGCCACAACCCTGAGCATCGCCATTGGACCGCAGGCATATATTTTTTCAACCAGCGGCAACCGGTTCAGCATATCTGTAACCAGGCCTTTCTCACCCAAGGAACCGTCTTCCGTTACGATGAAGCATTTTATTCCGACTATCTCCCGGATGCGCTCGACCAGGGAGGCTTCGTCCTGACTGCGATAACCGGCAATCAGGCAGCCCGCAGGAAATCGTTCGGCCAGAGCGGTGATTGGCGGAATCCCGGTGCCGCCGGCAATGTAGATGTTATGTCTATCCGGATCGGGAATACTGAAACCCTTGCCAAGGGGGCCCAGCACTTCAAGTTGACTTCCCGGTTTTTTTTGCGACAGCATCCGCGTCCCCCGGCCTTTGATCCGGTACAAGAGTTCAAGACGCCGACTGTCGCCACCCAGGATACCAAGTGGGCGCCTTAGAAAGGGGTCACAACTGTCATTAACCTGCAGCATGACAAATTGCCCCGGCATCCATGGGCCGATTGCGCATTTCAGCGCCAGCAGATAGGTATCCGGCGATACCATTTTGTTTTCGATCACAATGCTGCTGATATTTTTCATTTTGTCCGACCTATGCAAAACTTATCCAGAGAAGTACACATGCCATTCCGGCTGCAAATATCCCCAATTCATAGGTAAGGCGGCGGCCCTGTCCCAAAATCGAGGCCACACCTATTATTATTGACAGCAAGGGTATATATCCGAAGGCCGTTATGATTTTTTCCGGCAGCAACGGCAGCATCAGCCATGCCGCACCGGCCAGCAGTGCAAAACAGGTTCCCAACAACAGGGCGACCAAGAAGAATGCCCGCATCAGCGCCCGTAAAACACTGCTTCTCACATGATCTGCCATATTTGATACGGCAAGCCCTGAGAGATCACCGTTTTTTTCCCGGATAAAGACATCGAGCCGGCGGCCGACAGATGCCGTCGGGAGCCCCAACGCCAAGGCAAAACCGGCAGCCACCGCAGGGTCAACCCATTGCGCGGCAACTATGGCGGCCGGGGTCACGGCGGCACAGCAAAACGATTCATCCTGGGGCAAAAAGGAGCCAACCGGCGGGGTATTGAGCCACAAAAGTTCCAGGGCAGCGCCGCAAATCATAGCGGTCCGGATATCGCCCAGAAAAGCTCCCATAATTATGGAAATCACAATTGGCCGGCTGATCATGGCCTGGAAAATGAAAACCCTGTCAAGCCAGGCCAGTGATCCGATGAGAACAGCAAAAAAATATTTCATATGGCGATCATACCCAAGACTGACCGCATGTCAATATCGCGCTCACGGGGGACCGACTGAAGGTTTATATTTACACCTTCGGCAATTAGAGTTTTCAGTAATTCGAGGTCTTCGTTTTCAACCCATACGGAATAGGACAGCTGCTGTGCGCCGGTGGCCTGACCAATATTACCGATATTGAGCCGGGAAAACTTGACGCCGTCGCTAAAAAGCCGATAGGCATCCCTGATTGAAGAAACAATGAGCAGGAGTGTCTTGTTGTTAAGATCATCATCATTGATCAGGTCCAGGGCATCATCCACCGAAACTATCTTGAGACTTATTCTGTCAGGGATGGCCAACGACATAATGGATTTCTGGAAACTGTCGGAAGCCAATTCATCGTTAACTACAATCACACCTTGTGCCCTGAGAAAAGGTATCCATGATTCCAGGATTTGGCCATGAATAAAGCGGTCGTCAACTCTGGCCAGTGCGATTTCCATTATTTCCTCAGGTTTGTTGCCAGAATCTCAGATGCGATATATACATTGCTGCACGAGTCCTCTTTGAGCCGGGCTGCAAGATGTTCAATGGTTATCCCTTCTCTTTTAGCCTGTATTTATCAGTATGCTTCCCCTGGCCATGCTCGGCTCTGCCCTGCCCACGACCGGGGCAAACTACAAGTATCCCTGCAGGATGGTCTCCCCGGCACTTGCCTTTGTGGGCCTCTGGGTCTACATACTGGCCTCTTTTTGGGGGCAGATCCCTCTCTATGCACTTTCCTGCGCAAAGTACGCGGGTGTGTT
>CAYWBU010000083.1:3235-11542 GCA_964456565.1 uncultured Bacteriovoracaceae bacterium | reverse complement strand
CAATTCCTGCTGCCCGCACAAAAAAATATATGCTATGGCATAGGCGGTCACAATCCTCAAACAACGGAGAAATGCCATGGATAAGAAACAATCCGCAAGGTCGCTCAAGGCTGTTTTTCTGGAGACATCCTCACATGTCATCAATGTGCTCATAATCGCGGTGTGCGCCTATGTGGTGCTGTTTGTGGGCCTGTCATCCTACTATTACCTCAAATATGGCGCGGCCATGCTGAGCATGATGGAGCAGGGCTATACGGTCAAAAAAAGGCTGGAGGCCAGGGTGGACGGGCCCTTCCCGGTCAATGCCACGGTTGACCAGGTCCTGGATGTGCCGCTGCGTCAGGACATCCATTTTGCCTTTCCGTTCAAGACCGTGCTGCCGGTGCCGCTGGACTATACCTTTTCGGTGCCGCTGGATAAGCCCCTGGCGATCCCCATCGACCATGAGCTTGCGCTGGACGAAAATATCAGGATCAAGGCCGAGATCCCCATCGAGACCGAGGCCACGGTGCGCTTCATGAATCAGGACATCACCCTGCCGGTCAAGGTGGTGGCGCCCATTGACGCCGTGGTGCCCATCCGGCACAAGCTGCACCTGAAGGAGACCATCATGGTCACGAGCGCTGAGCCGCTGGCCGTGCCCTTGCATGCCACCTTTGATATCCCCATCGATGTATTTTTAAAGGGCGAGATCCCGCTGGATGAGATGATCCGCATCCCGCTGCGGGCCGACCTGCAGGTGGAGGCTGAGGTCCCGGGCAATCTGCCGATCGTCATGGATGTCAACACGGTCATCAATATGAACCGTGAGACCGGCCTGGAAAAAAGTGAATAAGGCCTAATCCGTAAAGAAGATCATCCCGTGCCGCCTGGTTATGAGGGCATCGATGCAACAGGAGACCGTGCCCAGGATCAGGCCTGCCAGCGGCAGCATGATCCCGTAACGCGAGGCCATGCCGGTGGTGTAGTCGATGTGGCAGCCGATCAGGTAGCCGGCGGCCATGAATGTGGTGATGATCAACGCAAACGCGATCGTCCTGGCCAGTGAGTTCATTTCAGCAGTTTTCATGGCATACTCCGTTTCCACTGTAATGCAGCAAGTTATATGCCATTAACCGAACGGGCGTTTCTTGAGCAAAATCTTCAATGAAAATAAAATTATACAATGAGGATGATTTGGGGATGGTCTTGCTCTGATTACAAAAAACAGATTTGAGGCTGTAACTGTGGTTTCAAAAAGGTAATCAGAGGGCGGTAATCCCGAAGCTCAGATAGTAGGCCGCGATCCCGAAGGCGACCGCGGCATTCAACGAGGTCTTGCCGCCCTGCATGGGCAGGCGGAAGGTCTTTTCGCAGAGGTCTATGACTTCGGGATCTATGCCCGAGATCTCGTTACCGATCACCAGGACCGGCTTCAGTTCCGGATTGACGGGAACATTGCCGAACAGGGGCACGGATGCCGGGCCGCCCTCCAGGGCCCAGAGGGTGTGGCCGGATTTTTTCAGTTCGGCGGCCTTGCTCAGGGCGTTGCGGCTGCTGGACCAGCGGACCGTTTTTTCGGCGCCCAGGGCGGTTTTTTTGATTTTATGATGTGAGGGGTCGGGCGTCAGGCCGCAGAGATGGATGTGTTTTACGCCGCAGCCCTCGGCCGACCTGAAGATGGAGCCGACATTATAGGTGCTGCGGATATTGTCCAGCAGGACTTCGATCCGGTAGCCGCTCGGCTCGGCGGCGGCTGCCGGAAGTTCGGCATAGGGGGGCACCGCTACAACGGTCGCGGTCCCGCACAGGGGACAGAGTTCCCCTTCGGGCCGCCCGGCCAGGACCGGGAAACGAAAGTTGCAGGCCGGACACTGCCGGATGATGTGCCGAATGACAGCCTTTTCCATTGCCAGCGCTTTAGCACAAAACGGGCCGGCCGCGAAAGGTCCTAAAATTGAAAATCGTCCGGCAGGTTGTTGACGATGCGGCTTTGCCGGATCAGGGTCTCGCGGTAGGCCGGGATATCGATTTGGCGGCGGGCCACCCCGCTTTCAATTGCGGCCCGGGCCACGGCCACGGAGACTTCCGGCAGGGCCCGCGGATCAAAGGGTTTGGGGATGATGTAGTCGCGGCCGAAGCTGAAGGTCCCGCCGCCGTAGGCCTTGATGACCTGGTCGGGCACCGGCTTGCGGGCCAGGTCCGCCAGGGCGCGGGCCGCGGCATGCTTCATGGCATCGTTGATCTCGGTGGCCATGGTGTCTAAAGCGCCCCTGAAGAAATCGGATCTGCCGGTGGCCATGATCACATCGCTACGGGTCTGGCGCGCCAGATCAAAGTCGATCTCCGGATCGGGATTGGCCATGGCGAAGACCACCGGATCGGGGGCCATATTAAGCAGCATCTCAGGGCTGAGCGCGCCGGCCACCGAGACCCCGATAAAGACATCGGCGCCTTCAAGGGCCTCTGCCAGGGTACGCCTGGCGGTATGGCGGGCGAAAAAGGCCTTATGTTCGTTCATGCCGGCGGTGCGCTCGGCGTGGACCACGCCCTTGGAGTCGCACAGGGTGATGTTGTCACAGCCGGCGCCTAAGCTGAGGGCAAAACGGGCACAGGCGATTCCGGCGGCCCCGGCGCCGTTGACGACGATTCTGGTTGTCTCGATCTCTTTGCGGGCCAGCGCCAGGGCATTGAGCAGGCCGGCCCCGGCAATGATGGCCGTGCCGTGCTGGTCGTCGTGAAAGACCGGGATATGGAGGGTTTTTTTGAGGGCGTCCTCGATGTAGAAACATTCAGGGGCCTTGATGTCTTCCAGATTGATGCCGCCGAAGGTGGGCTCCATCAGCTGACAGGTCCGGATGATCTCGTCGGGGTCAGTGGTGTCGAGTTCCATGTCAAAGACGTCGATATCGGCAAAGCGCTTGAACATGATGCCCTTGCCTTCCATGACCGGCTTTGATGCCAGCGGTCCCATGGCCCCGAGGCCTAAGATGGCGGATCCATTGGATACCACGGCCACCAGGTTGCCCTTGGCGGTGTAGTCATAGGCGCATTCCGGTCTGTCGGCGATTTCCCTGACCGGCCAGGCCACTCCCGGGGTATAGGCCAGGGAAAGATCCCGGCTGGTCAGGCAGGCCTTGGTTATGCCCAGTTCGATTTTTCCGCGCCGTCCGTTGCTGTGGTATGCCAATGCATCCTGTCGCATGTTGCTTGCCCCCGCATGAAGAGATGCCCAGATTTGTATTACAGACAGGGGGGGCTTTCAACAGCACCTTTATCTAAGGATATGATATATTAATATCTATTTGGCCGTATAATCAATCTCTTACAGGATATTGGCGCGCAGGATGGCATCGGCGATGCGGCTGCTGGCACGGCCGTCGCCAAAGGGATTCATGCGCAGTTCAAAATGGAGGTCGCCCATTTCTTCAACGGCGGCGATGATCTCAGCGGTTTCGCTCCTGACCAGCATATTGACTCCGGCATCCACGGTCTCGGGCCATTCGGTCACATCGCGAACCGTTACGCAGGGGGTCTCCAGCAGGAAGGCCTCTTTCTGGACCCCGCCGGAATCGGTGACGACCAGATTTGCGGCCTTGACCAGCGCAATCATCTCCAGGTAGGTGACCGGTTCGATGACCTGCAGCCCGTCCGGGGCATCCTGCAGCAGGTCGGGATACAGGGCGCGGGTGCGCGGGTGGACCGGCAGGATAAGGCTCTGTCGGCTTGCAATGGTCTTGAAGGCCGACCAGATCTGGGCGAAGCGTTCGGCGTTGTCGGTATTCTCGGCCCGGTGAATGGTGGCCAGGGCAAAGGGCGGTTTGAACCTGGGTTGCGGCAGGTTTTTTGAGCAGCTGTCGAGCACGTCCAGCATGACGTCGCCGGTGAGGATGCCGCGGATGCCTTCGCGCCCCAGCAGCCGGACGGCATTGGGGGTGGGGCAGAAATGCATCTCGGCCATGTGGTCGGTGGTGACCCGGTTGATTTCTTCGGGCATGCGGCGGTCATAGCTGCGCACCCCGGCCTCCACATGGGCGATGGGAATGTGCAGCTTGGCGGCGCACAGGGCGGCGGCCAGGGTGGAGTTGGTGTCGCCGTAGACCATTACCATGGCGGTTTTTTCCCGGAGCAGGACCTCTTCAATGCCCGTGAGCATATCGGCGGTCTGGCGGGCATGGGAGCCCGAGCCGATGCCCAGGTTGAAGTCCGGTTCGGGCAGCTGCAGGGCCGCAAACTGCCCGGCCGACATGTTATGGTCATAGTGCTGGCCGGTATGCAGCACCTTGAAGGGGATGTTGCTGCAGTGCATGGCCCGGGTGACCGGTGCAAGTTTTATGAACTGGGGCCGGGCCCCGACAACATGTAAGATCATGGAGGTTCTCCTGCTGAGTGTTTACATCTTTACGATCATGCATTCATGATCAATGATTCCGGATATCTTTTTCTGGTAGCGTTCGGCGGCCGCCCGGGTGGGAAAACTGCCCCAGCGCACCAGAATCCAGCTGCCCTGTCTGACCTGCCGGCATTTCAGGCGGTGTTTTTTTTGCAGCCGGCGGCAGTAGTCAGTGGCGCGGTCGGATGATTTGAAGGCCGCCAGCTGGATGGTGTAATGCAGTTCTTCAGTGCCGATTTCACTGTCCCTCTTGGAAAGGAGATCATAGAAAGCATAATCTCCCAGGGAGCTTTTCTGCGAAGCAGCTTCTTTTTTAGCGCCCTGATCGGCGGCATCCTGATTGGCGGTGATGCCGAAATCCGGGGCCGAGAAAGGCAGGTCTTTGTGCTGGCTGACAAAAGAAAAAAGCACACTGGCTCCCACCAGCATGCAGATCGAAAGGCAGAAGAGCAGGATGCTGGTCCCGAGGGACTGTCTCTTCTGGGGCTTTCGTTTTTTCTTCTTCGCCATAAACTACATTCTTTCAGGGGCCGATATCCCCATAATGCCGAGGGCATTTGCAATCACCTGCCGGACAGCGTCCATCAGGATCAGCCTGGCTACCGACAAATCTCTGTCATCAGATATTACACGGTTTTTATTATAGAACCTGTGGAATACGGTTGCAAGCTCCAAGAGATAGAAGCTGATGCGATGCGGTTCCAGGGCCGCGGCGGCCGCCTCGAGCAGGTCGGGATAGGTGGCCAGCAGCTTGATCAGCTCCTGGTCGTCCTCACTTTCAAGGACCGTGAGGCGGGCGTCGTCAAGCTCGGGTTTCAGGCCCTCTGCGGCCGCATTTCTGAGGATTGAGCAGATCCGGGCATGGGCGTACTGGATGTAAAATACCGGATTTTCCTCGGTCTTTTTCTTGGCCAGCTCCAGGTCAAAGGTCAGCTGGGAATCACATTTGCGCATCAGGAAGAAGTAGCGCGCGGCATCCTTGCCCACCTCGTCCAGGATCTCCCGCAGGGTGATGAATTCTCCGGCGCGGGTGGACATGTAGACCGGCGTGCCTTCCCTGACCAGGGAGACCATCTGGATCAGCAGGGCATGGAAACTGTCCTTTCCGGCCCCGAGGGACTGGATGGCCGCGCTCATGCGCGGCACATAGCCGTGATGATCGGCGCCCCAGATGTCGATCACCTGCGCAAAGCCGCGGTCAAGCTTGTCCTTGTGATAGGCGATATCCGGGGCGAAATAGGTCAGGGAACCGTCCTGTTTCTTGACCACCCGGTCCTTTTCATCACCGTAGGCGGAGCTTTTGAACCACAGCGCGCCGCCCTCTTCATAGATCATATCTTTTTCGCGCAGCGCGCTCAGGGTGGTCTCAACCTTGTTGTCACGGTAGAGCGATCCCTCGCTGAACCAGTTGTCGAAGTTTACACTGAAGAGCTCGAGATCGGCACGGATCCCGTCAAGGATGGTGGCGGCGGCATATTCGCGGCAGGTGGCGATGGCCTGGTCTTCGGGCAGATCCAGCAGGCCGTCGGCATGCCGTTCCTGCATGGCAGCGGCCAGATCTTTGATGTAATCGCCCTGGTAGCCTTCTTCGGGAAAAGCGACATCCTGACCCAGCAGCTGCTTATATCTGGTGAGCACCGAACGGCCCAGGGTGTTCATCTGGTTGCCCACGTCATTGATGTAGTATTCGGCCTGCACGTCGAACCCGGCGGCATCCAGCAGCCTGACCAGGGAATCTCCCACGGCCGCCCCGCGGCCATGGCCCACATGCAGCGGCCCGGTGGGGTTGGCGGAGACAAATTCCACCTGGACCTTTTTGCCGCCGCCGAAATCGCTGCGGCCGTAGGCCTCTCTCTGGCGCACAATGTCAGCGAGGACAGCGGCCCACATGGAGGGCTTGAGCGCAAAATTGATGAACCCCGGTCCGGCGATCTCAACCGTTGCAAAGAGGTCATGTTCCTTGATGGCTTCAACAATGGTGACGGCGATCTCGCGCGGATTTTTTTTGGCCTTGCTGGCCATGATCATGGACACGTTGGTGGAAAAATCGCCGAAATCCTTGTTTTGGGGAATACTGACGGCAACATTGTCTTCGGCGGGCAGGATCCCTTTGGCCGCCAGTTCTTCCAGTTCATGCCTGAGCAGAGCTTCAACTTTTTTCTTCATCAAAAACCTCGAGGTGAAAAATTAGCCGGTCCTTTTGCGGACCGGTGTCTAGCAATAAAAAATCCCTTCGGTTTTGTCCAGAAGAAAGCGGAATCGGACTATTCTATCGGCAGCAGACCCAGGCGTCTGAAGATCTCAAGGGCGGGCCGGCTGCGGTTAAGGGTATAGAGATGGATGCCTTCCACCCCGTGATCCAGCAGGTCGCGGATCTGCTCGGCGGCCCAGTGGATGCCGACATCTTCCATCCGGGCGGCGCTCGGGGCGCGGCTCAAGGCCTTGGTGAGCCGCGCCGGAAAGTTGCAGCCGCCGGCCAGTTCGGCCATGCGGTGGCAGTGCTGCAGGGAACGCAGCGGCATGATGCCCGCCACGATAGGAACCTTGATGCCGGCTAAGCGGCAGCGTTCACAGAAGTCAAAAAAGATGCGGTTGTCCAGGCAGAGCTGGGTGACGATGAAATCCGCCCCGGCATCCACCTTGGCCTTGAGATGTTCGATCTCCGCCAGACGGTTGGGGGTGGCCGGATGCCCTTCGGGATAGCCGGCCACCCCCACGGAAAGATGCGGGAGTTGTTTGCGAATAAAGGCGACCAGGTCGGCGGCATAGGTGAAATCGCCGCGGCCGACCCAGGGTCTGTCGCCCCCCAGGGCCATGATGCTGCGGACCCCGCTGGCGCTATACTCATCCAGCAGCGGCATGAGCTGGTCCTGGGAGGCCCCCCGGCAGGTCAGATGGGCCGTGACCCGCAGGCCGGTCTGCTGCAGTTCTCTGGCGGTTGCGGCGGTGCGGTCACGGTTGCTGCCGCCCGCGCCGCAGGTGACGCTGACCCAGTCGGGACTGATGGCCTTGAGGCGCTGCAGTTCGGCATTGAAACAGGCCGTGTCTTCGGGCGGAAAAAACTCCAGGCTGAAGATGCTGCGGCCCTGAGCGAAGAGATCATGCACGGCCGTGGTCCGGTTTTTTGCGGGCGGCTTTGGCCGCGGCGGTCATGTTGGCCAGCGCGGGGTTGGCCTCCTGCGGGGTCCTGGTCTTCAGGCCGCAATCCGGATTGATCCAGACCTGATCAGGCTCCAGGACTTCCAGAACAGAGGCGATGCGTTGCTCGATATCTTCCTGTGACGGCACCAGGGGCGAATGGATATCATAGACCCCGGGGCCGATCTGGTTGGGATATCTGCGGTCAGAGAAGACCTCCAGCAGTTTCTGCCCGGCGCGCGAATTTTCAATGGTGATGACATCGGCATCCATGGCGATGATGCTGTCCATGATCTCGTTGAATTCGCTGTAGCACATATGGGTGTGGATCTGGGTGGCGTCGCTGACGCCGTCAACCGTCAGGTGGAAACATTCGACCGCCCACCCCAGGTAGGCCTCCTTGTGCTCCTGGCGCAGCGGCAGGCCTTCGCGGAAGGCGGCCTCATCCACCTGGATGATCTTGGTGCCGGCCGTTTCCAGGTCCAGGACCTCGGCGCGGATCGCCAGCGCGATCTGACGGCAGACCGCATCCCGCGGCAGATCGTCGCGCACAAAGGACCAGTTCAGGATGGTGACCGGACCGGTCAGCATGCCCTTGACCGGTTTTTGCGTCAGGCTTTGGGCATAGCTGATGATGTCCACGGTCATGGGCTGCGGCCGGCTGACGTCGCCATAGACTATGGGCGGTTTGACGCAGCGCGAACCATAGGACTGCACCCAGCCGTTCTTGGTGAAGATGAACCCGTCGAGCTCGGCTTTACCGACCTGATTCGTCCGGCCTTGTATCAGGCTTATCA
>CAYWBU010000083.1:0-3225 GCA_964456565.1 uncultured Bacteriovoracaceae bacterium | reverse complement strand
TTTTACTTTCAAGGATCTTATTGAATAGTAATATTATTTGTAAGCCTGTCTTTGGATTTAACAGTATCAGTCCCATCTTGGGTTCCACCATGTCGTTGCGCTCAAATTCACCATGCACCAGCACGTCCAGATCCAGGTCTTCCTGCAGCCGGATGACTTCGCCGATGGATTCGCGGATGAAGGTATCATAGCGTTCCTGTGACAGGTCTCCGGTGCGCCATAAGCGGCGCTGGCGTCTGATTGCGGGAGTCTGGGGAAATGAGCCGATGGTCGTGGTGGGAAACGCCGGCAGATTGAGGGCCGCGCGCTGCTGCCGGATGCGCAGGCCGAAGGGCGAAAGCCGTCCGCGCTGTTCCTTGGCGGCTTTTTTGACGGCCTCGCGGACCTTGTCATTGAGGCGGGCGCTGTCAGCGATGAAGGCCTGGCGGCGGTCCCTGAGACCGGCAATGGTCGCGGGATCATTCTCTTTGAGGGCCGCCAGTTCGGAGAGCTTCTCCTCGGCAAAGGACAGCGGCAGGTCATCTTCGTCCGTGGTGGTGTAGGGAACATGCAGCAGCGAGCAGGAGGTGGCCAGGATCAGGTTTCCGGGCGCAACCATATTTTCAAGTTCATTGACGGTTGCCAGGGCCTGATCCACATCCAGGGCCCAGACATTGCGACCATCGACAACCCCGGCAATCAGCAGCTTGTCTGCGGGAAAGCCGTAATCCCGGATCTGTTGCAGGTTGTTTTTCCCGTGCGCAAAATCAAGGCCGAAACCGCTGACCGGCAGATCTTTGATCCAGGACCAGTTGGCGCCCACCTCGCTGAAATAGGTCTGGATGATTATATTTGAGCCGCCCAGGGAGCTGTAGATCCTGCGGACCGTCGCGGCCTCCAGGGGCAGGGGATTTTGCACCAGGACGGGTTCGTCGAGGCGGATCTGGGGATAGTCTTTCAGGCTGTCCAGCAGTTCGCCGTAGAGCGGCAGCAGGGCGTCTAAGAGTTCCTCACGGCTGAAATCGCCGCTGATTTTAGCCAGGGCGGCGAAGGTGGCCGGGCCGATGATGACCGGTACCGGGTTTTTGATGTCCCCGGTTTCGATAAGCAGGTCCTGCAAGGCCGCGGCATCCAGCCGCAGGTCAAGGTTTTCGATCTCGGGAACCAGGTAGTGGTAGTTGGTGTTGAACCATTTTTTCATGGCCAGGGGGGCCACGCCCCTGCCCTGCAGCCGGCAGCCGCGGGCCATTGCAAAGTAGAGGTCAAGCCCTTTGAGCTCGCTGAAACGGGCCGGGATGGCGCCGAACATGCAGGCCATGTCGAGCATTTTGTCATAGTAGGAAAAATCGCCGACCGGGCAGAAGTCCAGACCGGTTTTGGCATAGGCTTCATAGGCGTACTGCCGTACCTGGCGGGCGGCTTCTTCGAGCTGGTCCAGGCCGGTTTCGCCCTTCCAGTAGAGTTCAAGGGCCTTTTTAAGCTCCCGGTTTTTCCCGATCCGCGGGAAACCCTGAATTGTGATCTGCTTCATTGTCAATACCTCCTGAGAGTTCATAGATTACAGCAGGCAGATCGGGGCGTGAGATCTCCACGGCCCGCAACGGATTGTCGGGGCAGCCCTGCCTGACGCTTTCGGTCAGCAGCAGCTGTGCCCGGCTGGCTCCGTTGGCCCACTGATTTATGAGAAAGGTTGTATTGACGGTATCGCCCATGATGTCGGGACGGGCATATTCATGATGACCGATGGTGCCCAGATAGATCGGGCCGCTGTGCAGGGTGATCAGCAGGTTTGTGTCCCCCAAGGCATTGATGGAGTCCGTTGCGGCTGCCAGGGCCCGGGCGGGATGGTCGATGCCGGCAAAATAGGCCAGGAAGCCGTCTCCCACATATTTGACCGGCACCCCCTGGTGGGCCAGGACGCTCTCGGTCAGGACATGGAAGATCCCGTTGATCGACAGGGCCACATCCCTGGGAGCCATTGCGGCCGAGCGGCAGGCAAAGGTGCGCAGGCTGGTGCATAGAACCGTTGCTTCAAAGGTGTCCCGGGGGACATCTTCGCCGCTCAGGATCCAGTCCACCGTGACTCCCAGCACCTGGGCCAGGGACTTCAGGCAGGCAATGTCAGGGGCATTGTCCCCCCGCTCCCATTTGGAGACCGCCTGGGGTGAGATCATCAGCGAGTTGGCCACCTGCGACTGCGTCAGGTGACATTTTTCGCGCTGCTGCCGTATTCGACTTCCCAATACTGCCAGATTCATACAATACCTTTCTCTGACTCAG
The DNA here is from genome assembly GCA_964456565.1 of uncultured Bacteriovoracaceae bacterium. Lineage (GTDB taxonomy): Bacteria > Desulfobacterota > Desulfomonilia > UBA1062 > UBA1062 > CAYWBU01. Next base: position 966 of record CAYWBU010000083.1, on the reverse strand, counting down.
GATTAAGCTGAATTCAGGTTTTTAATACAATAACCCAGCAGTTGAATCTTTTAAACCACTGGTTGGCCGTTTGCGGCAGGTTTATATTCCGGTGCTGGCGATGGCCGCTGCCAGGGCGGCGAAGGGGTTGTCGGTGCGGCCGGTCTTGATGTTGCGCTCTATCCGCCGCAGGTCGTCCAGGAAGGTTCTCAGGCCCTGCGGCTTCCAGAGATTTTTGCGGCCGGCCATTTTTTTCGCGGCATAGGGATGGATGGCCGGTTTGCTGCCCGGCGGTCCGAATAGGACCTGGTAGTGCTGCAGGGTCTGGTTCTCCAGCATCCCGATCACCATCAGCGGTTCGCTGCCGCCCTGCTCCAGGTCCAGGAGCCTTTTGAGCACATCTTTCTTGCGGCCGAAGAGCGCATCGGTGAAGTCAAAGATGGAGGCCTCCTGCGAAGGCTTGACCAGGGCATCCACATCCTGTCTGGTGATCCTGGCTTCCTTTGCGGCATAGATGCTCAGTTTTTCGACTTCCGAGGCAATGAACCAGGCATTGGCCCCGGTGACGTCGGCCAGGCGGCAGGCGGCGTCGCGGTCGATCTCCTTGCCGTTTTCGCGGGCCCGGGTCGCGATCCATTCAATCAGGGCCGCGCCCTTCAGGGGATCAAAGCGTGTCAGCGCCGCCTTGCCGGCCAGGGGTTTGAGCTGGCCTTCGAGGCCTTTTTTGAGCGCGGTGCCGCTCTCAACGGTCAGGACCAGGATTGAAAATTCCGCCGGAGATTCGGCATAGCCGAAAAGCCTGTCCAGCTGGTTTTTTTTAAGTTTGTTGAAATTCCGGATGATCACCAGCCGGCGTTCCGAAAGAAACGGCAGGGTGTTCAACAGATCGATGATCTCATCGATGTTCAGGTTTTCTTCGGCATTGTAGGCTGCCGCATTCATCAAGGCGTTTTCACCCAGGCGGAGTTTAAGCCGGCTGAGGGCCTC
>CAYWBU010000082.1:10741-11702 GCA_964456565.1 uncultured Bacteriovoracaceae bacterium | reverse complement strand
GTGCTGGCCGCCATGGAGACCGCCGGCATCGCGCTTGATAAAGAGGTGTTGGCCACAATCGGCAGCGAGATCGGGGTCCGTATCGATGACCTGCAGGCTGCCATCCATGCCATGGCGGGGTGCGAGTTCAACATCAATTCTCCCCAGCAGCTGGGCCAGATCATGTTTGACGAGTTGGGCCTGCCGCCGGTCAAGAAGACCAAGACCGGCTATTCCACCGATTACAAGGTGCTCAACACCCTGGCAGCAGACCATGAACTGCCGCGCCTGATCCTGGAATACCGCACCCTGACCAAGCTCAAGAATACCTATGTGGATACCCTGCCCAAGATGGTCAATCCCGGGACGGGCCGGATTCACGGGCAGTTCAACCAGGCGGTCACGGCCACCGGGCGCATCTCGTCTTCGGAGCCCAACCTGCAGAATATCCCGGTCAGGACCGAGCTGGGCCGCCGCATCCGTGAGGCCTTTGTGGCGCCTGCCGGCCGGGTGCTGCTGAGCGCTGATTATTCCCAGATCGAACTGCGCATCCTGGCGCATGTCACCGGGGATGCCACCCTGCTGGAGGCCTTCCGCAACGAGCTGGACATCCATGCCCTGACCGCGGCCGAGATCTTCGGTGTCAGTCCGCAAGAGGTGACTTCGGCCCACCGCGCCAAGGCCAAGACCATCAACTTCGGTATCATGTACGGCATGGGGCCGCACAAGATGGCCGGGGAGCTGGGCATCAAACAGAAGGTGGCCAAGGAATATATCGAAAACTATCTGGCCAAATATCCGGGCGTGCATGCCTATATCGAACGCGTCACGGCCGAGGCCGCCGCCACCGGTTATGTGACCACCCTGCTGGGCCGGCGGCGCTCGATCCCCGAGATCAATTCGCGCAACTTCAACGAGCGCGAAGGTGCCTGGCGCAGCGCGGGCAACACCCCCATCCAGGGCAGAGCCGCCGATATTATCA
>CAYWBU010000082.1:0-10731 GCA_964456565.1 uncultured Bacteriovoracaceae bacterium | reverse complement strand
CTCTGGGTCTTGAAAGCGCATGCAGGGCTTGAGTTCGCGCATGATCCTGCAGGTGCACGACGAACTGGTGTTCGAGGTCCATCCGGATGAACTGGAACAGGTGCGCGAGCTGGTCAGGTATGAGATGGAAAATGCCCATGAACTGGCCGTGCCGCTCAAGGTGGAGATGGGCGAAGGCCCCAACTGGTCGGCGGCCCACTGATAAAACCGGTAACCATTGGTATGAATATGTCCGCGGCCGTGCTATAATAACCCTTCGATGTTGTTGATTTTTCAGAATAAAATTTGGAGGGTGGTTAGGTGAGTGATTTTAATCTCAAGACTTTTCCGCAGTATTTCTACAACACATGTAATAAATATCCGGACAGTGTGGCGCAGCTGTTCAATCCCGAACTCTATCATGGTGATAATGACGGCAGCTTCACCTATGCCGCGCTGCGGACCCGGGTGGAGGCCATTGCCGGCGGGCTTTTAAGTCTGGGGCTGGCGCACCAGCAGCATGTTGCCATCATGGCGCCCAGCGGACCCTACTGGACCCATGCGGACATGGCGCTTTCCAACTGCGGGGCGGTCAGCGTGACCATCTATCCCTCCCTTTCGACCGCCGAGGTTGTGTATATCGTGAATGATTCGGGCAGCCGCTTCCTGTTTGCCGGCAATGCCGAGGTCCTGGCCACGGTCGAGGCCGGCCGGGAAAAGATGCCGGGGCTTGAAAAGATCTTTGTGATGGATCTGGAGTTTGAGAGCCGCGGCGATGTGATGGGGCTGAAGGACCTGATCGTCCTGGGTGAGCAGTGGCAGGCCGCGCATGCGGACGAATACCGCCGGCGCTGGGAGGCCGTCAGCCTGGATGACTGCTACACGATCCTGTACACCTCCGGCACCACCGGCCAGGGCAAGGGTGTAATCCTTTCGCATGGCTGCGGGTCGTCGCGCATGGAGGGCGTGCGGGCCTATTTTGCGCGCTACGGTATGACCATCACGCCTGATGACGTGACCCTGTGCTTCCTGCCGCTCTCGCATATCTTTGACCGCGGCTCCTGTCAGCTGATGGCCATCTGTGACGGGGCCTGTATCGCCTATGCCGACAAACCCGGCACGCTGCTGGCCGACATGCAGAAATATAATCCCACCTGGATCAACTGCGTGCCGCGGCTCTATGAGAAGATCTATATCACCTTCCAGCAGCAGATGGCCGACAGCGCCCTCAAGAAGAAACTCTTTGACTGGGCCCTCAGGGTGGGGGAAGAGGCCCTGGCCTACCGCACCGATGAAAACGGCTGTATCGACATGTCGCCGGCGGTGGACCTCAAGAGCCGGCTGCCCCTGGGGCTGCGCCTCAAGTTCACGGTGGCCGACCGGCTGTTTGCCAAGGTGCGGGCCCTGTTCGGCAGCCGCTTCCGCTATTCGTTTTCGGCCAGTGCGGGGATTTCACCGGACCTGCTGCGCTTCTACTATATCCTGGGACTGGCCGTGGTGGAGGGCTACGGCTCGACTGAATCCTTCAATGCCTGTGTCCTGAATCCCATCAATGCCTGCAAGCCGGGCTACATGGGTAAGGAGGCCAACGGCAGTCAGGCCCGGGTGGCCATTGACGGCGAACTGGAAGTCTCCGGGGCCGGGATCTTCAGCGAATATCTCAATAAGCCCGAGGATACGGCCGAAAGTTTCACCGAGGACGGCTGGTTCAGGACCGGTGACATCGTGGAACGCGATCCTCAGGGCTATTACCGCATCGTGGACCGCAAGAAGGCCATCATCTGCACCTCGGCCGGCAAGAATATCGCCCCGGCCAAGCTGGAGAGCCTCTTTGCCACCAGCCAGTATGTGGAGCAGGTCTTTTTCGTGGGCAGTGAACGGCCCTTTATCGCGGGGCTGGTGGTGCCCAGCTTCAATTATTTCATCGACCTGTTCGAGAGCGAGGGCATCAGCTATGACCGGGCGGCGCTCAAGTTTTCCGAGACCACCGGGGTGCGCATCTGCATCGAGGTGGGCGAGGATTTCATTGCCCAGCCGCGGCTTAAAGAACTGGTCGCCCAGGAGATTGAGACCGCCAATGCCAGGCTGGAGAAATTTGAAAATATCAGGGAATATACCATCCTCAACCGGCGTTTCACCGAGGAAAACGGGTTCCTGACTCCGACCCAGAAGGCCAAGAAACGGGTTATCGTGGCGGAGTTCGCCCCTCTGATCGAAGCCATGTACTCAAATTAAGGCGGCGGATTTAAACCCGGGCCGGGCGATTGTCATCCCGGGACTGCTGGAAGTGCAGCGGCGTCGGGATGATCTCGCGTTCGTCCTCCTGCGGGAAGGCCAGACTCAGGACCTCCTCGATATTTTCCACCAGGTGGATCTCGATGCCGCTCAGGGTGTCGCCGCCCTCAATATCCTTGAGGTCCTTGGCGTTCATGCGCGGCAGGATGATGCGCTTGATGCCGGCCCGTTTGGCGGCCAGCACCTTTTCCTTGATCCCGCCCACCGGCAGCACCACCCCGCGCAAAGTGATCTCGCCGGTCATGGCCAGTTCGGGCGTCACGGTCTTGCCGCTCAGCAGGGATATCAGTGAGGTTATCAGGGTCACGCCGGCCGAGGGGCCGTCCTTGGGGATGGCGCCGGACGGGACATGGATGTGCAGGCCCTCGTTTTCGGGCAGGCGGTGCCCCATGCTCTTGATCAGGCTCAGGGCGATGCGGGCCGATTCCTTCATGACGTCACCCATCTGGCCGGTCAGGATCATCTCTTCGCGGCCCTTTACCAGGGCGCTTTCCATGAACAGGATCTCGCCGCCGAAGGGCGTCCAGGCCAGGCCGGTGGCCACGCCCGGAACATTGATGCGCTGGCGGGCCTCGGGCAGATAGCGGATGGGCCCCAGGGCCTCGGTCACAAATTCCGGATCCACGCGGAACCTGTCCTGCTCGCCGCGGGCCAGGCTGGCCGCAATTGATCTGAGTACGGCGGCAATCTCGCGCTGCAGGCTCCTGACGCCCGATTCGCGGGTATAGTAGCGGATGACGTGGATGATGGCCTGGTCGTCAAAGGTGATGTCGCTGCCGTCCAGGCCGTTGGCGCTGCGTTCCTTGGGGATCAGATACTGACGGGCGATCTCCAGCTTGTCCTCCTGGGTGTAGCCCTCGACCTCCACGATCTCCAGCCGGTCGCGCAGGGCCAGCGGGATGTCGTCCAGCACATTGGCGGTGGTGATGAAAAAGACCTGCGAGAGGTCGTAGGGCACATTCAGGTAATGGTCCACAAAGGTGGAATTCTGCTCGGGGTCCAGGGCCTCCAGCAGGGCCGAGGCCGGGTCGCCGTGGACATCCTTGGAGAGCTTGTCGATCTCGTCCAGCATGAAGACCGGGTTGACGGTCTCGGCCTGTTTGAGGCCGCTGATGATGCGTCCGGGCATGGCGCCGATATAGGTGCGGCGGTGGCCGCGGATCTCGGCCTCATCGCGCACCCCGCCGAGCGAGATACGCACAAATTTGCGGTCCATGGCGCGCGCGATGGATTTGCCCAGCGAGGTCTTGCCCACGCCGGGCGGCCCCACGAAGCGCAGGATCGGACCCTTGAGGTCGCCCTTGAGCTTCTTGACCGCCAGGAACTCCAGGATGCGTTTCTTGGGTTTGCGGAGGTCGAAGTGGTCCTGGTTGAGGATGTCCTCCACCGCGTTGATCTCCAGGTTGTCGTCCGTATGTTCGTTCCACGGCAGGTCCAGAATCCAGTCCAGATAGGTGCGGATGGTGACATATTCGCTGGAGCCGGGCTGCATGCGGGCGATGCGCTTGACATCCTTGAAGACCTCGCGCGCCACCTCGTCCGGCAGGTTGCAGGCCTCCAGATCGGCCTTGAGTTCGTCGATCTCGTTGTCGGGGTCATCCTTTTCGCCCAGTTCCTTGCGGATGGCCTTCATCTGCTGGCGCAGGTAATATTCGCGCTGGGCGTTGCTGATCTCGCCCTTGGCGTCGGCCGTGATCTTGCTGGAGAGCTCCAGGATGTCCAGTTCTTCCTTGAGGCCGTTGTACAGCAGATGGAATTTCTCGGTCAGGGAGTTTTCCTCGAGGATGACCTGTTTCTTTTCAACCGAGACCGGCAGGGTGGTGGCGCAGGTGCTGAACAGGATCAGCGGGTCCTTGATGCGCGACAGGTTGGACAGGATGGTCTCCATATTGTGATAGGAGTAACGTGCCAGCTGTTCCAGCAGTTTGCGGGTGGAATGGGCCAGGGCCAGGACCTCGCGGTTCTGCTCCAGGTCTTCGTCGATATAGTTGACCTGGGCCTTCATACGGGGGCGTTCGGAAAGCTTTTTGGCCAGGGAGGCCTTGCGGATGCCCTTGACCATGATGGAGAGGTCGTTGTCGTCGATCTCGCTGATCTTGGTGATGCGGGCCATGCAGCCCACCTGATAGAGGTTGTCCCAGCCGGCCTCGCTGACCTCGGCCGGTTTTTTCATGGCCAGGGCCAGGACCGGTTCGTTATTTTCGTGGATCCGCCTGATGCGGGCGGCCGAATTGGCATTGGTCACCAGCAGCGGCAGGATCGAATTGGGCATCAGGACGGCGTCCTTGAGCGGCAGGACCGTCAGGCTGTCGGGATAATCGGTTTCGTCTTCCGCCTCCACCGCAACATTGGGGTTGAAGATGTTCTTAAGCCATTTCATTCTATATTAGTATGTTGTCGCCGGCCCAAAGTCAATTGCGGCCATGTATTTCAGCGGTTTTCAATTATGCTGCCCGGCCCCACGATCTCGTCCGGGGCAATGCGGCTGTTGCTGATCCAGGCCTGGGCCCGGATCACGGCCCCGCTTCCGATTCGGCTTTCCCCCAGGATGTGGGCTCCGGGCCAGATGGTCACGTCGGGATCAATCTTGACATCCGGGCCGATCCAGGTGGTCAGGGGATCGATGATGCTGACCCCGGCGGCCAGGTGGGCGGCATTGATGCGGTCGCGCAGGCAGGCCGCGGCCTCGGCCAGCTGGGCCTGGGAATTGATGCCGTTGGCCTCCTCGGGGCTGGCGGTGCTGAAGGCCACCGCCTTGCCGGCCATGGCCACGATGTCGGTCAGGTAGAATTCGCCCTTGGCGTTGTCGGGCGCCAGTTTCTGGATGGCCTCCAGCAGGAAGGTTCGGCTGACCAGGTAGACCCCGGTGTTGACCTCGTTGAGCTTCAGCTGCTCATCCGTGGCGTCGGCCTGCTCGACGATTGCGGCCACAGCGCCGTCGGCAGTGCGGACAATCCGGCCGTAGCCGAAGGGATTTTTCATGCGGGCGGTCAGGATGGCCATGTCGCAGCCGCTCTCGGCATAGGCCTTTTTCAGACCGCTGATGGATTCGGCGGTGATCAGGGGCATGTCGCCGGGGATGATCAGGACCATATCGGCCGTGCTCGCCGCGATGATGTCGGCAGCCTGGGCCACGGCATGGCCGGTTCCCAGCGGCGGGTCCTGGACCACGGTGCGGGCGCCGAGCTTTTCCATGAACGGTCCCACGATTTCGCGCTGATGCCCGATGACTCCCACGGTCAGGTTGCCGGCGGCCCGCGCCAGTCGCATGGGGTAACAGATCAGGGGCAGGTCGAGGATTGCGTGCATGACCTTGGGCCTTGCTGATTTCATGCGCGTGCCCTTGCCGGCTGCCAGGATTACAGTGCAAATTTCATTCATAGCTGCACGCCTAGCACATGCCGGATATTTCTGCAATTGGTTAGCCGGGGCTGTCCGTCGCAAAAAACATGTCCGGGTGCCGATAAAAAGGGATAATGCGCTTGTAAAAAATGCCCGTGTTTGTTAAGAACTTCTTTGATTTTACCGCTGATTTTGAAAGGAGCAGTTCTTTATGGTCGTTGAGTGGCTTTGGGGTATGTTCTCCAGTGATCTTGCCATTGATCTTGGAACCGCCAACACCCTTGTATATGTGAGAGATAAAGGAATTGTCCTGTCCGAACCCTCCGTGGTCACCGTGAGAATGGAAGGCGGCGGGCAGAAAAAGATAGTTGCCGTGGGAACCGAGGCCAAGAAGATGCTGGGGCGCACGCCCGAGAACATCCAGGCCATCCGGCCCATGAAAGACGGTGTCATTGCCGATTTTGACGCCACCGAGGCCATGCTCAAATATTTCATCACCAAGGTCCACCAGCGCAAGCTGGCGGTACGGCCCCGGGTGATCATCTGTGTGCCTTCGGGCATCACCCAGGTGGAAAAACGGGCCGTGGAGGAATCCGCCAAGGGTGCCGGCGCGCGCGAGGTCCATATCGTGGCCGAGCCCATGGCAGCCGCCATCGGTGCCGGGCTGCCGGTCAGCGAGCCCATCAGCTCCATGATCGTGGACATCGGCGGCGGAACCACCGAGGTGGCCGTGATCTCGCTTTCGGGCATCGTCTATACCAACAGTGTGCGGGTGGCGGGCGACAAGATCGATCAGGCCATCATGCAGCACATCAAGCGCGAATATAATCTGCTGATCGACGAACGCACGGCCGAGATCATCAAGATCATGATCGGCTCGGCGGCCAGCGACGAGGTGGAGAAGACCATCGAGGTCAAGGGCCGCGATCTGGTGGACGGGATCCCCAAGATCTTCACCATCAGTTCCGAGGAGATCCGCAAGGCCTGCGCCGGTCCGGTGCGCACCATCATCGATGCCGTGCGGGTGGCCCTGGAGCAGACCCCGCCCGAACTGGCGGCCGACATCGTGGATCGCGGCATCATGCTGACCGGCGGCGGCGCGCTGTACAAGAACCTGGACAAGCTGATCCGCGAGGAGACCGGTCTGCCGGTGATCATCGCGGAGGATCCGCTCTCCACAGTGGCCCGGGGTGCCGGCAAGCTGCTGGAAGATCTTAATCTGTTAAGGGATATCGCGATCTCCAGCTGATGAAAAATGCCCGATCGAAAATCCCTTTGGTGATTGTTGCTGCGGTATTGATTTTCGGTCTCATATCATTCAGTCAGCACGGGAGGTCTTCCGGCGGGCTCGGCTGTTTCCGGGAATCCTACTACTGGATCGAACTGGTGGTCAGTGCGCCGGCGGATTTTGTCGCCGGGATCTGGAACAACTACATCTATACGGTCAACGCCCGCCAGGAAAATGAAAAACTCCACCAGGAGCTGGACCTGATGCGGGTGCAGTGCATGAACATGGAGGAACTGCGCCACGAAAACCGTCGTCTGCGGGCCATGCTGGAATTCAAGAAGGCCTATCATGACTTTGAACTCCACCCCGCCTCGCTGCTGACCCAGGACATCACCCTGGTGTTCAAGACCGCGGTTATCGATCGCGGCAAGCGCGACGGCTTCTATGAGGACATGCCCGTGGTGACCCCGGCCGGGGTCATGGGACGGGTCATCAGCGCCTCGCCCAGCACTTCCCAGGTGCTGCTGATCACCGACCCCAACAGCGCCATCCCGGTGCTGATCGAGTCCAGCCGGGTCAAGGGGGTTCTCAAGGGCAGCGGCCACGGCTACCTGACGCTCGAATATGTGCGCCGCACCGAACAGTTTGCGGTGGGCGACAAGGTGGTCACCTCCGGGCTGCTGGGGATCTTTCCCAAGGGGCTCATGGTGGGGAGCGTCAAGGATGTCAGGAAAGATGAGCGCAATATCTTTGCCGAGGTGGTGGTGGATCCCTTTGTGGAGATGGACACAATCGAAGAGGTTTTCGGGATAAGCTGGCATGCGCAGCAAAATCGTTAGCCTTTTCGCCATGCTGCTGGCAGTCATGCTGGTGGAGGCCACGATCCTGCCGCATTTCATGGGCCCGGTGCGCGTCGATTTTTTTGTGGGGCTCATCATGGGGCTGGTGATCTATGCCCCCTTTGATATCGGCTTCATCTTCACGGTGTTGGCGGCGATCTGCCTGCAGTCGCTGGCCGGCGGCCGTTTGGGCTATCTGCCCTTTGTCTATGCCCTGATCTATCTGGGCTTCGACCTGGCCAAAAATTTATTCTATCTGGAAAATCCGCTTACCCAGATGGTCTTCGGTTTCCTGTTCAATCTGACAGCGGTCTATGTGGCGGTGCTGTTTGCCGATGTCCAGTTTGCCGCGGGCGGCCGCTGGCCCATCTTTGTGGGCTCAGGACTGACTGGCGCGGTCTGCCCGCTGATGGTAAAAATGATCCTGGAGGTATTCGGCGACGATGAGTAACAATCTGCCCGGACCCCAGACCGACGAGGAGCTCAAGAACAAGGCCCGCTGGCTGACACTGCTGGTGTTTGTGATGCTGGCCGCGCTGATGCTGCGGCTGGTGCAGATGCAGATCTTCAAGGGTTCCTACTATGAGGAACTGTCCCGCAACAACCGCATCCGGATCGTCAAGGTCAAGGCGCCGCGCGGCAAGATTGTCGACCGCAACGGCATCGTGCTGGCGGACAACCGGCCGGTCTACAATGTGATGCTGCTGCCCGAGGATATCCGGGGCACCGAAGAGGTGGCCGAAACCCTGGCCGGAATCCTGGAGAGCGATTCGCTGGAGATCGGCAGAAATATCGCCGCAGGCATGCGGCGGCCCTATGAACAGTTTCCGATCGCCAAGGACATCACCTATGAGCAGATGTCCATGATCGAGGCCCATATCTTTGACCTGCCGGGCATATCCATCGAACCCACCACCGAGCGTGACTATGTCTACAAGGACCTGGCCGCCCATGTGCTGGGTTTTCTGGGGGAGGTCGACCGGCGCGAGATGCAGTCCGATCCCGAGGGCGAATATTCCTCGGGCGATCTGATCGGCAAGAGCGGGGTCGAGGAGATCTGCGAGGAGATCCTGCGCGGCCGCAAGGGCACCCGGATCTTTGAGGTGGATGCCATCGGCCGCAAGATCCGAGTCCTGGACGAGGTTTATCCCGAAGCCGGCAAAGAGGTGCGTCTGAGTCTGGACAAGCGCCTGCAGGACATCGCCCGCAATGCCATCGGGGATAAGACCGGGGTGGTGATCGCCATGGATCCGCAAACGGGCCAGGTCCTGAGCCTGGTCAATTCACCGCGCTTCGACCCCAACATGTTCCTGACGCCCATTGCCCCGGAGACCTGGAAACAGATTACCGAAGACCCGCTGCACCCGCTGGAGAACCGCGCCATCCGCGGGCAGTATCCGCCGGCCTCGATCTACAAGATCTTTGTGGGCCTGGCCGGACTGGCCAGCGGGGTCTTCATGCCCGACCAGACGGTCAACTGCCCGGGGTCCTATACCCTGGGGGACCATACCTACGGCTGCTGGAAGGCCTCCGGCCACGGCGAGATCGATCTGGTCCGGGCCATCGGCGAATCCTGTGACGTATATTTCTACCGGCTGGGTGAGGAACTGGGGATTGACCGTATCTCCCAGTATTCATTAGAGTTCGGCCTGGGACGCAAGACCGGGATCGAGCTGCCCGGCGAGGTGGCGGGGCTCATCCCCACCCGCGAATGGAAGCAGCGGCGCTTCGGCCGTCCCTGGATGCCGGGTGAAACCATCAATACCTCCATCGGCCAGGGCTATACCCTGGTGACACCGCTGCAGATCGCCAAGGGCATCAGCGCGGTGGGCAACGGCGGCAGACGGCTGACGCCGCACATCCTGGCCGACAGCGAACCCAGCCTGGAAAAACAGCTGGAGATCGGCGAAAAAGATCTGGACCTGATGAAGGATGCCATGCGCAGCGTGGTGGAGGGGCGTTATGGCACCGGCCGCGGCATCCGTGATCCCATGTTTGCCATCGGTGGCAAGACCGGGACGGCCCAGGTGGTTGCCAAGGGTCATCTGTCAAAACTGCCCGATGAATCGGACATCCCGTATAAATACCGTGACCATGCCTGGTTTGTGGGTTTTTCCCCGGTGGAGAGCCCGGAGATCGTGGTGGCGTGCGTGGTGGAACATGGGGGGCACGGCGGCAGCGTGGCGGCGCCCATCGTCAATGATGTGATCAAGGGCTACTATTTTCTGAAGGGAATTTCGGATGCAGGCATATTCCAAGCTGACTGACAATGTTGACTGGGGTGTGATCATCCTGGTGCTGGCCATCACCGCCATCGGCCTGCTGTGTCTTTACAGTTCTACCAGCGTGACCGGAATCGTGATCTTCTACAAGCAGCTGCTGTGGGTCTTTATCGGGCTGCTGTCAATGTTTCTGACGTTCGCCCTGGACTATAGGGCCCTGACCATGCTGGCCTGGCCGTTCTATGTGGTGGTGATAGTGCTGCTGCTGGTGGTGCTGGTCGGCGGCCGCGAGATTTCGGGCTCCCGGCGCTGGCTGTCGCTGGGGCCGTTGGGCATCCAGCCCTCGGAGCTGGCCAAGCTCATGGTGATCATCTGGGTGGGCTACTGGGGCTCGCAGAAAAAACATGTGCACCGCCACGGCCTGCGCGAGCTGCTCTTCCCCCTGGCGGTCCTGAGTCTGCCGATCCTGCTGATCCTGGCCGAACCTGACCTGGGCACCTCCGGGATCGTGGGCCTGATCGCCGTGACCATGCTGTTCCTGCTGGGCATCAAACGTTCAACCCTGATCAGCGCCATCATCCTGGTCATGGCGGCCCTGCCGTTCGGCTGGTTCTCGCTCAAGGGTTATCAGCGTCTCAGGATCCTGTCTTTCATCGACCCTTCGCGCGATCCGCTGGGCAGCGGCTACCATGCCATGCAGTCCAAAATCGCCGTGGGCTCGGGCGGTCTGGTGGGCAAGGGCTTCATGAACGGGACCCAGACCCAGCTGAAATTTCTGCCCGAACACCATACCGACTTCATCTTTTCGGTGATCGCCGAGGAATGG
>CAYWBU010000081.1:0-11746 GCA_964456565.1 uncultured Bacteriovoracaceae bacterium | reverse complement strand
GCCGCTGGCAGCTGCCATCCGAAGCTCACATCCTGCTGGTACTGGTGTTGCTGGGCGTGGTTGCCGTGGCCGGACAGCTGCTGATGACCAATGGCTATAAGCTGGCTCCGGCCGCGCAGGTCGGGCCCTTTGTCTACAGTGTGGTGGTCTTTGCCGCCGCCTTCGGCTGGATATTCTGGGGCGAGACTCTGGATCGTCTTACAATTATCGGAGCTCTTCTGGTATGCCTGGCCGGGATCATGGTTACCTTTTTTACAGCTGAAAAGGGCCGGGAAGAATCCTGAGATTCCGCCCGGCCCGCGATTGATTCGCTAAGGCAGGATTGTCTGCAGTTCCTCCTTGATGCCGGTGAGGCGATCAAGGTCATCCTCTTCAATCTGATCGTTATCCGCCGCATTGCGGAAGGCCAGTTTCAGACGACCGACCTCCTTTTCCAGCTCCGCAAGGGATGCGTTGGCTATATCGAGCATGTAGGCGGCCTCCTCTTCGGCAGAGAGCTCGTGCCCGATTCCCTTCTGGCTGAGTTTGAGGCGTTCACGCCATTTGGGAACGTGGGTCAGGATGCCGAGTTCCAGCTTGACTTTGTCGGCAAATTCCTGGCTCACCTCGGGCTCGCCGTGGACAACAAATACCCGCGGTTTGGGATCTTTGAAATGTGACAGCCATTCCATCAGGCCGTTCTGGTCGGCATGGGCTGAAAATCCGCCGATGCTGAAAACCCGGGCCTTGACCGCGACGTTCTGCCAGAAAATCTTGACCCATTTCTTGCCGTCAAGGATCATGCGGCCGGTGGTTCCGGTGGCCTGATAACCGACAAAGACGATGCTGGCGCCGGGACGCCACAGGTTGTGCTTGAGGTGATGTTTTATGCGGCCGGCATTGCACATACCGCTGCCGGCAATGATGATGGCTGACCCTTCGGTCTCGTTGATCTTGGCCGATTGATCGGTGCCGGGGGTGAACTGCAGATTGGGCAGGTCAAAGGGGTCGGCTCCGTTGGCGACAATGGCTTTGGCATCGTCATCATAATATTTCTGGTTCTTGCGGAAGATTTCGGTGGCCTTGATTGCCAGGGGGCTGTCAAGGTAGACCGGAATCTGCGGCAGTTTGCCGGCCCGGTGAAATTCGCCCAGGATGTAGAGGATCTCCTGGGTGCGTTCCACCGCGAATGCCGGGATGACCACTTTTTCGCCGTTTGCTACCGCATAGTTGATGGCCTCCAGCAGCTCTTCCTTGCTGTCATCAAAGGAACGGTGCAGCCGGTTGCCGTAGGTCGATTCAATGAAGACAAAATCGGCTTCGGCAATGATTTCCGGATCTTTGACTATCAGCTGGTTGTTCTTGCCGATATCGCCGGAAAAGACGATCTTGACCTCTTCATCTTCATCCCTGATCCAGACCTCCAGGATCGATGAACCCAGGATGTGTCCGGCATTCCTGAAACGGGCCTTGATTTCGTGATCAATATTCATGATCTTGTCGCGTTCAAGGGGGTAGAGATATTTGAGACTTTTTTCAGCATCTTCGGTTGTGTACAGGGGGTCGACCTGTTTATGGTTTTTGCGGCGGTTGCGGCGGTTCTGCCATTCGGCATCCATTTCCTGGATGTGGGCCGCGTCCAGCAGCATTATCTGACACAGTTCGGCCGTGGGGGGGGATGTGACAATCTTGCCCTTGAATCCGTCGCGCACCAGTTTGGGGATGCGCCCGGCATGATCAAGATGGGCGTGGGTCAGAAAGAGGGTGTCGATCTCGCGGGGGTCAAACCCCCATTCCTTGAGGTTGCGTGATTCCATCTGGCGACCGCCCTGAAAAAGACCGCAGTCCACCAGAAATTTTTTGCCTCCAGAACTTTCAACCAGATAATTGGACCCGGTTACAGATCCTGCCCCTCCAAGACAGGTTACTCGTACCATAGGTGCTCCTTTCATTTGAAGTCACCTAGACTATCGGCAAATAATTTGCGTTATATGAAATAAATCGCCGGCAAAGCTAGAAAGACATCTGCCTGCGGCAGGTATCTGTTTCTAGATACGGCAGGTGCGAATTTCGGTGGCGATAATGCCCTTGGCGCCCAACTCCTTGAGTTCGTCCATGATGGAATTGATCGAATCCCTTTTAATCATGGCCTTGACCGCAACCCAGTCTTCACGGCTCAGCGGAGCGATGGTGGGAGCCTCAATCCCCGGAGTAATGCGCGAAGCGGCTTCCAGGAGATTTTTGGGGATGTCATATTCGATCATGGCATAGTCGCGGGCAAGGATGATCCCCTTGAGGCGTTCAATGAGGATCTGCACCGGTTTTTCGGCACCGATGGCAGTGTCGCGGGCCACCAGAATGGCCTCGGATTTTATGATGGGATCCCCCACGGTTTTAAGTCCGGCCTGCACCAGGGTGCGGCCGGATTCGACCACATCGGCGATGGCATCGGCGACCCCCAGCTGGATTGAAATCTCCACGGCTCCGTCCAGGCGGACCACCTGGGCCTTGGTATTGCGGCGTTCCAGATCCTGCCTTACAATGCTGGCATAGGATGTGGCAATGCGCATTCCGTCCAGATTATCGGGTGTCAGCCCGGATTCACGCGGCACGGCATAGTGGAAGGCCGAGTTGCCGAAGTTGAGCGAGAGTAACTCTGTGGTTCCGGTTTCGCTGTCGAGAGCCAGATCGCGGCCGGTGATGCCGAGATCAAGAACGCCCCGGCCGACATAGACGGCTATGTCGCGGGGCCGCAGAAAGAAAAATTCAATGTCATTACGGCTGTCAGTTACGACGAGCTCGCGACTGGAACGTTTGCAGCGATAGCCGGCTTCGCTGAGCAGCTGAACGGTCTTTTCGGAAAGGGCGCCTTTGTTGGGAATCGCAATTTTAAGCATGTCGGTCCTCGTTAAAGATAGCGGTAGATATCTTCGGGTTTCAGGTCACAGGCCAGCATCATAACCTGTAGGTGATAGATGAGCTGGGAAATTTCCTCAGCCGTTTTTTCGCGGCCTTCATATTCGGCGGCCATCCAGACTTCGGCCGCTTCTTCAACGATTTTTTTGCCGATAAAATGACGACCGCGCTCAAATTCCTTCACGGTTCCGGATTCAGGGTCTCTTTTCTCAACTTTATTGTGCAGTTCAACGAACAATTCTTCAAACTTTTTCATGTGGACCCTATACTCGATCTGAGCGGGCGATATCAAGCTGTAAACCATCAATATTGATAACACTTTGAATATAAAGTAAAATATTTAAAGATGTTCTGGTTGCCCAGGTTGTGTGCCGCATGAAATATTTTTTTCAAAAAACTCCAGCAAAAAAGAACAACGATATCAACTCTGTACTTGTAATAGATTGAAAATACATATTAATTTGTAAACAGGTCAGCCCTTGCCATTATCCCGGGCAGCCTTATTTTTTGACTATAGCGGAGACCGATCCGGAAAATCTTAACTTTAGTGGGGCAACCCCCCGGCCTTCGCCCTGTATTAAAATTAGATGGAGATATGCCTGTGATCAATATGTCAATACCTTTGCTGGTTATGGCCGGTGTGGCTGTTTATGTGGGAATAAACCATTTGGGAATATATTTAAGGCGCAAGGACCATCCCGAAGATCTGTCTTTTGCCATGACCTGCCTCGCAATGGGCATCTACGACCTCTGTTCCGCCTGTCAATATTCAGCCGGGAGCATGCCTGACGGGCTTGTCTGGCAGCACTGTCGTCTTGTGACCATCTCCGGGGCCCTGGTTTTGCTGCTGTGGTTTGCTGCGGATTACACCAGAGAGATTCCTGGAAGGACTGTTCTGGCCTTTGCCGTGATCTTCGGCGGATTTTTTGTGGTGCAATGTTTCTATCCGGGATTGCTGCTGGAATATGCGAGCGGATTGGAGAGGCGCATAACTTTGCCCTGGGGCCGTTATGTTGTTTACCGGGAACGGGGGGGAGGTGTGCTGCTGGATCTGATATTGATCTGCGGAGTATTGATGTTCTTGATTATTTTCCGGGCCACGGTAGTTATGCGTCGGCATGCGCGTGAAAAATCCGGATCGCTGCTGCTGGGGATGATCATTCTTTCCGCGGGCTGCCTCAATGACTATCTTGTCAGCAAAGGGTGGTACAGTTTTATTTATCTGAGCGAATTTGCCTATCTGGCATTAATTCTGGTTATGGGTGATTCGCTTTCGCGAGAGGTGGTGCGCTCGGCAGTCATGGAAGAGGATCTCCAGATCAAAGAGCAGCAGGTGGAAGAACTTAACCGGGAATTGGAAAAAAGGGTTGCCAAACGAACCCTGGAACTGGATGCGGCCAACCGTAAGCTCAGGGAGACGCTTGAATACACGGTTGATATGGTACGGGTGGCCGAGATGGCCAGCTGCACCAAGAGTGAATTTCTGGCGCGCATGAGCCATGAGATCCGGACCCCCATGAACGGAATTATCGGCATGAACAATCTGCTCAGAACCACCGAGATGACTTCGCAGCAGCGGCTCTATGTGGACACCATTGCCTTGAGTGCTGAATCAATGATGCAGATCATCAACGATATCCTGGATTTTTCGAAGATCGAAGCCGGTAAGCTGGAGCTTGAAAATATAGCTTTCAATCTGCGGCAGACAGTCGAGGATGTCTGCGAGATCCTGGCGGTCAAGGCCCATCAGAAAGGTCTGGATCTGGTTTGCATCATTGAAGAGGCGACCCCGGTTGACCTTTTCGGTGATCCGGCACGCTTGAAACAGATCCTGATGAATCTTGTGGGGAACGCCATCAAGTTTACTTCTCGGGGCGAAGTCTCGCTGCATGTGGCCCTGGAGAACAGTTATGAGGACCGGGTTATCATCGGCTTTGAGGTCAGTGATACCGGGATCGGCATCCCGGAAGATAAACTGGCTTCAATTTTTGATAATTTTATCCAGGCCGATGTTTCCACTACCCGCAAATATGGCGGGACCGGACTGGGACTCAGTATCGCAAAAAATATTGTGAAGATGCTGGGCGGCAGTATCGGGGTGGACAGTCAGGAAGGGCAGGGATCCCGTTTTTGGTTCAGTATCGCCTATGAACAGCAATATGGTGTCAGGGATGCATCAGATGAATGCCTGGTCGGGATGCGGGTGATTGTGGCCGACAGTAATGGCCGCAACCGTAAATATATAGCCGACACCTTGAAAAGCTGGAAGATAGGCTGCACCGAGGTGGGTGACGCCGGCTCAATGGCGGGCTTTCTGTTCGCCGAAGGCCGGGGAAATCCTGATCTGATTATTGTGGATAACCAGGTGCTGAACGGCTTTGCAGAAATCTGTCGCAACGGTTTGGATGTTGCCGTCTGTCGCGAAATTCCGCTGGTTATCATGACCCCGGTGTTGGAATCTGAACGTCTTAAGGGACTTGAATTTTTTACTCGGACAGAGGTTATCTCCAAACCCGTGAGGTATAATCAGCTGCAAGAGGCCGTCAGAAAATGTGCCGGACTTTCCCAATCAGAAAAGCAACAGAGAGGCATGCTACGCAAAGTTTGTGACGGCAGCTTCAGGGTGCTTCTGGCTGAGGACAACCGCATCAATCAGACCGTTGCGCGCGAAATTCTGGAAAAGATGGGGTGCAGGGTTGATGTGGTGGGAGATGGTAGTGAAGCCCTGAATCTATGCGCCGGCCAGGCTTATGATCTGGTTCTGATGGATGTGGAGATGCCTGTTATGGATGGCTGGCTGGCCACAGAAAAGATCCGGCAACTTGAAAACGGATCACGCCTGCCGATCTATGCCATGACGGCGCATGTCCTGCGGGAAGACCGCGACAGGTGTCTTGCGAGCGGGATGGACGGATATCTCTCAAAACCGATCGATCCTGTGGATCTTGAAGAAATTATTGTACAACTAATTGAGGCTAAAGAAGATTTTCCGGAAGATACGGAGCAGTACCGGACTGAGCGCGGTGAGCTTATGCGGCGGCTGGGCGGAGATGCCACCGTGGTTGATTGTGTCCTGACTATGTTTATTGAGGATGTTCCCAAACAGGTCGATCAGATCAGGGCCTCTGCAAGGATAGGCGACAGCTGCAGAATCACAAAGCAGGGCCATATGCTGCGCGGTGCCGCATCCAACGTCGGCTGCAAACGGATTGTAGATCTGGCGGCGCAAATTGAAAATGACGGCCGTTGCAACCGGATCGACACTATCGAAGAACATCTCAATGCAGTGGAATGCGAGTTAAGCAGGATGCGACTTTTTTTTCCGGAAGGGTCGGGAAGGATTTAAGAGGGGGCGGTCAGAATCCCCCTTGAGAGAGTCTGATCAGGTATCCAGGCAAACCTCGATGGTGAAGACGCCCTGTTCGATAGTGAAGGGGATGGCTATCTTGGGGCCCTTGGTTATGTGTTGGATCACATGGTTGGGACCGGTGACAACCGAGGGGATGGCGGCCTGGAAGACTTTCCCCTGACCTTCAAGTTCGCGCCTTGCCTGGCCGGAGATCATGTTGGTAAGTTCTCCGACGGCATCGGCAACTTCATTGTTGATGTCACCCATCTCTTCACCGAACATGTTGGAGACCACCTGCAGGATGCTGCCCTTGTCAAAGGTCACGGATATGGTGCCGTTGGCTTCGCCGGTAATGCCGATGATTCCGGTGACATCACCCTTGGCCATATTATCTTTTTTGAGGTAGGGTTTGCCGGCCTGAGGATTTACAAAAGCCATTGTACTTAGAACGTTAACGGTAGCATTAATAAAGGGGTTAATCAGTTGTACATCCATATTTCCTCCTTGGCGCAACCAGAACAAGTGCCTGTGATGATGCCAGATAGTTTTCCATTTCTGGATATAATACGCATATTAACGTAGTTATCGGGCAATGGAAAATCATACCTTAGTAAAAAATAATAAAAATATTCAGTTAGTCAATAAAGGCAGAAATGTATAATTTTAAACGCCGGAGGGGTGTTGAGTATTGCCGTCCACGGGGCTATCCTTAAACGATGAGATTGGATGTGGAGGTCCCATGGATTTGAACAGGGTTGTTCTGCTGCGGCATGGTCAGAGTGTCTGGAACATGGAAAACCGCTTTACTGGCTGGGTCGATGTTGATTTGTCGTCCCGCGGGGTTATCGAGGCCCATGAGGCTGCCGGGCTGCTTGTCAGGGGTGGCTTTGGATTTGATGTGGCCTATACCTCGTTTCTGAAACGGGCTATTCGGACCCTCTGGATCGTACTGGATGAGATGGACCTGATGTGGATCCCGGTGGAGAAGAGCTGGGTGCTGAATGAACGGCATTACGGTATGCTGCAGGGGCTCGACAAGGCCGTGACTGCCAAGGAATATGGGGCCGAACAGATCAGGATCTGGCGGCGCAGTTATAGTGTCAGGCAGCCGGCAATGGGGCGTAGTGATCCGCAGCATCCGTTCAATGATCATAAATATGCCGGAATAGATGCGGGGCTGCTGCCGTCACATGAATGCCTGGAAGATACCTTTGAACGGGTTGTGCCGTACTGGGAAGCGGAGATTGTGCCCAGAATTCTGGCCGGTGAGCGGGTGCTGATTGCGGCGCACGGTAATACCCTCAGGGCCCTGGCCAAACATCTGGAAAATATCAGTGATGATGCGATCGCCGATCTCAATATTCCCACCGGAATCCCGTTGGTATACGAGCTGGATAACGCGATGCGGGTGGTTGACCGCTACTATCTCGGCGATGCGGCTGCGGTAAGAAAAGCGGCCGAAGAGGTGGCCCGCCAGGGCGAAAAGTGATTTGCAATGCAGGTCCGGGGCCTGTAGATAATACATAATTCAAATATGACAGGTGTGCTGATGAACTCCAGAAATGTAGTGCTGGGAACTCTGGCGGTCTTGCTGCTGGGCGGCTGTTCGACCCTTTATTTCAATACAATGGAAAAGATGGGTTATCCCAAGCGGGATATCATGGTTGACCGGGTCGAAAAGGCGCGGGATTCGCAGGAGGCCGCCAAGGAGCAGTTTCAGTCCGCCCTGGAGAGCTTCAGCAGTGTGACCGGCTATGCCGGCGGCGACCTGGAGAAGACCTATCGCGAACTGAATGATGAATATGAACGCTGCCGGGCCAGGGCGGATGCCGTTTCGGACCGCATCGCGGCCGTCGAGGATGTGGCCGGGGCCCTTTTTGCGGAGTGGGAGGCTGAACTTGACCAGTATTCCAGCCAGCAGCTGAAGGCGGCCAGCCGCCGCAAGCTTGAAAATACCAGGCGCCAGTATGCGGGCCTTTTGGCGGCCATGCGGCGGGCCGAATCCCGGATGAAACCCGTTTTAGGCGCCTTTCATGATCAGGTGCTCTTTCTGAAGCACAACCTGAATGCCCAGGCCGTCGCCTCGCTCAAGACCGAACTGCACGCCATTGAGGGTGATGTGGCCGTGCTGATCCGGGAAATGGAAAAATCAATTGCTGAGGCCGACAGCTTCATTAAAAATATGGAGCAGTAGCCCCGTCAGGCAGTGTGCAGCCACTCTTCGATTTTTTTGCTGAGCTCCTGCCAGCGTCCCAGCAGGCGGTCTTCCAGGAAGGCGTTTAGCAGGCTGTCAAACATCTGCAGGCCGGTTTCCATGAGATACATACGTTCAAAGAAGGCGGCTTCGCGCTCCTGGGCAGCATCGGTGATATCGTCGTTTTCCAGTTTGACCTTGGGGCACTTGTAGGAGCCGAAGGCGAAGATGTCGCTCTTGAGGCTCATCTTCCACTGCTCCTCGTTTGATTCAAAGATGATGGTGCCGTCCACGATGTTTTTGCCGTTCATCAGGGCCTGGCGGGCCTCATTGAAATTTTTCTGGGGGCCGATGATGGAACTCTTGCGCACGCTGTCATCCTGGTCGTTGACGAGCACAAAGCGGTCGTGCAGGTAGCTGATGAATCCGCTGCCCAGAGCCAGGGGGCCGTCGACTGTGACCCGGTATTCGCTGGATCCCTGGGCGGTCTGGTACATCAGCCACAGAAAGAAATCCCAGCCGAGCCATTTATTGGCGTTGATCTGCTCCAGGACATCCTGGGAGGATGATTTGTTGAGGCGGCTCAGGGCGGCATTTTTTTCGTCGTCCAGGACCTGCTTGGCCCGGCTCATGGGGTGGATCGGCTTCAGGATCAGGCCGGGAAAGGTCTCGGAAAAGTGGTCCTCGATCAGGTCCAGGACCTTCTGGTTGGTGGTGGCGATGGTGACGATATCATTTTCCGTATTCCAGAGCACGTCCCAGGTTGCCGGTGCGGGGAGGGTCTTGGAAAGCAGGGCGGCATGAATGTTTTCACGCATCTCCATGCGGCATTTGACCGGCACGCGTTTGAGCTGGGGACGCTGCGAGAGCCAGCCATCGCATTCTTCGGCCAGCCGGTTGCGCAAAAGGGTGGCCGGCACTTTGCGCTGGTCGCGGCGGAAGGTGAAGGTGAAATACTGTTCATGCTTGAAGGTGTAGATATTGTCGAAGTCGGCATTCAGCGGACTGTCAAAATGGACCCAGCCGCAGGCCTCCTCATCAGGGGTGGAGTCAATGGGCATGAAGGCGCTTCCGGCCAGACATTCCCGGACCCATTCGGCCGGATCACCTTCGGGTTTCGGGCCTACTGCCCTGTATTGATAGATACTTACGGTGTTGGACATCAGACCCATATGATTTCTCCTCCTAGTGTGATCAAGCGTCCACGGAGTTACATTAAATGACCGTTGCGGGCAAGTTGTATTTGGGGATGCTGGACAGGAAGTGTAATCCGGCTATAATCAGAAGATGAACAAAAAACGCCAGGAAAAGAGAGATCTAAAAAATATCTTTAAGCTTGTGATTCTGTGGCTTCTCATGGTGGGCGGACCCCTGCAGGCGGCCCAGGACGGGCTGGGACCCTTTTTCCTGCCGCCGCTGGGAATTGCCGAAGATTTCCGCCAGATTCCAGAATTTGTCGACCCCGACGAACATGCCTCCGGCCGGGTGCAGCTCAGTTATATCGGGCGCTGGATAAATGTCTGGGCCTACAACAATGAGCTGCATATCCCGCTCAAGGAATGGAATAATGTCTATACGACGCCGGCGCATTACGGAACTTTTCTGCTGGACTATGAAGGCTACATGGCCGGGGTCCGGGCCTCGGTGCTGGTAGGCGATGCCGTCAGCCTGGAGGTCAAGGTTCCGGTCTACTATATTACCGGCGGCAAGCTGGACGGTTCAATTGAGGCCTTTCATTCTGCGCTGGATATCGGACAGCATCGCCGCGATGAATGGCCGCGGAATGAAACGCATCTGATGTATGTGACGCCTTGGGGTAGCAAGGTTGTAGCGGGCAGTGATGCGATGCGCGGAGCCTATCTGGGGGATATTTCACTGGGGGCGGCCTGGCATATCAGGGCCGGCAACCCCTCCGTTGGCCTGCGGCTTACAACAGTTGTTCCCTCGGCCGATGTCCCGGAGACCTCCGACAGCGGCAGCCGCTATACCCTGCAGCTTACTGCCAGCTGGCAGCATGGTTCTTTCTGTGGCTATCACGGAATCGGGTACACCCGCTACAATTCAACCGGGATCGCATCTCTGAACCTCAAGAAATGGCGACTGTCCCTCCTGTCGGCCCTGGAATACCGCATCAATCATGACTGGTCGCTGATTGCCCACGGCATGGTCGCCTCAGCGGCGGCCGATTATCCGCGGCTGGACAAGAATGTGATCGAACTCTCCTGTGGCTTTAAACGCCGTTTTGAAAATTATGTGCTGGAATTTGCCTTTGTTGAAAACCTCTTCTTCTACGACAACAGTCCCGACATCGGCTTCCACGTAGCGGTGCGGATGCCCTTTAACTAGTCTCGCTGACAGTTGAATTTGCGAAATATCTGTGATACGTCACCAGCGAATAATAACGGGGGTGAATCTCTATGGAAGATATCAATCAGGCGCGTCAGAAAGAACTGGATGCAGCAAAACTCAAAGAAAAACTTTCCCTGATCAAAAACACCATCATGGTCATGAGCGGCAAGGGCGGGGTCGGCAAGTCGACCATAAGCGCCAATCTGGCCATGGGCCTGGCAAGACAGGGCTATCGGGTCGGCGTGCTGGACGGTGATATTCACGGTCCCAACATCCCCAAGGTTCTCGGCGTTGAGGGCCGGCAGCTGATGGCGGATGAGAATCAGAATATTGTGCCGGTGGAGGCCATCGAGGGCAACCTCAAGGTGGTCTCGGTGGGATATCTGCTGGATTCCCAGGATCGTCCGGTCATCTGGCGCGGACCCATGAAACATACGGTCATGAACCAGTTTCTCAAGGATGTTAACTGGGGCGAGCTTGATTTCCTGGTTGTGGATCTGCCGCCGGGAACCGGTGACGAACCGCTCTCCATCGCCCAGATCATCAAGAATGTGGAGGGGGTCAATGCACCTTATGCCGTGGTGGTGACCACCCCGCAGGATGTGGCGCTGCTGGATTCACGCAAGAGCGTGGAGTTTGCCGGCGCCCTGGATCTCAAACTGCTGGGCGTGATCGAGAATATGAGCGGCTTTGTCTGTCCGCACTGCGGTGAGCGGATCGATCTCTTCAAGGTCGGCGGCGGCAAGAAGGCGGCCGAAGAGCTCAAGGTTCCCTTCCTGGGCGCCGTGCCGCTGGATCCCCAGGTGGTTCAGGACACCGATGACGGCAAGCCCTTCATGGCCCGCAATGATGACTCGCCGGTGGTGAGTTCGTTCAATAATATCATCGACAACATCCTTAAAAGGTTCTGATAATGCAGACCTATCTTGAATGTGTCGGCTGCCTGGTGAAACAGGCAG
>CAYWBU010000080.1:0-11802 GCA_964456565.1 uncultured Bacteriovoracaceae bacterium | reverse complement strand
ACAAAGACCACATCGCCGGAGGTGATCATGGAAAAGATCATGTGGGCGAAACCCTCCTTGACCCCGATGGTGCTGATGGCCTCGGTTTCCGGATCGAGGTCCACATTGTAGCGCCGTTTGTACCAGTTGCAGATTGCCAGCCGCAGTTTAGGGATGCCCTTGGATGCGGAATAGCGATGATTTTTGGGATTGCGGGCCGCCTCAATAACCTTGTCGATGATATGGTCGGGGGCCGGGATGTCCGGATTGCCCATCCCCAGATCAATAATATCCTTGCCGGCGCGCCGGGCGGCCATCTTGATTACATCCACCTCGGAAAAGACATAGGGAGGCAGGCGGTCAATGCGTGTAAATTTCATTTCATAATCCCTTCTAATGCTTCCTTTGCATGATAGGAGCTTCTAACCAAAGGCCCCGAGATAACATAACTTATACCGATATTTTTAGCAAGATCGGCCCACTGTTCAAATTTATCCGGTTCCCAGTATCTGACAACCGGAATCTGGGCCTTGGTGGGTCGCATGTACTGGCCGATGGTGACGATGTCGCAGCCGCTGTCGCGCAGCTGCAGCAGCATCTCATGGATTTCGGCTTCGGTTTCCCCCAGCCCGACCATGAACCCGGATTTGGTGACGATCTGCGGCGCGGCTTTTTTGGCGGCGCGCAGGAGGTTGAGGCTGCGGTCAAGATCCGCTCCGGGACGGACCGCAGCGTGCAGCCGGTCACAGGTTTCCAGGTTATGGTTGAAGACATCCGGAGCGGCGTCGAGGACTTTCATCAGTAGTTCCGTCTGTCCCATGAAATCCGGGGTAAGGACCTCGATGCTGGTCGCCGGTCTTGTCTTTCTGATAGCGCAGATGGTCCGGGCAAAGGCCCCGGCGCCCTTGTCGGGCAGATCATCCCGGGTGACCGAGGTTATGACTGCGTGCGAGAGATTCAGATCCCGCACCGCCTGGGCCACATTTGCAGGTTCGTCTGGATCAAGGGCTGCGGGGCGAGCGCTCTTGACCGAACAGTAGCCGCAGTTGCGGGTGCAGCTGTCACCCATGATCAGAAAGGTTGCCGTGGGCTTGCTGAAACATTCGGCTATATTGGGACAGCGCGCCTCTTCGCAGACGGTTGACAGCCGGGCCTGCCGGAGGCGGATTTTCAGCTCCCTCAATTCGTGCAGATTTTTTTTACGTTTAAGCCAGTCGGGCAGTTTTTCCATGGCTGATCACAGGGCTTTGCTGATTTTGCGGCAGGTGGCCGCAATATGTTCGGAAATTACATGGGTGTCGCCCAAGACCGGCATGAAGTTGGTGTCGCCGCTCCAGCGGGGGACAATATGCAGATGCAGGTGGTCGGCAAATCCGGCCCCGGCCGCGGTGCCGATGTTGAAGCCGATATTGAAGCCGTGCGGCTGCATGGTTTCCCTGATGGCGGCAATTATGCGGCGGTTGAGCTGCATGACGGCCTGCATCTCCTCATCGCTGAGATCGCAGATATCGCCGGTGTGACGGTAGGGGGCCACCATGCAGTGGCCGGAGGTGTAGGGGAAACGGTTCATGATGGCGTAACACAGCTCCGACTTTGTAATTATAAGCTGATCATCCTTGGCGGGCGCATTGCAGAAAACGCACCCCTCATCCTTATCGCTCTGGACATATTCCATGCGCCAGGGAGCCCATACATTCTTCATAGGGTAATTATCTTTCCTGTAACTGTTTTGCGGTTGACTTCCATTATACCGATGGTTCGGTCACTTGTAAATCGCGGCCTGGAGAAGGATCCGGGGTTGAAAAAATAGATGGCGTTTTCCGTCGCTGCATAGGCGGCATGGGAGTGGCCGTAAACAATGGCATCAACTTTTTCCTGGTGAAACTGCGATCTGATCCTGTCGCGGATGCCTTGCGGTGATCCCCAGCCATGGATGATGCCGATGCGGGCATTTTCGACCGTCAGGATACGGCGAAAAGGGAACATGCGTCCGATTTCGGGGGGGTCCATGTTGCCGCAGACGGCTTCAACTTTTTTGCCCAGTGCGAAAAAGGCATCCAGAACCGCTGGCGAGACGATGTCGCCGGCATGGATAATGAGATCCACATCGCTGAAATATCTTGCAGCCGTCAGTTCCAGATCCGCCGTGGATGTCTGCAGATGAGTGTCGGATATGATGCCGATTTTTTGCATCTTGAATCTATATCCCGAAAACTAAAAAACGATCAATCCCTTTGATATGCGGCTGCGGTCATTATAAATAAAAAGGCATGGGGAAGATCATCCGGAAAAACATCCTGTAAATTATTGCCATTATGTGTTATCCCTTGCTGAGGTATTTGGGTGGGTCAATGGGGGTTCGAGTAATATCCGGTTTTGCTGCCAGGGTTGCAGCGTAAACTTTCAACGGAGGTAATAGATGTCAAATTTTGCCCAGAAGGACACCAAGCTCACAACTTTTTATCTGCTGGAGGAAAATACTCCCGGAATGAAGGAGGACCTCCTGCGCTATTCCAAGTGGAAAAAGGCCGTACTGGTGATTCCGCTGCTGGCTTCGGAATACACTGATCCGCAAAACAGGCCGGTGCTGGAAAATATGGTGCGCGAACTGCACGGGGCCACCTATCTTTCGCAGGTGATTTTCGGTCTGGACCGGGCCTCCAAGGAAGATGCCTATACGCTGGCCGGGATTCTCAATGACTACGGCCTGGAAAATTATCTGATCCAGCACAATGACGGCCCGGGTTTTTCTTCCATCTACAAAACGCTTTCGGATGCCGGCTTCGGGGTGGATACTCCGGGCAAGGGGCGCAACATGTTCCTGTCATTCGGGATCGCTTTGGCCATGGAGGCCGAAACGGTCGGCCTGGTGGATGCCGACATCCGCACCTTTGAAGGGGCCCAGCTGGACCGGCTTTTTTACCCGGTGCAGGCCCTGGACTACCAGTTCAGCAAGGCCTATTACGCCCGTATCAAGGATAATCAGTTCTACGGCCGGGTGAAACGCCTGCTGATCGATCCACTGCTGATCGCCCTCAAGCGCAAGTTTACCGATACCCAGGAGGAGAAGGTGCTGCGTCTGGTGGATTTCCTGCTCAATTTCAACTACCAGCTTTCGGGCGAGGTGGTCTTTGACCGCCACCTGCTCAAACGCATGCATTTTGCAACCGACTGGGGCGTTGAGATCTTCACGCTGATCGAGATCTACCGCAAGGCCAGCCATGTGGCCCAGGTGGAGATCTCACGCGGGGCCTTTGATCATAAACACCAGCAGGTCAGTGCGGATGACCGCAAAAAAGGCCTGCACAAGATGGGGATCGACATCGTCACCACGCTGCTGAGCGCCCTTGTCGTGGAGGAAGGTCTGGTGATCAATGAACATTTCATCCGGGACCTGACGCTCACCTATGTCGATGTGGCCGATGAACTGATCAGGAAATATGCCGACAATGCCGCCTTCAGCGGGATGCACTATGACACCAACCTGGAAGAGGCCATGGTGGACGATGTGTTCAAGGATGTTATCATGAACGCCGGCGCCCTGATGCTGAGTCCCTATCATATGACCGAACGCCTGACCTCCTATGTTTCATCGCATAGGGAGTTCAAATCCTACATCGAGCAGGGGCTGCTGGATGCTATTGTTGCCAGCGGCGAGAATGCCAAGTCGCAGCTCTACGAGATCCCCAAGACAGTTTCGTGGGAAAGGGTCATGCGTAAGATTCCCAATATCCTGAATGATATCGTGGATGTCATCGAGGACGAAAAGAAACAGTATCAGAATGTCTGATAAAGATTATCTGACGTTTTTTTGAGGCGGGCCCCAAACGGGCCCGCCTTTTTTATTCCACTTCAAACTGCATTTCGTACGGCCTGCTGTAATTGCCGGAATAAAAGAGCAGGGCATTAAAGGGGTCGTTCATTTTACGGGCCTGCTCATAGCCGCCGATCAGGGAACTCAGGTCACTGGCGGCGTTTCCGGAGAGATAATCGATCAGCTGTGCCTGGGGGCTGACCGTGAGCTGTTGGGCATAATCGGTTATGCGGCGGTTGGTGCTGAGGCGGTTGAAGGCTTTGACGAAATCTTCATCTTGATTGAGGGCCGCTTCAAATTCATCACGGTTTTCGATGTTGCCTTTGATATGGATGGCACCTTCATCGTCGGCGCTGATGCTGAATTTTTTGCCGCTGGCAAGATCCAACAGGCTGACGGCATCTTCCAGATACTGTGAGACATACTCGGTATCCCTGGTGATGACGTCGTCGAAATCTTTTTTGGTGATGCGGCTGTTGGGGTCGAATCCCAGCAGGGCCTTCATACGGGCGGTCTGACCATCCGCGGATATGCTGAGTTTGTCGCGGTTGTCCAGCAGGGCTGATACGGAGGAATCGTTCGAGGTGACATTTTCAGTGGCGGCGGCGTTGTTTACGCGCTGACCTTCGGTGGCATATTGTTTCAGAGCGGCATAACCATTGATTTCCATCTGGATCTCCTCATGTTTTTTTCTGATCTAAGCAGATTGCATGCCATGGGGAAGATTGCCCATTTTTAAAGGATCTGGCGGTGCGGGGGCGGGTCTTTTTTTGCCTGGTGGGCAGATGTTGCCTGATCCTGAGCGGCACTGAGGGGCCGGATGGCCCCTCAGTCTTGGATTGTGCTACATTTCGTTGAGGGTGTTGCGGGCCTTCTTGCTGTAGACTTCGACCACGTGCGGCAGAAATTTCTGCGGGTCGGGCTTGGTGGCCTTCTGTAACAGCTGGCGGGCCTCATCCCTGTCGCCGCGTTTGTTCTGTTTGATCAGCAGCTGGGCCAGGATAACCTGTCCGCAGGGGTCATCGGGGTAGATCTGCTGGTTTTCCCTGAGGTATTGCATGGCCTTCTTTTTGTCATTGAAGGGCCAGGGCAGCGACATGTAGAACTGGCCGATGGCCTGCATGGGACCGCCGTGATCAAATCGCTTGTCGATTTCGTAGGCCTTGAGGAAGCTGGATTCAATTGTGCCGACGATGTCTTCTTTGATCAGGGTCATGATGCCGGCCCCTTCTGAGAGGGTCCCGGCGCAGCAGCCCTTGAAGAAATGACCTTCCACATTGTTGGGTTTCAGGGCGATGGCCTTGTCGGCCGCATTCATGCCGGCCTTGCCGTGCTCGACACAGATCTCCTTCCAGCCGCTTACATCACGGCTCTGGGACAGGTCGCCATACCACTGGTGGGCGCGGGCCAGTTTCCACCAGGCCTCAAAGTTGGCGGGGTCCTGGCGGGTGGCCTGTTCATACAGACCGATGGCCTTTTTGAAGCTGTCGAGGTTGCCCTGTTCATAATAGCCGTCAGCCTCGGCGATCAGGTCGCCGGCCTGCAGACAGACAGGAATAATCAGGAAGAGTGCCGCAATCAGGGAGCCGAGTAGCCGTTTTTTCATACATACCTCCGGTTTTTGCTTTTGTATAGACCCATGTTAATATAACTTATTCTTTGCGGTCTTTCTATCGGCAAGTTTTGATGAAAAACTGAAGAAGGGAAGCCGGGCGGGTCTATCACCGCCCGGCAGTTCAGATGCGATTGAGCCGTTTATGCATGGCCCTGTTGCTCTTGTAGATGTTGACAAATTCACTGAAAAGCTGGTCGTAGATCTTGCGATTTGCCGGATTGGGGCTGAAGGTTTTTTCATATTTTATAAGGTGCGGGATATCATCGAAGGTTATTTCACCGAGACCCACGGCGGCAAGATAGGCCGCGCCCCTGGCGTTTGACTGCATGGGGTCCTTGACCTTGCGGATTTCGCGGTTCATGACGTCGGCAAAGATCTGACACCAGACATCCGATTTGGCCCCGCCGCCGATCATGTTCAGCGGTGTGAGCCGCCGGCCGGCAAACTTTTCCACATACTGCAGGCCCCAGCGCGTATTGTAGGCCACTCCTTCCAGCAGGGCCCGGACGAGGTCGTCCTGGGTGGTGGTGTTGGAAATGTTGTAGATTCCGGCCCTGAGTGAGGTGTCATCCACGGGGGTGCGTTCGCCGTTGAACCAGGGAGTGAAGATGATCTTGTTGCTGCCGGCCGGTACCTGGGCGGCGATCTCGTCCAGATCCGTGTAGGGGTTTTCCGGGATCTCGCCCTGCATCAGCCGGTTCTTGTAATAGAGGATGTTTTCCACCAGATAGCCCAGCGATCCGCCGGCCACATCCTGTTCGTTGACACTCTGGAACTTGCCGGGGATGGCGGCCGGGAAGGATGCGATGGAATGCAGGATGTCGGTCTTTTTGAACGGTACGATACACTGCACCCAGGACGAGGTCCCGATATAGACATGGCCCTCGAAGTCCCGGATTGCGCCCGATCCGATCAGGGCGGCCTGGTGGTCGGCCGCGCCCATGACCACTTTGGTTGTTCGGGGCAGGCCGAGTTCATCGGCCACTTCGGCCTTGAGTTCGCCTAGGATGTCGGTTGATTTCTTGAGCGGGGGCAGCATGTAGGGATCCAGGCCGGCGGCCCGGATAAGTTTGCCGTCATAACGGGGATTGTTGATATCCCTGACATTGGTCATCCAGAAGAGGTGCATGGCGTCAAAGGATGATGCAAATCTGCCGGTGAGCCTGAGGTTCAGATAGTCCTTGCTGGGCAGAAACATGTAGGTGTTGCGGTAGACCTCGGGGAACTCATGCTTGGTCAGCAGGACATGCGCGATGTCATCCTTGCCGGAGAGGGCCGGACCGCCGGCCGTGCGCGGAACCCATTTGAGCACCTTGAAGATGTTGTAGCCATCGATGCAGGGAAAGCCGCCGATCAGTTTCTTGATGTAGGGCGCGCCACGCGAGTCCATCCAGGTGAGCGAATTCATCAGGTGATGGCCGTTCTTGTCCACGGCCACCGTGGAGGAAAAGGTGCTGGAAACACAGACCGCAACGATCTTGTCGGCCGGAACGCTGCCGCGGCTTATGAGTGTCCGGGATGCCTCCACCAGGGCCCGCCACCAGTCGTCGGGGTCCTGTTCGGCCCCGCCGTTGGGCAGGAAACTGATGGGGGTCTTTTCGAACTGGAAATCAACCGTATCCCCCCCGAGCGCCATGATGGCCGCCTTGATGCCGGAGGTGCCATGATCAATGGCGAGAATATATTTGTCATTCATTCTGTCCACCTTTCATTATATTGCAGATAACCGCCCGCAGGCGAAAAGCGGGGGAGGCCTGACCTCCCCGCTTGAGTTCAGATGTCCATCCGGGAAACGCTGCCGTCTTCGTTGACGCTTTCGAAGATCAGGGCGCTGCTGGATTTTTCTTCTTTCTCGCCGGTTCCCTTGAGCACCATTTCCTGGCTCAGGGCGATGACGTCATTGGGGTCGACACAGGCCTCGGGCGGGAAGACCCCTTTGCTGCTGACCTTGCCCTGGTGCATCAGGAGGGCACCCATGGCGGCCGGCAGTCCGGTGCCCTCTCCCAGGGCGGAGCTTTCGGATGCCATATGGAAGCGATACTCCTTTTCCCGGCCGTCCTTGGTGCCCTTGGCAACCACGGTGCAGCAGCCTTTCTGGGACCCGAAGTTGAGTTCCTTAAGGAGTTCTTCGCGGCGTTTCAGGATATAGGCGACGGCAAAGTCATAGGGAACCACGGACTGGCCCTTGACCTCAATGGGCTCCTTGTCACCCAGGCCGAGGCCGCAGAGGTCGCGGGTTGTGGCATAATATTCATCCGGCAGGACGCCGCCCTTGTTGGTGACCTGCTTAAGCTTCATGTAGCGCGGCATTGTGACCTGTTCGGGATGGGGGTAGGGGTAGAGCGGGCATTCGCCGACAATGGGAAACTCAAATTTCTGACGCAGGGCCATGCCGTCCTCTTCGAAATATTTGACATATTTGAGCTGTCCGTCAAGGAACATGGGAATGTCAATGGACATGCAGTGGAAACGATGGCCGATGACGCCTTCGCCTTCGGTGGGTTCACCGCCGTGGGTATGGAAGATGTCGATGGATTCGGTCTCGTCCAGCAGGTTGTCATAGGCGAATCTGGCCAGGATGTTGGTGACTCCCGGTGAATTGCCCATGCCGATCAGGGCGGAGATACCGGCGTCCTTGGCCCTCTGGTCCCAGTCGAGAATCTCCAGGGTGACATCCACATCATCGCAGATGTCCACATAATTGATTCCGGCATCGATGATTGCGGTCAGGATCGGTTTTACTGTCTTGTAAAACGGCCCCACGCAGTTGAGGACCACATCGCAGCCTTCAATGGCTTTTTTTACGGTGACCGGATCGTTGGCGTCAAACTTGACCGCGCTGGCCTTGGGTCCCATCTCGGCCGCGATCTGTTCGGCCTTTGCAATGTTGAAATCGCCGATCACAACCTGATCAAAGGTGGAGTTTTCCACCAGGGCCCTGACTGCAACACTGCCCACTGCGCCGCACCCGCCTAATACAATTACCTTTGCCATTTCAATACCTCCTGTGTTATTAACTATGATAAATTTAACATTGGTCATGGTGATACGCTTACAAGCCCACTTCATTAAAGAAAGGCTGTCAAGCATAAATTTAAAAAATTTATGGATCGGATTGGGTTGCGTAAAGGATATCATCAGGGATGGATTGCGGGGCTGTTGATCTTGCCAATCCAAGGATTATTTTAAAATTAAAACCCTTAGGGGATAAATAAAGGAGGCTTGAATGAAGAGCAGTGCATTAAGATTGGTTGTGTGTATTCTGGCGTTCATGGGGTTGGCGGTTTCAGCCGTGCATGCGGAAAAGCTGTTGATAGTGGGGGAGGAATATGCGCCCTTTGAATTTACGGTTGACGGTAATCCGGTCGGCATTGATGTGGACCTTGTGGGTGCCATTATGCAGAAATTGGGCGTGGATTATGAGATCAGGATCCTGCCATGGGACAAGGCCTGGAAGATGATCGAGGATGGTGAGGCGGAGGCGACTCTCTCCACCAGCCGCAAGGAAAAGCGCGAGCCATATGTGTGGTATCCTGCGGAAGATATGTGGGTCTCGGAATTTGTCTTTTTTGTGCGCGCCGACAGGAAAAAAGCGGGCTTTTCCGGATATGCGGATGCCGGCGGGCTGAAGGTCGGGACGGTCAAGGGTAATTCCTATAATGAGG
Organism: uncultured Bacteriovoracaceae bacterium; assembly: GCA_964456565.1. GTDB lineage: Bacteria > Desulfobacterota > Desulfomonilia > UBA1062 > UBA1062 > CAYWBU01. The sequence continues at coordinate 2,729 of CAYWBU010000080.1, read as the reverse complement.
CCTTCTGGAATGCCAAGCTGACCACGGTGGAATCACTGACCCTGCCCGAAAGTTTCCAGAAGCTGGATCGCGGCGAGGTCGACCTGGTGATCACCGACAAGACCCTCGGGAAATACACCCTGATCATGCATCCGGCTGCCCATCCCATCGATTATTACAATGTAACCCTCTTTTCAAAGGGTTACCCCATGCCCTTTGCCAAGAAGTCGGACTATCCCGGACTGAAGAAGATCGCCGATGATTTCGAGAAAGAACTGGCCAAGATGAAAAAATCCGGGGAGTATGACAAAATCCTGCTTAAGTGGCTTAAAAGCTGAAATAAAGGGGGCCGTGAAATCGGCCCCCTTTATTTTGCGGCGTTCATGAAAATCTGCATTATCTCATCAACGGTCTCTTCATAGATCCTGTCAGCATCCTGGGCCACATACTCGACAATATTACTGTTGTGCAGGGATACCATGCCGTGCAGCATGCTCCAGATCTGGATTATCCGTTTGGTAAGGGTGTTGCGGTTGTGCTCGGCGCTTTCGGGTAGCAGGCTGTCAGCCAGCTTGATGGCAACTTCGGCGATATCCATACTCAAGCGGTATTCGATGGAAGAGAGTTCCTCGAACGGGGTCCCGACATAGTCATTATATTTGGGGGTGGGGCGGGTGAACATGATTTCATAATAGGCCGCATTGCTGATGCCGAAGTCCAGATAGGTCCGGATGCAGGCCCGGGCCTGGTCGGTAACATTGTCATATCTGGCGAGGGCCTGGTGCAGCTGGGCATGCAGCATTTCAAAGCCCTTGATGACGATGGAGATGTAGATCTCATCCTTGTTGGCGAAATAGTTGTAGAGATTGGGAGCCGTCATGCCGACGCGATTGGCCAGCTTGCGCATGGTCAGCGAGTTGAACCCCTCCTGGCAGATGATATCCAGGGCCCGGTCCAGAATATTGGCTTTTATTTCTGTGATTTGCGAGATGTCGCGTGCTGTTTTCATGTCGGAAAGCTAGCTTTGTTGGGGTTGGTTGTCAAGCCGATTGTCGTATTTATAGGGAGTTATAATCTGAATGATGTTAAATTTCATGCTTTACATCGGATTGAGGTTTATATATTTTTAACTTAGTTAAAGGTCTATCATGGGAGGTGTCTGATGGGTTCGATATTTGAGGATGGGATAGATCGTCGGGATTTCATGAGACTTGGCTTGACGGCTGCTGCGGCCGCTTCCGTGCCCGGTTTTTCGGGGTGTGCCGCTGTAGGAGCTGAGCGGCCGCGTCTGGATTATAAGGGTGAACTGCTGCTGAAAAACTGCAATGTGGTGGATGTGGAGGCCGGCAGGGTTATCAGAAATGCCGCGGTCAGGGTTGCCGACGGCCGGGTGCTGGCAATTGAGACCGGCCAGCTGGCAAGAAACGGTTATGAAAAAGTTCTGGATCTGAACGGGGCCTATGTGATTCCGGGCCTGATCGACGCTCACTGCCATATAACCATGTCGCCGGTGTGGCGCATGCGCAGTGTCATGGATCTGGGGCGCCATATCAAGATGGAGGAGCGTCAGTTCACCATCACCCTGGAGTCCGGTTTCACGACCGTGCGGGATTGTGGCTCGTTCCCCAAACAGCTTGCCCATTTGATGCGACGGATCGAACGCGGGGCACTCAAGGGCCCGCGCATCCTGCACTGTAATTCCATCATGAATGTCAGGGGCGGACACCCCTCGGTGCCGCCGGAGGATGTCAGCCGCTTTGCCCCGCTGGTGGAACCCTTCCTGGGTATCACCATGACCAACTTTGAGACCGAGGCCGACCTGGAAAAGGTCCTGGATAAGAATACCCGCGATGCCTCTTTTCTGAAGCTGACCGTGGATAACGAGACCATCTTCTGCAAGGATGCGGATTTTCCGGTCTATAGCGACCGTATGCTGGATATGTTTGTGGCGGCGCATGACCGGCTTGAACTGCCGATCGTCTGCCACTGCCACCGCAAGTGGGGCTGGGACCGCATCACCAAATATCCGGTGCATTCCCTGGAACACCTGCTCGGCGATGCGGCCCTGGCCGAAAAGGAGGCCCTGCTGCTGGCAAGTAAAAATATCTCGGTGGTGCCCACCATCGTTGTGGCCCAGTGTTATCTGAATGAAGAGGCCTATGATGAGGTGCCCCGCCGTTTCAGGAATGATTATATCGATGCCGAACGCAAGGCCCGGCGCGAATATATCTACGGCCAGGAAGTCTACGAGCACTGTGATCCGGTGCTGCACGACGACAATGTCGCCGAGCTGAAACACTATAAGGCGATGGGCTGGGACAGGCTGTGGGCCAATAAAAAATTCCTGGTGAACCCGGAACTGTATTTCGGGGTGGTCAAGAACGCCCCACACAACATGCAGATGAGGAAGGAGGCCGGCGTGAACATCGGCCTGGGAATTGACGCCGGCATGCCGTTCTCTTATTTCGGCGGGCTCTACCGCGAATTTGAAGCCTATTCCCGGATCGGTTTTTCCAATGCCGAGATCCTGAAGTGCGCCACCATCAACAACGCCCGCATCCTGATGCTCGAAGATGAGATCGGCTCGCTGAAACCCGGCAAGCTGGCCGACATGGCGGTCCTCAGCGGCAACCCGCTGGAAGACCTGAATGTGCTCAAAAAACCGACCGCCGTCTTCAAGGCCGGCCAGCTGGAGCACCTGAGACTGGAGTTGCAGGGAGAGGGGGATAGTCTTAAACTGGGTTGATTGG
>CAYWBU010000079.1:0-11820 GCA_964456565.1 uncultured Bacteriovoracaceae bacterium | reverse complement strand
CGGGGATCAGTGACTGCACGTTCGTGTTATAGGCCACATAGTTGAGCTTGTCGGTCGGTGAATATTCGCGTTCGCTCCACTTCTGCAGGGCGGCATCCACGCTCACCAGGATCTTCTCATGGTCAAAGGCCAGGCCCAGCTTGTATTCCTTGGGGGTATAGTATGAATACATATCCAGCATCATGGGCAAGGTGACACCAGCAAAACCTAGCCCTAATGTTGACAAAATCGGAACCGGCCCCAGCTCCAGCTGGACATCACCGGAATAGGAAAGCCCGATCTTGATCTGCTCATCCCAGAAGGTTGCCAGGATGCCGTAACGCGGCGCAATCATGAACTGCGGCCCGAATTCGGCCTGGACCAGGGCATTGGACTGTGTACTCGATAAAATATCTCCAAGTTCTTCCACGTAAAAAGCGCCCGGCCCCTGCACCAGGGTATGGACCCCCACACCCACATGCAGGTAATTCTCGATCAGTTCCATTGCCAGGGCACCGGTCATGACCATGCGGTCGATATTGTCGCCGTAGCGGATAAAATGCGGCTGATCCGGCGGATAGTCGGCAATCCGGAAAGATGAATCAAAGGCCTCGGGCATGGAGACCGCCACCCCGAACTGACAGTTGATCGGCAGTTTGGTGGCAATGCGGTTTATGTCCAGCACCGCGCCAATCAGCGGAACGGGCAGGTCCAGGCCGCCTTCGTCATAGGTGCTGACATTGGGATTGGATCTGATCATGCCGCCGGGCCCCGTAGTATAGAGATCCAGGCCGTTCAGTTTTTTCACCTCCAGCTGAGGTGAGGTATGAATATAGTTTACATTGACTTCGTGGCCGCTTCGCTGGCTCAACCCGGCCGGATTATAATGTACGGCCGAAAAATCATCGGCAACCGCCGTAAAGGCGTTTCCCAAAGCCATGGCCCTGGCCCCGAACCCGTATGTATCCGGGAAACCCGAAGCAAGGGCCGGGCCGCCCAAAGTTAATATAAGGATTACTGGCAGTAATAACTTTTTCCCCATAAAAAACCCCTTTCTTTCACACATAATACAATCACCAGGCCACGGTTACGGCAAGGCCGCCTGAAAGGACATCGCCCTCAACCTTGTAGGACTCCTGGTTCCCCCAGCTCTTGCCCTGCACCCCGTTTTTGATCACCGTGTAGTCATCCAGCATCTGATACTGCACGGCCCCCTCAATCTTGAGCGGCTTATCCATCCCCAGGAAGGGCAGCCCGAAACTGTAGCTGCCGCCCAGGGAAACAAGGTGTTTGTCCATATCGAGATAGTTGGATACCCGATAGGACTGCTCCGGAACCGGGGTCGGCTGGAATCCGTAACCCAGCATCACACTGATATCATCATTGATCTTATATTCGAAGCCCAGCTTGAGGTTTACGGTATCGTCAAAATCGGGCTGGCCGGTTTCGATCCCCTGCAGATCGGCACCAACAGCATTGGCATTATCCGGCCGGTAATAGATCCGGTCCACAAAGGAATACCGGTATTTACTCCACTTCTGAACAGTGGCCTCGGCTGTCACCAGGAACTTCTCATGCTCATAGGAAATTCCCAATGAAAACTCCTCCGGACAGTAGAAAGCCTGCATACCCATTATCATTGAGAGCACGGCAGCCCCGCCGGCCATGGAAGGATCTGTCTGGATAATGGTGGGCATGGGATCAAGTTCCAGCAACATGTCATCTTTGGCGGACAGGCCGATCTTGAGGCTCTTGTCAAACAGCGTCAGCATGACACCGGCCATAAAATTATTTTTCATCAGCGAAGTCTGGGACACCTGGCCGATTACATAGGCCTGCTGCGGGGTTGTCGCCAGCCCCAACCTGTCGATAAAGATAAGCCCGTCACCGTAGAGCATGGACTGAGCTCCGCCGCCGACATACAGCAGGTCGGGGATCACCTCAAAACCGAGCCCGAGGATGATATGGATACGGCTGATATTATCGGCATAGCGGATAAAATGCGGCTGATCCGGAGGAAAACTGTGAATACGGTAAAGTGTATCCGCCTGTTCGCCCGGCGACAGTATCAGGCCCATCTGGATATTGGGGCTGACATTGACCATCCCGTTGACATCAAAGGTTGCACCGATCACGGGAGCCTGAAAATCAAGCCCGTCACTGCTGCCGCCGCGGTAGTCGGTAGGATTGTTCTGCACGTTGCCGGAGACCGAATAGGTCTTCAGGTCAAGACCTGTCATGGTTTTGACCTCAATATCCGGTTTGGCATAGAAATAGTCAAAGGTGATGGTATTGCCGGTCTGCACCGCCAAGCCCGCCGGATTGTAGTAAGTGGCTGCATAGTTGTCAGCCAGACCGCAAAAGGCCCCGCCCAAAGCTATGGCACGCGTGCTGAGACCGAAGGTATCAGGAGCACCGGCAGCAAAGGCGGGAAAACTGAACGTTAAACACAAGAATAGTGTAAGAATGAACCTCTTCCCCATAAAAAAACCCCTTTCAAAAATATCTTCAGGGGGGAGACAGTCTCCCCCCTCTCAGAACAAGATGTTGCTTATTTTATATTAGTTGAGTGACTATTGCCAACCACAAAACTCAAGGTATCCAGCAGCATATCATATGATTCACTGCCCGGCTTCATATCCGAACCGCTCATCAGCTGCACGATCTCGGGCATGAGCGACTCCATGCTGACATTCTCGATACTCAGCACCTTCAAGAGCTGCAGCACGACCGAATCCATATCATCTACGCCATCGCCGTTGGTATCCACACCTTTGAACAGGGCCTGGACAAAACTGAACGACAGCTCCTCATCCCCCATGATCCTTTCAAGGGTGGCCTTCTCCTCGGTATTACCAAAGATCAGGGTATAGAGTTCATCGGTCATTCCGGCGGCCGTGGACACAAAGCCCATCAGATTATCAAGTCCGTCACCATAAAGGGCATCGACCCGCTTGAACACCTCAGAGAGAGTGGACTCATCGGTCAGGGTTCCCTTAGGATTGTAGGTGGCATCCTCGATATCCAGCATCCGGTAGAGCAGCCACTTGGCATTGGCCATAAAGGCGTTGTCACTGCCGTCGGGATTCTCAGCCGTCAGATAGTCAATCAGACCGTCAGGATCGCTCTCGCCTTCACCCTCTTCAACGCTGATTTCGACACTGTCGGCAATCAAAGTCAGATCATCAACAAGATCCGGAAGGCTGGCTGCCACTTCCCGAAGTACATCGGCCAGGGCCGGGGCGATCGCCACCAGGGCGGCCTTATTATCAACCAGGAAACTGCTGACATCATCCAGGATATCAAGATTGACTCCTTCGCCGGCAGCCGCCTTCTCGCTGTCCAGCAGTTCATCCACCAAGGCATCGATATCAATATTATTCAGTACCATTACCAGCAGATTGAGGACCGGATCCATGATACCGCCGTCGCCATGCTCACGCAGGGCATAGTAAGGCAGGCCGCGGCCGTTTTCGCCTTCAATGGTCTTCATGATATAACCGAGACTGTCATTCACAAAGACATCGTCCCACAGACAGTCATGCCCCAGCTTATATGAGTCATGATAGGCCTGGCAGTCGATCTCGTTCATGGCCTCCAGCAGCCCGTTCATATCCAGCACCCGGCCATTGTCCCAGAAGAACTCCATCAGGCCCGCGAACAGGGCAAACAGGGTGTGCCGCTGGCCGGCTGTACCGTAATCAACGGAATAATCACCGCCATCTTCGCCGCCGGCCAGCTCCAGGAAGGCCGGGAAGGCATCAAAGACCGTATGCGAAATCACGCCCAGTCCGGCCATGATCTGGGTATTCTGCATCATGCCGATCAGCCCGTCATAGGCCGTCAGTCCGGCGATGTTCAATCCCAGCATATTATAATTTTTCCTGAACAGAACCCAGTCAAAGGCCTCAAACGGAGTCACGGCACCATCACCATCGAAGTCGGCTTCATTGATATCCAGATCAATGGCGCAAGCGGTTCCGTCATTATAGGCCCGGGCGGCCTTGAGTGCCAGGACGATCTCGCCCACGGTCCATTCACCCATATTCGTGGCATCCGCCATGTCGCCGTCACCGGATTTCATCAGGGTCAACACCGGAATGCCCAGCAGTCTGGGGGTAGTATTGGAGGCCTTCATCAGCATGCACAGTGACCTGAGCTGGCTCATCTCAACCACAAATTCATCACCCTCGCCGTTGATCCCGGTTCCGACGATCACATCAGCGGCCCGGTCGGCGCGGAACATGTTGTGGGTAAAGAACGAAACCAGACCGGTATCAATATTGCTGATGACTCTGTCATATTCACCGCTGTCAGGATATCCGTCATAATCTGCCAACGAGGCGACCGCATTGAGCATGCCCTTGGTGGCAGCGGCATCCGCGGTTGCATCCATGGCATCCATGACAGTCTCCACAAAGGCTTCCAGGTCAGTACGATTGAGCACGCCGGGATCGGAAATCCTGATAACCTCATCTAGGATTTTCTCAAAATCGGTAGCTTCGCCATCCGAATAAGTCAGCAGATTGGCAGTGGCGATCAGCAGATCTGCCAAATTCGCCTCAATCGCAGTCTGATCGGTATCCCACAGATCAGCCAGTCCATCCAGGATGGAATCAATCAATCCGTCGCTGAGGTTGATACCGCGGCTGCCGTCAGCGGCCTTGGTTTCGGATGAATCCAGCAGGTCGTCCAGCAGATCCCGGACATCGCCCACGGTTATACCAAGATCATTATCTTCCAGGGCCTGCAGCAGGTCACCAATGGTGGTATAGATACCAGCATATTTCCCGTCTTCTTCCAGCATCCCGCTGACGGTTCCCATGACGGTCCTAAAGTTGTCATAGTCATCCAGGCCGGAAACAGTGATGGATGATCCGCCGCCGAGGGCATCCTTCAGGGTGTCTTCGTCAACCGCGATCAGATATTCCAGCATGGGATAAAGCCGCTCGGTCAGCAGTGAATTGTCCCGGCCCAGCTGGTTGATCAGCTGGTCGAGCAGGACGCCGGGATTCTGCCCGGGCCTGGCAGCCTGACTAAGCAGGGCAATCATGGCATCGGAGGCCTCGGCCATGGCATCCCCTTCCGGATCCACCTGATCCGCAGTGGCCTCATACCGGGCCTTATCTTCCTCCATCATATTGTAGAGGTTGTTAAGTATGGCAAGGAGGGAGGCGCCATCCTCAGGGGTTATCTCTTCCAGGTCGGTCAGGGTATTCATGGTGTGAAGCACCCCGGACAACACATTAAAAAGGTCCTGATATGTCATCTGCCCCATAAGATTATAGAGGTTGGGATAATCTCCCTCTGCCATCAGAGATTCAGCGCCCAGCTGATACTGAAGCATGTCCTCTCTGGTTGTGGATTCTTTGCTTTCGCAACCAGCCAGAATAAACGCCGCCGCAAAAACCAGAATGATGATCTTCTTGAAATTCCCCATACTTCCCCCTCCTTTTAAGTTAACCCCCGAATTTGCAAAACCTGTACCAATAAAACCACAGTACCAAAACTTATACATCCAGTACATACTATAAGAAAAAGTTATATTTATTATAATCAATTATCGTTTTAGATAAATTCACAAAAAATGAATCTCCAATTTTGCGCATAAAAACAACCAGATGAAATGCGGAACTTTTTTTCCCGTAGGAAAATGTTTTCCATTAACAATGCTGGCCAAACTTTCTCAATCTTAGATTGACCGATCATCTCTTCTAAAATAATCTGAGTCCATGGCCTTGAGAATAATTGCCGGAAAACTCAGATCACGAACCCTGGATTGCCCGAGCCGCGGAGTTCGCCCCACAACCGACCGGGTTAAGGAATCGGTGTTTGCAACCCTGGGGCCCGACCTCCTGGACGCCGAAATTCTGGACCTGTTTTCCGGCAGCGGCAACCTGGGAATTGAGGCCCTCAGCAGAGGGGCTGCCCACGCAACCTTTATTGAAAAAAACCACATTTGCGCCAAGGTGATAAAGCAGAATATCCAGAAGCTGGACCTGCAGGACCAAGCCGAGGTCATTATAAGGGATGCCCTGGATTACAGCAGGACAACCTCTGCCCGATTTGATATAATCTTTGTTGATCCGCCATATAATAAAGGACTTGCGTCCCAAACGGCACGTTTAGTATATAACCTACTTAACGAGGAGGGAATGGCCGTCATTGAACATTCTCCGGCAGAAACCATTGATGTGCCGGGGATGGAGCCATGGAAAGTTCGCTGCTATGGCGAGACAGTCATCACCTACTATCTGAAGGAGGAGTCTTGAAGGGTAAAATAGCCGTATGTCCGGGATCATTCGACCCCATCACAACGGGGCATCTTGACATTGCCAGGAGAGGCTTGACCATTTTCGACAAAGTCATCATTGCCGTAGGGCATAATCCTGAAAAAAAATCACTCTTCACCACCGAAGAAAAAGTGGCCATGATCAGTGAGTCGGTCAAGAATTATCGAGGCATAGAAGTTGATCGATTCGAGGGCCTGCTGGTTGACTACATCCAGGATATCGGCGCTCATGCCATCCTCAGAGGGCTGCGGGTCATTTCAGATTTCGAGATGGAATTGCAGCTGGCCCTCATGAACAGAAAGCTGTGCCACGAGATCGAAACCTTTTTCCTGATGACCAGCTACAAAAACCTGTTCATCAGCTCCTCAATAATCAAGGCCACTGCCGCCGCCGGCGGATCGGTGCAGACCATGGTCCCCGATCCGGTTTTTGAAATGCTCAAGAAAAAATATCCGCTGATGAAAGCCAGAATAGAAAAGAAGGAGAAAAAATAATGAAGATTTCCAAGGTTGTTTCCAACATTCCGGCCTCGCCCACCCTTTCCATCACGGCCAAGGTCAAGGAACTGAAAAGCCAGGGTCGCGACATAATCGGATTCGGCGCCGGTGAACCCGACTTCGACACCCCCGACGACATCAAGAATGCCGCCATTGAAGCCCTCAACAACGGCAAGACTAAATATACTCCGGTAGGCGGGACACCGGAACTCAAAAAGGCCGTCGCCGACACCATTAACAGCGAATATGGCCTGAATTATGCTCCCGACAATGTCATTGTTTCATGCGGGGCCAAGCACAGCCTCTACAATCTGATCATCACACTTTTTGAAAACGGCGATGAGGTCATCTGTCCGGCGCCCTACTGGGTTTCCTACCTGCCCCAGATCAAAATCGCCGGCGCAAAACCTGTCGTAGTTGACACCACCAAAACCGGCTTAAAACTCACGGCCGACCTGGTGCGTGAAGCCCTGACCCCCGACACCCGGGGAATAATTATCAATTCTCCGTCAAACCCCACCGGCATGATCTACGACCGGGCAGAGCTCGAAAAAATTGCCGAAATCTGCCTCGAACACAACATCCTGATCATCTCTGACGACATCTACTGCAAGCTGATCTTTGACGGCACGGAATTCACCAGCATCGCATCGCTGTCACCGGAAGTCGCCCGACAGACTTTCATCATCCGCGGCGCATCCAAAACCTTCTCCATGACCGGCTGGCGCATCGGCTACTGCATCGGAGACCTCGAAGTCATCAAGGCCATGACCCGGCTACAGAGCCACAGCACATCCAATGCCACCAGTTTTGCCCAGGATGCCGCCGTCCAATCCCTGACAGGATCACAGGACATCGTGGAAGAACGCCGCCAGATCTTCCAGAAACGCCGCGACCTGATGGTTGCCAAACTCCAGGAGATCCCGGGATTTGACATCATCAAACCCGAAGGCGCCTTCTACTGTTTCCCCTCGGTGGAAAAACTCATGGGAAGATTCGGTTCCGCCACCAAACTGGCTGAATATTTGCTGGACGAGGCTGATGTGGCCGTTGTCCCGGGCATCGGGTTCGGTTCGGATGAGCATATCAGGCTGTCTTTTGCGACCAGTGAAGAAAATATTATAACCGGCCTCGACAGAATCAAAAAGGCCCTGGCATAAAAAGAGGCGGGCCCGGAAAACCAGCCGGGTCCGCCTCTCATCCATCAGTCAACCAGCAAAATCCTTATATCCATTACATTGGTCAGCGTCGGGCCGGTCTTTATCAAATCGCCGGTCTTTTCCAGATAATGATAGGCATCATTATTTTCAAGATAGTTATCAATCTCCATCCCGGCCTGTTTTCCCCGTGCGACCGTAGCCGGATCGGCAAGCCCGCCGGCCGCATCGGTAGGGCCGTCGGTCCCGTCGGTTCCGCCGCTGAGCATGACAATATTATCGCTAACCCCGGCAAGATAATCCGCACACACCAGGGCATATTCCTGATTGCGCCCCCCCAGCCCCTTGCCCTTGATAATCACCGTGGTTTCGCCGCCACTGATAACGCAGGCGGGTTTCACCAACGGATGTCCCGTTCTGGCAATTTCAGAGGCGATGGCGGCATGCAGGTTGGCCACATCCGTGGTATTGCCTTCAATCATAGATGAAAGAATCAGGGTGGAATAGCCCAACTCCGCAGCCCGGGATTCAGCGGCCCGACAGGCAATAATATTGCTGCCGACGACCTTATTGATCACCTTTGCAAAAAACTGCGACTGATCCTGGGAATCTTTCCCGGATTCGGCCTTCTCTTTCAGATAAGAGAGCACATGCCCGGGAATCCCGCCTTCGATCCCATAGCGCCGGATTATTCCCAGGGCATCCGCATAGGAGGTCTTGTCCGGGACAAAAGGTCCCGATGCGATCACATCCATGTTATCGCCCACAACATCGGAAAGCATCAGGTTGACAACCATCGCCGGATAAGCCGCCTGGGCCATGCCACCGCCCTTTGTCCGGGACAGATGCTTGCGAATACAGTTTATCTCATGGATAGTTGCGCCGCAATCAAGCAGGGCCTGGGTCACCTGTTTTTTATCCGCCAGCGTCATCCCCTCTGCCGGCTGGGGCAGCAACGCAGATCCGCCGCCGGATATCAGCGAGATCACCATGTCTTTTTCGCCCAGGTCCTCCAACATGGCAATAATCCTGCCGGCACCATCAATCCCGGATTGGTCCGGAACCGGATGCGCAGCCTCAACAACCTCGATCCGCTTCAAAGGTGCTGTATGCCCATACTTGACCACAACCATGCCGCCGGCAATCCGGTCGCCGACAATTTCCTCAACGGCCTGAGCCATAGCGGCGGACGCCTTGCCGCCACCCACAACAAACACACGCTCAATATCTGCCAGATTCAGGCTGCGATCCCCAACCGTCAATACATCGCCTTCACGTTTAAGGGCATTCCTGACAGCAGCCTGGGGATTGACTGCGGCAATGGAGGCCTTGAAGATATCAAGAGCATCTTTACGCATTTTTTCAATCTTGCCGGTCATTCTCGTCTCCTTTTATTTGAAGATTATTTTATCTTATTATAATAGTCAGTTACTATGCAAACTACAGTTTCAACAATTAAGCGCCTAAAGGAAAAGATAGCCACCTCCGATAGAATAATAAGCAGATTTTTCTTTGGGGGAAGTTCAGCATGAACATGAACACAAGCGGCTATCAGGCATATAAAAAAGCCCAGGTACAGACAGCCGATCAGGGTAGATTGATTCTTATGTGCTATGATGGCGCGATCAACTTCCTGAAGCAGGCCCAACAGTGCATCGCCGATGAGGACCGCCAGCAACAGAATCATTTTCTCACCAAGGCCCAGAATATTCTCTGGGAACTGACCAACAGCCTTAATTATGATGCGGGCGAGATCGCCTATAATCTTGACGCGCTCTACAATTATATGATCAGAAGACTGCTTGATGCCGACTTCAGGAACGATATCGAACCGGTCAAGGAAGTCATCGGCCATTTACAGGAAATGAAGGAATCGTGGGAAACAATAATTTTAAAGCAGAAACCGTAACCCTGCTGAAATCATGGATTGCCCTGGCGGATGAGGAAAATCTGGCTCTCTCTGAGGGCCGCTTGCAGGATCTTGAAAAAATCATCCAGCGTTCAGGTATAATCCAGAAAAAACTTGCAAGAATATTTAATGACCACCCTGAACTGTCTGCCGACCCCGCTATAAAAAAACTGATTCAGGCCATTGCCGACTCACGCGAATCAATAGCTCAGGAACTGGGGCAAGGGTCGGAAAAAATCAGGGAAACCCTGGCCCAACTGCGCAAGGGCCGGACTTCAATAGTCGGATATAAACAGCAGAAAACCGTCGCCTCACGGTTTTTCAACAAACTCACCTGATTTCCCTAAGAAATATCTTTTTCCAGGTAATAATTTGTTTTTTTGAAATTATTCTTTAAAATCGCCAGATCAGAATATTCCATGGCCTTGGCAAACAATGTACGGGCTTCCTGGTATTTCTTTTCATGATTCAGAAAAATCACCCCCAGATTATTGTAAAGCAGCGGATTATAGGGATCACATTCCAGTGCATTCAGGAAAATATCCCGGGCTGCCTGCCACTTCTGTTCTTCCATCAGCAACGTTCCCTCCTCAAAAAGCTGATGTCCCCTGAGCATTGCATGATAGCTTTCTGCTGAATCCAGCGTCCCGAGCTTGTTTTCCAGCAGCTTTCTTTCTTTGTCACTGGCGGCACACCTGAGGGCCTTCTTGAGGTAGACCCTGGCCGCTTCAGGTTTCCTGTTAATGAAAAGCAGTTCACCCAAAGCTTTAAGCAATGCAAAATTTTCCCCAAAATGTGCCATTTCATATCGCAGATGAGTCTCGGCCGCATCATAGTGTTTCAACCCGATAAGGCTGATCGCATAATTATAGTGAACTCCGGCACAATCGGGATGGGCATCCATGATTTTCTTAAAATAAATAGCGGCCTTGTAATAATTCTTTGCCCCCAGGGCATTCAATGCAAATTTTTCATTGATCCACTTGACAATTTTCATACTGATCCACCACCAATTTTAATTTATCAGATTATCAGAAAGAGGGGCTGCTGCCCCTCTCACATGAAAATGGAAAGAATTGCCACCACTGCGATGGAAACCACGCCCTCCACCAGAGTTGCCGTGGTATAGGCCCGATAGGCGACCGGAACATCCATATCCGAAAACTGCGAAACGACCCAGAAGTAGGAGTCGTTGGCATGGGAGACTGTCATGGCGCCGGCACCGATTGCCAGAACAGTAAGCGCCGGACTGAGTCCCAGAGATGCCATCAGCGGTGCCATGATGGATGATGTCGTAATGATGGCAACGGTTGAAGAGCCCTGAGCGGTTTTCAGAGCCGCCGCGATAATAAAGGGCAGGAAGATCCCCAGATGGTATTCCGACAGGGTTGAGCCCAGGAATTCCCCCATGGGCGAGGCTTTCAGGATAGCGCCGAAGGCACCGCCGGCACCGGTAATCGCCAGAATCAAGGCGGCATTCTTGACGCCCAGATCCATCCATGAGCTAACAGCCTCTGTCTTGGATCCCTGTTTGACCAGCAGCAGCGCCAGAAAAACACCGATCAGAAGCGCCGTCACCGGATCACCAATAAATCCGCAGAAAGTAGCGAAACCGCCCTCGCCGAAGGGTTTGGTCGGAAACGCGGCCACTGACTTGAACAGGATCAGAATTATGGGAACCACGATCGGGGCAAATGACATCCCCGTCGACGGCAGGGTCCCATATTTATTCATCAGGGAATCGTAGCTCTCTTCAAGTACCGGTTTGATCTCATAACGTTTGGCAAAATGAACGGCCCACAGATAACCGGCAATCATGGCTGGAATGGAAACAACCAGCCCCAGACCGATAACCAGCCCCAGGTCGGCGTTCAGTATTCCGGCGGCGGCGATCGGCCCCGGAGTCGGCGGTACCAGGCAATGGGTTGCACGCCAAAGATGAAGGTATGTGGAACATACTCTTTCCTAAACTCAGGACGAGCTTT
>CAYWBU010000078.1:9647-11855 GCA_964456565.1 uncultured Bacteriovoracaceae bacterium | reverse complement strand
CTATCCGCGAAGGCGGCAGAACCGTTGCTTCAGGCGTCATCGTTAAGATTAACGAGTAATTTGGGAGAGAAAGAGAGATGGAGACGCAAAGGATACGCATTAAACTGAAGGCCTATGATCACAAACTGATTGATCAGTCCGTGCAGGAGATTGTTGGAGCTGCACGCCGGACTGGTGCGCGTGTTGCGGGACCGATACCTCTGCCAACTAAGATCGAGAAATTCTGCGTCTTGCGTTCTCCTCATGTTGACAAGAAGTCCAGGGATCAGTTTGAAGTCAGAACCTACAAGCGGCTGTTGGATATTCTGGATCCGACACAGCAGACTGTAGATTCTTTAATGAAGCTGGATCTGTCAGCAGGGGTTGATGTTGAGATCAAGCTCTAGATTAATTGGAGAGAAATGATATGGTCAACGGGATCTTAGGAAAAAAAGTCGGCATGAGCCAGGTTTTCAAGGAAACCGGCGAAGTTGTGCCTGTTACACTTATTGAGGCTGGCCCCTGCTTTGTCATGCAGAAGAAGGTTGTCGAAACAGACGGCTACAATGCCGTTCAGATCGGTTTTGATGCCAAGAGGGCTGACCGGGTGAATAAGCCGCTGCAGGGACATATGGCCAAGGCGGACAAAGGCTGCTTCTATCATATGAAGGAAGTGGACTGTGAGGATATGGAAACCTTGAATGTTGGTGACGAGATCAATGTTTCCGACATTTTTAAGTCCGGTGACAAGATCAAGGTTACCGGAACTTCCAAGGGTAAGGGTTTTTCCGGAACCGTCAGGAGACACAACTTCGGCGGTCTGCCGGCCAGCCATGGTTCGAAGATCCATCGCGCCACGGGCTCGATCGGTTGTTCAGCTTACCCCAGCCGGGTAATCAAGGGCAAACGGATGCCCGGACAGTACGGAAATATCCAGGTTACAGTCAGAGGACTGGAAGTGGTTGATGTCCGTCCGGATGAAAACATTATCGCTGTCAAAGGTTCGATTCCGGGACCGAATGGCAGACTGGTTTTATTAAAGAAGTAAGGGGTTTTGAAATGCCTACAGTAGATGTCTACAATATCGCAGGCGAAAAGGTACAGGAGATCGAGATATCCGAAGAAGTCTTCGGGTGCGAGGTAAAACCCTATCTCCTCCATGACGCCGTTGTTTGGCAGCGGGCCAATAAGAGGGCTGCCACTGCCTCAACCAAGACCAGGGCTGCTGTATCCGGCGGCGGAGCCAAACCCTGGAGACAGAAGGGCACCGGACGGGCCCGGGCCGGTACGTCACGTTCGCCGATATGGAAGGGCGGCGGTGTGATCTTCGGGCCGAATGGCCGTCAGTATGCCCAGAAACTTCCCAAGAAAGTTCGCAAGGCAGCCCTGAGAAGTGCATTGAGCATGAAAGTTAGCGAAAATGTGTTCAAGGTTGTTGACAAGATGGAGTTTGACGAGATAAAGACAAAGCTCTTCGCTACAGCCCTGGGTGCTCTGGAGATGGAGAACTCCCTGGTTGTAGTGGGAAATTTGGATAAAGAGCTCTCCCTTGCGTCCAGAAATCACAGCAACAGTAAAGTGCTGGATGTCAGGGGGATTAATGTATATGACATCCTGAAATACAAGGGGCTGGTACTGGATCTCGATGCCGTAAAGTATATCGAGGAGAGGCTTAGCGCATGAAAGATATAACGGAAATCATCAAGAGCCCTATCGTAACAGAGAAGGGCACGATGCTGAAAGAAGACGGAAACAAGGTCCTGTTTGCCGTTGACAGGAATGCCAATAAGATTGAGATCCGCAAGGCTGTTGAAAAGCTTTTCGGGGTCAAGGTCGAGGATGTCCAGACGCTCAATGTCAAAGGCAAATCCAAGCGCTACGGCAGGTATGACTACCGGCGTTCAGACTGGAAAAAGGCAATTGTCACCCTCAAAGAGGGCGACAGTATTGAAATGATCGAAGGGGTTTAGGAATGAGTACTAGGGGTTTTAAACCGACATCGCCGGGAAGGCGGACCATGACGGTGTCCACCTTCAAGGAAATTACCAAGACCGAACCCGAGAAGTCTCTGACTGAGCCTATCAGAAAGAAGGCCGGGCGCAACAACAACGGTCGTATAACTGTCAGGCACCAGGGTGGCGGATCCAAGAGACTGTATCGGATTATTGACTTTAAGCGTGACAAGATTGATGTTCCCGGTAAGGTCGTTAGTATCGAATATGATCCCAA
>CAYWBU010000078.1:0-9547 GCA_964456565.1 uncultured Bacteriovoracaceae bacterium | reverse complement strand
AAGGCCGGCCGGAAACGCTGGATGGGAATCAGACCCACGGTCAGGGGTGTTGCAATGAACCCCGTTGATCATCCCCATGGTGGTGGTGAAGGTCGTGTGAAGGGTAATCATCCGGTTACTCCGTGGGGTGTGAGCACAAAGGGTCACAAGACCAGAAAAGTGCATAAAGAATCAGACAGACTCATTGTCAAGAGGAGGAAGTAAGCCGTGTCCCGTTCACTTAAAAAAGGGCCTTTTGTAGATGACCATCTCCTCAAAAAGGTTTTGTCGGCCCAGGAAAGCGGCAGCAAGAAGGTAATCAAGACATGGTCCAGAAGGTCCGTGATTCTTCCGGAATTTGTGGGACTCACATTTGCGGTGCATAACGGCAAAAAGTTTGTCCCCGTATATGTGACGGAAGACATGATCGGCCACAAGCTGGGAGAGTTTTCACCGACCCGGACTTTCTACGGACACGCTGCTGACAAGAAGAAAAAAAAGTAGGGTGAGTTAAGATGGAAGCTAAAGCAATTTTAAAATATTCCAGAGTGTCTCCTCAGAAGACAAGACTGGTTGCAGATAAAGTCAGAGGCAAGCAGATTGCCGAAGCCCTGACCACTCTCAACCTGATGGGGACCAAGAGGTCTAAGATCGTGGCGAAGGTTATCAATTCAGCGGTTGCCAATGCCATGAATACCGGGATGATGGATGTAGATAATCTCTATGTAAAAACCATCAAAATTGATGAGGGGCCTTCACTGAAACGCTGGAGACCGCGTGCTCAGGGTCGAGCAACTAGAATACTGAAAAGAACGAGCCACATTTCTGTGGTGCTTGAAGAGTTATAGGAAAGGGGCTTTTTGTGGGACAGAAAATTCATCCTTACGGATTTCGTCTCGGCGTAACGAAAGACTGGAAAGCGAAGTGGTATGCTGAAAAGGATTTCGGTGCTAATCTGCTGGAAGATCATAAAATCCGGAAATTTATTTTTGAAAACCTTAAGCATGCCGGAATTTCCGATGTGATCATCGAAAGGGCTGCAAGCAAGGTTAAGGTAATAATCTATACCGGCAGACCGGGACTCGTGATTGGAAGAAAAGGTCAGGGGACCGAACAGCTCAGGAAAGACCTCTCCAAGTTTGTCGCCAACGAGGTGATGCTTGAGATCAAAGAGGTCCGGCGTCCCGAGACCGATGCCCAGATCGTTGCAGAGGGCATTGCCAACCAGCTCGTAAGGAGAGTTGCCTACAGGAGAGCCATGAAAAGGGCGGTAGGTCAGGCCATGCGCATGGGGGCACAGGGAATCAAGGTTTCGTGTGCCGGCCGGCTCAACGGTGCTGAGATCGCCAGATCAGAATGGTACAGAGAGGGCAGAGTTCCGCTTCATACTCTCAGATCCGATATCGATTACGGTTTCGCCGAGGCACATACTATCTATGGCGTGATCGGTGTAAAAGTGTGGGTCTTCAAGGGCGAGATAGTTAAGCGGCGCGAGGAAGCCACTGCATAAAAGGAGATTCACACTATGTTGATGCCCAATAAAGTAAAACACAGAAAACAGGGTCGCGGGCGCATGAAGGGCAGCCCTGAGAAGGGTTCCTATGTTGCCTTCGGTAAATTCGGTTTGCAGGCAACCGAGCCCCATTGGATATCGTCCCGCCAGATTGAGGCTGCCCGTATTGCCATTACGCGTTACACCAAACGTGGCGGAAAGACCTGGATCAGGATCTTCCCGGACAAACCCATCACCAAAAAACCGGCGGAAGTCAGGATGGGTAAGGGTAAGGGGTCTCCCGAGGAATGGGTGGCTGTGGTAAAACCCGGCAGAATTATGTTTGAGATTGATGGCGTAACCGAAGAGCAGGCCCGCGAGGCCTTCCGCCTGGCATCTCATAAGCTGCCTGTCAAAACTCGTTTCGTGATGCGGGAGGGACTCGATGAAGCTTAGTGATTTGAGAGAAAAATCAGTCGAAGAACTGAATGGTTTAAAAGCCAAATATGCCCGTGAGATTATGGACGCAAGGTTCAAGAACTCCATGGGTCAGCTTGGCGATACAAGTATTTTTAGAAAATTGCGCAAGGATATTGCCAGGGTAAACACCATACTCGGGGAGAAACAGTAATGTCTGACAAGCCCAGAAAATTTGAATTGGTGGGAACTGTCACCAGTGACAAGATGGACAAGACGGTCGTGGTCACGGTTAACAGGCAGGAGAAACATCCTGTCTTTAAGAAATATGTACGCAAGCGCGTAACCTTCAAGGCTCACGATGAAAAGAATGAGTGCCAGAAGGGCGATACGGTTCTTATCCGTGAGTGCAGGCCGCTCAGCAAGGACAAGAGCTTCAGAGTGGTAAACATTCTTGCGAGACAAGATTAGTAATATTGGCGGAGGCTAGGTATGATTCAGCAGCAGACAAGATTAAAAGTTGCAGATAATTCGGGAGCCAAAGAGGTCATGTGTATCAAGGTCCTCGGCGGATCCAAACGCAGGTATGCCTCTCTGGGTGACATCATCGTGGTCAGCGTCAAGCAGGCTATTCCAAATTCCAAAGTGAAAAAGGGCGATGTGTGCAAGGCTGTTGTGGTAAGAACGAAGCGGACATGTCAGCGTCCCGACGGGTCCTGTATCCGCTTCGATGAGAATTCGGCAGTTCTGCTTAACAACCAGAAGGAACCAATTGGAACACGTATATTCGGACCGGTGGCAAGAGAGCTGAGAGGCAGGAACTTCATGAAGATTGTTTCGCTTGCTCCGGAAGTGATTTAGGGGTGCTGATGATGGCTAAATATGAATCAACCAGAATTAAGAAAGGCGATACCGTCGTTGTCTTGGCCGGTAAGAACAAGGGCAAGCAGGGGCAGGTAATGCAGGTTTTGGGAAAGAAGAACAGAGTTCTGGTTGAGCGGGTGAATATGGTGAAAAAACACCAGAAACCCTCTCAGATTTCTCAGGGTGGAATTATTGAAAAAGAATCCAGCATTGATATCTCAAATGTGGCGCTTTACTGTCCCAAGTGCGGTTCTGGTGTCAGGGTCGGCTACAAGATTCATGAGGACGGCCAAAAGGTTAGATATTGCAAAAAATGCGGCGAAGAGCTGGATTCTTGAGGTAGATTGAGATGGCAAGGTTGAAGGATTATTACAAAAACGAGATTGTTCCTGGACTGTTCAAGGAGTTCAATTACTCCAATATCCACCAGGTTCCCAAGATTGAGAAGATTGTTGTCAACATGGGTCTGGGTGAAGCGGTTCAGGATGTGAAGATAATCGACAAGGCGAGACAGGAACTGGCCGCCATCACCGGACAGAGCCCGGTGGTGACCAAGGCCCGTAAATCGATCGCGACATTCAAACTGAGAGAGGGCATGCCCATCGGGTGCATGGTGACACTGCGCGGCGACCAGATGTATGAATTTCTGGACAGGCTGATCAATGCCGTACTGCCGCGTGTCAGAGACTTCAGAGGCATATCGCCCAAAGGCTTTGACGGACGGGGGAACTACACAATGGGGCTGAATGACCAGACTGTTTTTCCCGAGATTGAATATGACAATGTCGACAAGCTTCGCGGTATGAATATTTCGGTGGTGACTACTGCCGTGAATGATGAAGAGGCCCGCAGCCTTTTAAAGGCTTTCGGGATGCCTTTCAGGAAGTAGGTGGGAGACTATGGCAAAGAAATCCATGATCGCAAAGCAGAAAAGAAAACAGAAGTTCCGGGTTCGGGAGTATAACCGCTGCTCAATCTGCGGCCGTCCGCATGCATATTACCGCAAGTTCGGTATTTGCAGGTTATGTCTCAGGAAACTTGCCATGAACGGCGAGATTCCCGGAATCAAGAAATCAAGCTGGTAAAGGGGAAAGAGGATGGTTACTGATCCTATCGCAGATATGATTACACGGATTAGAAACGGTGCCCAGGCATCCAAGGTGAGTGTGGATGTGCCGGCATCGAAGATGAAGCTTTCTATTGCCGATATCCTGCTGAACGAAGGTTACATCAGCGGTTACAAGATGATTGAAGACGGGAAACAGGGAGTTATCAGGGTTAACCTTAAATATTTTAACTCCACACATGTTATCACCGGGATCCAGCGGGTTTCCAAACCCGGCAGACGGATCTACTGCGGTGCCGGTCAGATTCCCGTTGTCAGAGACGGTCTTGGAATCGCCATTGTGAGCACGTCAAAGGGTGTAATGACTGACCAGAAGGCCCGTGAGAACAACGTGGGTGGCGAAGTGCTGGTTAAGGTCTGGTAAGGAGTTTATTTATGTCAAGAATAGGGAAACTGCCCATTTCGCTGCCCGACGGGGTGACTGTCGCCGTTAAGAACGGTGAAGTGAAGGTGAAAGGACCTAAGGGTGAACTCACTCAGCGGGTCGCCGGGAATATCGAAATCAAACAGGACGACAAAGTCCTGAATGTGGTTGCGCTTGATGATAACCGCGAAACCAATGCTTTCCACGGTCTTATGCGGTCACTGGTCAGCAACATGGTCACCGGTGTTTCCGAAGGATTCAAGAAACAGCTCAAGATTGTAGGCGTCGGCTATAGAGGCGAGGCCAAAGGCAACAAGCTGATTCTGAACGTGGGATACTCCAATCCGGTGGAGTTTGAACTGCCCTCCGGTATCGAAGCCACCATCTCCAAGGATGGGGTCATCGAGGTTGTCGGCATCGACAAGCAGGTTGTGGGGGATGTTGCCGCCCGGATCAGGAAGGTAAGAAAGCCCGACGCATACAAGGGCAAGGGCATCCGCTATGTGGATGAGGTTGTCAAACTGAAGCCCGGTAAGAGCGCGTCTAAGTAGTAAGAAGGAGAAAAGGCTGTGGGTAAACTTTCAACCAAAGATGCTAGGTTTTTGAGGAGATCCAGGATCCGCAAGAAAATTTCTGGAACTGCTGCAAGGCCGCGGCTCAGTGTGTACCGGGGCAATCGCAATATTTATAGTCAGTTGATTGATGATAATACCGGCGTGACAATTGTCAGCGCCTCCACCAAGAGTCCGGAGATTTCCGGCAAGGTAAAGGGTGCCAATGTCGCTGCTGCTCAGGAAGTCGGAACCCTGCTGGCACAGAAGGCCAAGGAAAAGGGGATCGGACAGATCGTGTTCGATAGAGGCGGTTACAAATACCATGGCAAGGTGAAAGCCCTGGCCGAGGCAGCAAGAGCCGCCGGACTTGATTTTTAGGTTAAAAGGAGACTAGAGTTGGCTAAAATCGACAGATTTGAAGAAGCGACAGACGGCCTCATTGATAAGGTAGTCTATATAAACCGAGTTGCCAAGGTTGTTAAAGGCGGAAAGAGATTTCGCTTCAGCGCCCTGGTCGTTGTGGGCGATGGTAACGGCAGCGTTGGCCACGGTGTAGGTAAGGCCAAGGAAGTTTCGATCTGCATCAGGAAAGGCCTGGATGTGGCGAAGAAATCCATGGTCAGGATTCCTGTTGTGGACGGTACCATTCCGCATCCGATCGTCGGCGAATTCGGGGCCGGCAAGGTGCTGCTCAAACCGGCGCCTCCGGGAACCGGGATCATTGCCGGTAACGCCGTGCGTGCCGTCATGGAAGCCGCCGGGATTCATAATGTTGTCTGCAAGACCCTGGGCTCCAGGAATCATCACAACGTTATCCGGGCCACCTTTGACGGACTGCAGCGGCTTGAGACCAAAGAGTCGGTTGAGGCAAAACGCGGTAAAAAACTTGAGCATCTTAGTGCTTAGAAAATATAGTGAGGTTGGCTTTGGCTGGACAGATTAAAGTAACATTGAAGCGTTCGGTAATCGGAAGCACCGAGGCTCAGCGGAAGGTTGTAGCGGCTCTCGGCCTTAAGAGAACAGGCCGCTCGGTTGTTTTGCCCGACAATCCCGCCACTCGCGGTGCGATCAAAAAAGTTGAGCATCTCCTGGACTGGGAGGAGGCATAAAATGATAGATCTTTCTAATCTTCAGGCGGCCCCCGGGTCCAAGAAGAATGCAAAACGTGTCGGCAGAGGTAGCGCCTCGGGCAGCGGCAAGACCGCGGGCCGGGGTTCCAAGGGTCAGAAATCGCGTTCCGGAAGCAGCATCCCCGGATGGTTCGAAGGCGGTCAGATGCCCATCTACCGCAGACTGCCCAAGCGCGGATTTAAAAATCATTTTCGCACCGAATATGAGATTGTCAACGTCGGCGATCTGAACCGCTTTGATGCCGGAGCCGTGATAGACGGTGCCGCGCTCAAGGAAGGCGGTCTGGTGCGGTCGGCTGATTCAAAGATCAAGCTTCTCGGTAACGGCGAGATTGAAAAGTCGCTGACGATCAAACTGGATAAGGCCAGCAAGTCTGCCATTGAAAAGATTGAGAAGGCAGGCGGTTCTTTTGCAGCAGCCGGCGAGGAGTAAACTGTGAGTAACGGGTTTGAAAATATAGGCAAGGTTCCTGAGCTGCAGAAGAGGATCCTCTTCACGCTTGCAATGCTGTTTGTCTACCGGGTTGGGATTCATATCCCCACTCCCGGTATCGATTCGGCCATCATGGCCGAATGGTTTGACCAGCAGCGCGGCACCCTGCTGGGCATGTTTGACATGTTCGCCGGCGGTGGCCTCAGGTCTCTTTCCATTTTCGCCCTGGGTATCATGCCCTATATCAGTGCATCTATTATTGTACAGCTGCTGGGAATGGTTGTTCCCCATTTTGAACAGCTGCAGAAGGAAGGCGCCGCCGGAAGGCATAAGCTTACCCAGTACACCCGTTACGGAACGGTGTTCCTCTGTTTGATCCAGAGCTATTTCATGGCCTTCGGTGTTGAACAGATGATGGGCCCGGCCGGCGAGGCGGTTGTGCTCAGTCCCGGCTGGGGATTCAGGATCGTGGCCATGATCACCATGACCACCGGTACCTGTTTTCTGATGTGGCTGGGGGAGCAGATAACCGAACGCGGCATCGGTAACGGTATTTCGCTGATAATCTTCGCGGGTATCATCGCGCGCATGCCCATTGCGGTGTTCAACACCGTGAGGCTTACCCGCACCGGCGAGATGTCCATCTTCATGATTATCTTCCTGGTAGTCCTGATGGTGGCGGTCATCTACGGGGTGGTCTTCATGGAGACCTCGCAGCGCCGGGTGCCGATCCAGTATCCCAAGCAGGTACGGGGCCGGAAGGTCTACGGCGGCCAGAGTACGCACCTGCCGCTGAAGATCAATGTCTCCGGTGTTATTCCCCCGATCTTTGCATCTTCCATAATTGTCTTTCCGGCGACCATTGCCCAGTTTTTCCCGGATGTCGCCTGGATGAAGACCGTGGCAGATTCGTTGAATCCCGGCAACATCATCTACAATGTGATCTATGTTGCTGCGATTGTGTTCTTTACATATTTCTACACCGCGGTTGTCTTCAATCCGCTGGATGTGGCTGATAATCTCAAGAAGAATGGCGGCTATGTCCCCGGTATCCGTCCCGGCAAGGCGACGGCTGAATATCTTGACCGGGTGCTTTCGCGGCTCACCTTTGTGGGCGCCATTTATCTGAGCGTAGTCTGTGTGCTGCCGGCCCTGCTGATTTCACGGGGCAATGTTCCTTTCTATTTCGGCGGAACCTCCCTGCTGATTGTGGTGGGAGTTGCACTTGACACCATGTCCCAGATAGAGTCACATTTGATTTCAAGACAGTATGACGGTCTTTTGAAGTCCGGCCGGGTTAAAGGTCGGCGGTAGTTTTTATGTGTTTGTCAAAAGGAGGGGGGTATGAACATTATCTTGGTGGGTCCACCTGGTGCGGGGAAAGGAACTCAGGCTAAGCGGATGGTCGATCGGCTGAATGTGCCGCAGATCTCCACGGGAGATATGTTCAGAGCGGCCGTGGCCGAGGGCAGCCCGATGGGAAGTAAGGCCAAGGAGTATATGGACCGCGGAAAGCTGGTCCCCGATGATGTGGTTATCGGAGTGGTCGGTGAACGGCTGGCCAAGGATGACTGTAAAAAAGGATTTATCCTGGATGGATTTCCCAGGACACAGGATCAGGCAGAGGCTTTAGACGGGCTTTTGCAAAAAATGGCTTCACAGCTTGATCATGTGGTGGTAATAGAAGTGCCCGACGATTTTCTGGTTGAGCGCTTGACCGGGCGGCGCACCTGCAAAGGCTGCGGTTATATGCATCATATAAAATATGATGCCCCGACAGTTGAAGGTGTGTGCGATAAGTGCGGCGGAGAGCTTTATCAGAGAGATGATGACAGGGAAGAAACAATCCGGCAGAGGCTGACCACCTATCATGGTCAGACCAAGCCGCTGGTTGATTTCTATTCCGGCAAGGGTTTGGTAAGAAAAATTGACGGTACCGGCACGATGATGGAAGTGCAGGATGCCGTCCAAAAGGCTATAGGAGCATAAAGAATATATGGCGAAGGACGTAATCGAGACCGAAGGGACGGTGATTGAGCCCCTTCCCAACGCGATGTTTCGCGTTGAACTGGAAAACGGGCATCAGATTCTGGCTCATATCTCCGGCAAGATGAGGATGCATTATATCCGGATTCTACCCGGTGATAAGGTGCAGGTCGAGATTTCGCCTTATGATCTATCGAAAGGCAGGATCGTATACCGGTCCAAATGAGGTGAGGAACAATGAAAGTTAGTGCATCAGCAAAGAAACGTTGCCGGGATTGCAAGATTATCAAGAGAAACGGTGTGATCCGTGTAATCTGCACCAATCCGCGGCACAAGCAGAGACAGGGTTAAGGAGGGGTAACTTGGCTAGAATCGCAGGAGTTGACTTACCGCGGAACAAACGTGTTGATATCGCTTTGACCTACATCTACGGAATCGGGCGGACAAAAGCGCAGGAGATAACTACGGCTCTTAATCTGGACCCTTCCATAAAGAGTGATGATCTTACTGAACAGGATGTGGCCGCTTTAAGAGATTACATTGAGAAAAATCTGACTGTTGAAGGCGATCTGAGGCGTGAGACCAATATGAACATCAGAAGGCTGATGGATATTGCCTGCAACCGGGGGTTGAGGCATCGCAAAGGGCTTCCTGTTCGTGGTCAGAATACTCACAACAATGCCCGGACCAGAAAAGGTCCCAGAAAAGTTGTTGTTGGTAAGAAGAAATAACCCATAGGAGTGTAGTTGCATGGCTAAACCCAGACAGAAAACTGGCAAAAAGAAAGTAAAAAAAGAAATATCGGAAGGTGTTGTCCATATCCAGGCAACCTTTAATAATACTATTGTGACCATATCCGACACCCAGGGCAATACCCTTGCATGGTCCACGGCCGGTGCAAATGGCTTTAAGGGATCGCGGAAGAGCACTCCTTTTGCTGCTCAGGTCGCAACCCAGGGGGCCTGCAAGAAGGCCCAGGAATATGGTTTGAAGAGCGTTTTTGCATATGTTAAGGGGCCGGGCAGCGGACGTGAATCTGCACTGCGGGCTATTAATGCATGCGGGATAAAGGTGAGCGGTATCAAAGATGTTACGCCGGTTCCCCACAATGGTTGCAGACCGCCCAAGAAACGCCGGGTGTAATTGAGTCTGGATTTTTTTGGATATAAAACTTTTAAACTGAGGCTGAGTGAATAATGATA
>CAYWBU010000077.1:470-11866 GCA_964456565.1 uncultured Bacteriovoracaceae bacterium | reverse complement strand
GCAGGGCATGGATCGCGCGCCGGAGTTTCTGCAGGCTGGCCGTGTCCAGGGCGTTTTCGTGGCGGTCGATGATTGGTAGGTAGGGCAGCATGTAGGGGCTGGTCCCTTCAATCTCCAGGGCGGTTATATATTCGGAGGATTCGATCTGCTCTCTGATCTGGCGGTCCAGGAAGGCCGTGTAGGGGTTCCAGGAGCGGCGCGGGATATTGGTTGTGTCGGTGATGCGTTCGGGCAGGGCTCCGATGAAGACGGCATTTTCGGAATTCTGCCGCGGATCGGTGACCGGATATTTTCCGGCCAGCACAATGCCGGTGCGCAGGACGCTGAAAACCGCCAGGGGCGGCAGCTCGGATGCCATATGCCAGCTGACGATCAGGCCGTGCAGACGCAGGCGGGTGCTGATGGATTCAAGCTTGCGGGCGATCTTTTCCTGGGGCGCCCCGGGCGAGGGGATCGCGATCAGGTTCAGCATGCAGTTTTCCAGCGATGACGGACAGGCCTCCGGGACGACGATCAGGCTCTCCAGAAAGACCCGGTCGGGCATGCGGCCGGGGGTCACTGCGGGTTTGCCGCCCACATATTTTTTGAGCAGCCGGTATTCGGAAGCGGAACAGACCCGGTGACCATAGACCCCGAAAGAGGGTTCATCCAGGCAGAGCAGCGGCGCGATCAGCGCGATCAGCTCTTTCGTGGTGGCCGACAGAAAGGGCAGCGAGTGCCGGGCCCTGTTGATATTGGTGTGTACCAGTGCTTTGACGGACGGCATATCTCAAGTCTATCGTCATGCAGGGGGCATATCTTGAAGGGGGCGGCGTTGAAAATAATAAGGTCTGTAGCGCGAGTTTCAGCCGGCGAGCTCCGCGCTGATCAGATCATCCTTGTGCTGCCAGACGGAGTTGAGCCATTGCTGGAAGCCGGCCCGGAATTTTTCATCATTGGCGTAATCCCCGATCATGGCCTCACTGATGGGGATGTGCTCAAGCCGGACGGAAATTTTACGGATCCGGCCGCACATGAAGGCCCAGAAGCTGTTGTCCTCGCAGCCGGGGTAGGTGATGGTGAGATCCAGGATTTCGGTTAGCTGGTCTCCCATGGCCGCCAGGACAAAGCTGACGCCCCCGGCCTTGGGGTTGAGCAGGTGCCTGAAGGGTGATTCTTCGCGGGCATGTTTTGCGGGCGTGAAACGGGTGCCCTCCACAAAATTCATGACCGCAACCGGCAGTTCGCTGAATTTTTCACAGGCCTTTTTGGTGATCTCCAGGTCCTTGCCCTTGAGCTGCGGATTCTGTTCGATAAACTCCCGCGAATAGCGTTTCATGAAGGGGAAATCCAGGGCCCACCATGCCAGGCCCAGGATCGGGACCTTGATCAGTTCTTTTTTGAGGAAAAACTTGAGGAAGGGAATCCTGCGGTGAAGGACGCGCTGGAGCACCGGGATGTCAACCCAGGTCTGGTGATTGCAGATCACCAGGTACCAGGCCCGGGGATTGAGGTCCTCAAAACCCCGGATGTCCCATTCGATATTCAGAAAGTGGTCCAGGGCGAAATTATTGCAGGCGATCCAGCTGAGCGCGATGCGGTCCAGGACTGCGGTGCACAGCCGGCGCCAGGGTTTCAGCGGTATGATCAGTTTTATGAAGGCGGTCGGAAACAGCAGCGAGGCCCAGAAAACCGTATTCAAGATAATATAGCCAAAGGCAAAACAGCCTCTCAATGTGTTCAGCATGAAATATTAATAGCAGAAACTGGTCATTTATATCAAGGGCTTGAGCTGGTACTTGCATGTTTTTGCAATAGTTTTAAAAAATGTGACGGTATCGGTCCCTGACTTTCTGCCATGGATCCCGGCCCTGATCCCGGGCATCTAAATAATATGGGATCTGTCCTTTGATTTCCGGGTTTGCACTTAATTGCCATCATTTCTTTTTTATCTGGAAGAAAGCAGCACAGGGGGTGGTTTATGCTCAAGGATGTCAGATTACTGCTGGTGCTGATCTTTGCCCTGCTTCTGGGGTTCACGCTTGGCAGCCAGTTCAACGATATGTCGCGCACCCGGCGCGACGCGGGGCTGTTCGGCAGGCGCATGGATGTGGTCTTGAACGACTATCCGGGATTTGCCGCGGTCAGCTGGCAGCGGCAAAGGGGCGCTGATCCGGCCCGGGTCGCGGCTACCTGCCACATTCCGGTGGCGGATTATCTGAAGGTGGCCGGTAATGGCCGTGAATTCTGGCTGCCGCGCGAACGGCAGTATTACAACATGTATGCTCCGGAGATAACGGATGTGGCCCTGCGCTTTGATTTTTCAGCCAATGGCGAGGTCATGCTGCATGGTCTGCGGCTCGGTCTGGCCACCCGGGAACGGACGGTCTGGACGGCGCCGCTGCCCCCGGCCGAGACCCGCCGGGTCTGCCGGCTGATCGAAGACAAGGGGAATCTGGCCCCGGTGTTCATGACACATGCCTATCCGGTCCTGTGGCAGGGCGGCCAGCTCTACGCCCGCCTGACCGGCGAGACGGTCTTCTGAAATCAGGTATGCCGTTTATCTCGATTTATTATTGGGTAAAATATGCATTGACAATATGGTTAAGCCGCTGTACTAATGTGGAATGGAAACCAAAGATGAGCTGATCAAGTCTACAATCCATCAACTGTTGAAGGTTGCAAAAAAATATGCACGCATTGAGGAACTGCCGATCGCTTTGCCGGACGGGACCGAGGTGACGACCAGAGAGGCTCATGTTATTCAGGCGATTGGCGAGGAAAAAGACTTGAATATCACCAGCCTGGCAAGCCACTTCGGCATCAGTAAGAGCGCTGCGTCCCAGATGGTCGCGAAGCTGGTAAAAAAAGGTTATATCGAAAAGAAGCGGGCCCCCCTTAGCGACAAAGAATATTTGCTCTCCCTCACACAATTAGGCTGGGAGATATTCGATGCCCACGAGCTTTTTCACGGGGGGGATATGGCTGAGCTTGTCGGTCGACTGGAGGCCTTTTCATTGAACCAGGTTGCAACCATCTCGGTTATACTGGAGACGATCGGGGCTGTTGTCGATGAAAGGCTTTCGGTGGCGGGCAAGGAGTAGATTTTTTTTGAGACAATAGTTAAGGAACTTAACAAAAGTAGGAAAGGAGAATGGCATGCAGCATCAGGGGAAGTGGCTCGAGGAATTTCTGGAGTGCAGAAAAAACTATGACAACGAGAATCCGGAGGTGTGGATGCATACCTTGCACACTCTTGATGCTGCGTTTGGGGAAGGTGCCCTTGGTTCCAAGGAAAAACACCTGATGGCGATGGGGCTTGGTATCAAGGATCATTGTGCGCCTTGTACCATCGGCCATCTTCAAGCCGCCCTACAGGCGGGCGCTACCAAGGAAGAGATTCTTGAGACAGTTGGTGTGACGATTTCCATGTGTGGCACAAGCGCCATGGGAGGGGCCTGGATGGTATTCAAACGCCTGGAGGAGGAGAACCTTTTCTAGTTATCCGGGCGCGTTTTGTCATTAGCACGACAGCATCATGACCAACGCTTTACAATTTATTGCGACATAAAGGACTGATTATGAAAAATATCGAAAAGAAGGCGCAAACATCGCGGGGCAGAGATATCTTTATTGAAAGATTTTTCGTCGGCGGCGCCCGCAACCATATCCGTAAGACCACCGGTGACGCCCCGTGGCTCAGCGTGGGAATCATGGAACCCATGAATCCCATCGCCTTATATTCAAGCAGGCTCTTTGCGGCCTTGAACATCGTCGGCGGGGGGGCTTATTCCCTGGGACACGGACTGAACCATGGGTACCTTGAAGATGCGGCCCCGCAACATATTGAACGGGCCGTGAAAAATCTGAATGCCTTACCGGCTGAAGAGATTGTCTTTTACCACGATGAGAGTCTCTGCGGCCTTGACCGGGCGCGCGAAATGGGCCTGGCCCTTCGGTTCAGACCCGTGTCGCTGCTGGAGTGGCTTATTCGGGAGGTGGAGGAGAGCGGGCGGGAGATCGTTCAGCTTAATGCCGAGGCGGCGGTTCAACTGCCGTGTTCGGTAAGCGGCGGCCGGGATCGGAATGAGTTGATCGAGAAGCTGTTCGGTTTGATCGGCGTCAGGCGGGCCGCCCGGAAATTTGATTACGGCGGGCGCCTCTGTTGCGGCGCCCGGGGGTATTGGGGTTTATCCAGCGGCAATCCCCAGGCAGATGCGGATGATTCCGATACCATTGTAAATGAAAATGTGGCGGATGCCAGGATGTCAGGGGCGCAATATCTGGTCACCTTGTGCCCCATGTGTTACGCCGCCGTCGCGCCGGCCGGGCGCGCAGCCGGATTAATTCCGATTTCAATCGAAGGACTGGTGAGCCTGGCCCTGTATGGCGAGGCCCTGCCGGAGGGGCTCATCTTTTCCTGATGAGAAATGCAATCAAATAGCTAACCTGCGAAAAGAGTGAAAGGACATATGCCATGAAATCTGAATATCCCAAGATATTTGAGCCGATCCAAATCGGCACCATGATGTTGAAAAACCGGGTTGCCCTGGCGCCCATGGGCACCCGGCTGGGCAACCGGGATGAAACCATCTCGGATGATATGGTTGAATTCTACTCCAGGATTGCCCGCGGCGGTACCGGTCTGATCATTACCGGTGTCGCCGCGGTCAGCAGAGATGGCGGCATGGGGGCCGGCATGAATTCGATCTATGATGACCGGTTTAATGACGGCTTCAGGAAGCTGGCCGACTCTGTGCACAAGGCCGGCTCCAAACTGGTCGTCCACCTTATGCATGGGGGCATGGAGGCCTATCCGTTTTATGCCAAACGGAAACGCCTCGTCTCGCCGTCCGACGGCATTTTCGGTCCCAACCGGATGCGTTTCGACGGTATGGATTTCAGCATGACGGCCATGGCGTCAACCGCAATGACCCTCGATGATATCCGTAAAACCGGTGACGATTTCGCCGCCGCCGCGCAGCGCGCCAAGGATGCCGGGGCGGATGCCGTGGAAATCAACGGGGCCCAGGGCTTTCTCATTCAGCAGTTCTATTCCCCCCATTTCAATAAACGCACGGA
Organism: uncultured Bacteriovoracaceae bacterium; assembly: GCA_964456565.1. Taxonomy (GTDB): domain Bacteria; phylum Desulfobacterota; class Desulfomonilia; order UBA1062; family UBA1062; genus CAYWBU01. The sequence continues at coordinate 6,805 of CAYWBU010000077.1, read as the reverse complement.
TGCCTATGGGGGAAGCTTGGAAAACCGGATGCGTTTCCCGCTGGAGGTTCTAAGCAAGGTCAGGTCTGCGGTTGGCCCGGACTTTCCGATCATTTTCCGCATGGTGGCATCGGAAGGCGAGGGCGGCGGGATTGCTCCGGCAGACGCCCGCCTGATTGCCCGGACGCTGGAAGAGGCCGGTGTCGATGCTCTGCATGTTACGGCCGGCCGGGGTGTTTCTCCGGCGGTCTGGTCCATGATGATGCCCATCGCAGAGGATGGCCACCTGCCGATCATCGACCAGGTGGCGGAAATCAAGGCGGCCGTGAACGTGCCGGTTATCGGGGTGCAGCGGATAGTGGATCCGGCGGAGGCCGAAAATGTCCTGGCGGAAAACAAGGCCGACATGGTGGCCCTGGGGCGTGGCCTGATTGCCGATCCGGATTGGGTCAACAAGGCATCCCGGGGCAGGGCTGAGGACATCCGCCGGTGCATCGGCTGCCTGCAGGGCTGCATCGGCACGCAAATGACCGCCGGCTATGCCAATTGCCTGCAGAACCCGGCCGCCGGCAGGGAACGCCAGATGGAAATCGTCCCTGCGCCCAATCCCAGGAAGGTGCTGGTGGTGGGAGGCGGCCCGGCCGGACTGGAAGCGGCTCTGGTGGCGGGTCTCAGGGGCCATGCGGTAACCCTTTGCGAGAAGGATGCCCGGCTGGGCGGACAATGGAATCTTGCCGCGACGACCCCCGGCAAACAGGATTTCAGCTGGGTGGTTGACTGGCGGGTGGACCAGATCGCAAAGCTGGATAATGTTTCGGTGAGGCTGGGTAGCGAGGTGACCCCCGAGACTGTCGCCGAAATGGCCCCGGATGTGGCGGTGATTGCTACCGGCAGTCTCCCGGTTCTGCCCGACATTCCGGGCGTGGACGGGCCCCATACGATCTCTGCCCATGCTGTCCTGTCCGGCGAACCGCTCCCCGAGGGGGCCGTGGCCGTGATCGGCGCCGGTGCCACGGGGTGCGAAACCGCCAACTACCTTGGATCCCAAGGCAGAGATGTGACCCTCATCGAGGCCACGGCCAATATCGGCGCCGGCGAAGAACCGGTCCGGATGGTTTGGCTGAAGCAGAGTCTGGCGGGCTATAACGTCAGACTCGAGATTAACGCGCCGGTCATGGAGATCTCATCCGCCGGCGAGATCCATGTCTTCCGCAGCGGATGCCGGGAGAGCCTCGGAATTTTCGGTGCCATCGTCGTGGCCGCCGGCGTCCACAGTTATGATCCCATCAGCGCCAGGCTGAAGGAAACGGCGACTGCGGTCTATGTGGTCGGCGATGCCTGCTGCATGGCCACAAATGGACTGGATGCCCTGCATCACGCTGCCGAAATTGCCAGAACTATATAAGGAGAATTTTCAATGTACAGCTTGGGAATCGATATAGGATGTTTTGCCGTAAAACTGGTGCTGCTAGAAACTGAAACCGGCGCCGTCAAATATCAGGCATACATGGCGCATAAAGGTAGCGTCAGGGATACCTTGAAAAATGAAATACAGAAACTTTATTTGGTCTGCGCCGCGGATGAGATCAGTTTTGGCGCTGTCACGGGCAGTGCCGGCAAGCGTCTTTGCGAAGATGGCGTGATTTCCCTTGTCAATGAGGTGGCCGCTATTGTTGAGGGCGGCCTTGCGATCAGCGGGAATGTAGGGTCAATTATCGAGATTGGCGGGCAGAGCGCTAAATATATTACCGATTTTAGTGAAGACGATAAGTCGCGCATAAAGGTTGCCATGAACGACAGTTGCTCGGCGGGGACCGGTTCGTTTATCGAGGAGCAGGCCTCCCGCCTGCGGCTTGAATTGGAAGATTTTGCCGGCCATGCGGCCAGGGGCAGAACCGTGCCGCGAATAGCCGGCCGCTGCAGTGTCTTCGCCAAAACGGACATCACCCATCATCAGCAGGAAGGTGTTCCGGTGGAGGATATCCTGCTGGGACTTTCACATGCCATGGTCAGGAACTACCGCGGTGCGGTCATGGGAAAGCTTCCCAGGAAGAAACCCCTGCTCTTTGCCGGCGGCGTCGCCCGCAATCAGGCGATCATTAATGCCTTTAAAGCCGAATTGAAACTGGACGACAGTGATCTGATCGTATCGGAACTTGCATATGTCAGCGGGGCGCTGGGTGCGGCCGTCCTGGCCGTGGGAAACGGTCTCAGGCTGGATATGACATGTCTGCTGGAGTTGCTGGATGCCGCCGATGAGTTTTTACTCGAAGATGGCGGAGGGGAAGCTCTTCCCTGCCTGGTGGGGTTCGGGAATAATGACAGCAGCGGCAAACATCAGTGCATGCCGTTTCAGGCTGACGGGAGCGCTGCGGCATACTGGCTTGGGATTGATGTGGGATCGACAAGCACCAACCTGGTTCTGTCGGATAAGGATGCTCGTGTCGTCTGGTTTAAATATCTCAGGACCCTGGGCGATCCGGTAACCGCTGTCAAAGACGGGCTGCATCAGATGCGGGCGGAGCTTGGAGAGGGGATCAGGATCATGGGTGTGGGCACTACCGGATCCGGCAGACATCTGATAGGCCGGCTTGTCGGCGCGGATGTGGTTAAAGATGAGATCACCTGCCAGGCAAAGGCGGCCACCGCTATGGATGCTTCCGTGGATACGGTTTTTGAGATCGGCGGCCAGGATTCCAAATATATCTGCCTTGAGGATGGCGCGGTAAAAGATTTTCGGATGAACAAGGTATGTGCCGCGGGAACCGGTTCGTTTATCGAGGAACAGGCCCAGAAATTTGCCATACCCATAGACGATTTCGGGGATCTGGCCCTTGCCGGACTTGACCCCACCCATCTGGGCGAACGCTGCACGGTTTTCATGGAAACCAGTATGGCGGCCCACCTGGGCAGGGGAGCCGCCATGGAGGATATCGCTGCCGGCCTGTGTTATGCTGTGGTGAAGAATTACCTCAACAGGGTTGTGGGCCAGCAGCCGATCGGGCACAGGATATTCCTGCAGGGCGGGGTGGCCTACAATCAGGGTATTATCAACGCGTTCAGGTCGTTAACGGGAAAAGATGTACAGGTGGCCCCTTTCTTCAGTGTTACCGGGGCCTATGGGGTTTCAATCATTGCCCGCGAAGATATGACGGATGGGTGCACAAAATTTAAAGGATTCGATCCCGATTTTGACGATGCCGCCATCCAGGGGCCGGGAATTTCCGCCTCAAAGAACATGGATGTCTTCAACCGACAGATGGAAGATATCGTTTTCCACGGTTATGAGGGAAAAATTGATCCGGCCAGAAAGACGGTCGGAATACCGCGGGCCCTGTTCACTTACGGGATGTTCTCGATGTTTGAGACCGTCTTTAAGGAGTTGGGATTCAATGTAATCCTTTCAGATCCTACAAATGATGAGACCATCAGGCTTGGACAGGAGTATTCACTGGCGGAGGCCTGCTATCCCATCAAGCTGATCAACGGCCATGTGGCGGAGCTTATCCGGAAGAAGGTGGATTTCATATTTTTCCCGGACCTTTATACCGTCGACCATCCCGGGTCACAAACCAGGCAGAATTACGGATGCGCCTATATGCAGCTGGCCTTCAAGGTTGTCAATCAGGCCATGGATCTGAAGGGGAAGGGCATCGAACTGCTGGCGCCTACCATAGCCTTTAATCTGGGTAAAGAGTTCATGATGAAGAGCTTTGCGGATCTCGGAAAACAGCTCGGAAAAACTCAAGCGGAAACCATGGCGGCCTTTGGTAAGGGTATGGTTGCGATGCATGCCTTTGAAGAAAGGTTGGCGGCCCGCGGCAGGGATGTTCTCGGCGCCATAGGGCCTGACGAGAAGGCCTTTGTTCTCATATCGAAGATATACGGAGTGGCCGATCCGGTCCTGAACATGGGCATACCGGGTAAACTGATGGACATGGGTTATAGGGTTCTGGGTTTTTATGATCTGCCGGAAGGCGACATGGCCGCCGAACATCCGAACATGTACTGGCCCTTCGGCCAGCACATACTGGAACCGGCCGGCTTTATCAAGGCGCATCCCAAACCGTATGCGATCCTTCTGACCCATCACGGTTGCGGCCCGGATGCGGGGCTTGTGCAATATTTCGACGAGTTGATGGATGGAAAACCTTACCTGAATATTGAGGTGGACGAGCATTCCTCCGACGTCGGCGTCATCACCAGGCTCGAGGCCTTTGTGAACAGCCTGGGCCGACAGCCGCTTAAGCAGGCCGAAAAACCGGAAGTGTATGCAGATGCTATTGAGCACCTGCAGGTAAACATAAAAACCGACATGGCAGGTATCAATCCGGACCAGCCCATTTATCTGCCGTATTTTTATCCCTATTCCGCTATTTTCGAAAAACTGCTGGTAAGCGGGGGCATAAATGCCATTGCCCTGCCGCAGACCGACCGAAGATCCATTGAACTGGGACGCCAACATACCCGCACCAATGAATATTTTTCATTGACGGCCCTGTTGGGGGATGTGTTACGGCAGGTCGAAAAAATAAAAGGCCAGGCGGCCGGGGCGGCTGTACTGATCCCCCAGACCGAAGGCGCGGAAATAGACGGTCAGATGAGCCGTTTCATCCGTGCTAAACTTGACGAACAGGGATATCGGGGAGTTGACATTTTGTCCCCCTTTGTCGAGGATGCCTTGGGCCGGCCCGAAGATGAAATGCTGCTAATCTTCATGGGCCTGCTGGCCGGAGATCTCGTGATGTATGCGCCGGCGGAAAACCGTGGGAAATATCTTGAAGCGGTTATTGATCTGATCGGCGAGGGCTCCCTTGGTATCGCTACCCTGACCGAACTCGCCCGGCAGATCTGCCGGGAAAATGAATCCGGCGGCAGGAAAATCCTTGCCATAGGAGAACCGCTCATCCTGTTCAATGATATCCTGAATGACTATTTGCTGCGCGAGATGGAAGAGAAGGGCCACCGCGTAATCTATGCCCCTTTGAGCGAGTATCTGTGGATTATGTGGCGGGATTTTGCCATTCAGGGCAAGATGAACCTGCTTGCGGAAAAACTGGATGAATTCAAGGATGCCATGAAATCGGTGACGACCTGCTTCCCGGCGGGGAGCCCCTTTGAACCGGACCTGAATGACCTTATCGCACGAGCGGACAGGACCATCGGATATTATGCCGGCGACTTCGGCAGGTATCGGATGGCGAAAATCTTGGGAGAGCTCATCGGAGTTGATGGGATCATAACGCTGTCCTCAACCTATGAGAATACGGAAATATCACTTAACATCCTGCGGAAGGGCCTGGAAGACCGACACATGAAGCCGGTGCTCAATCTGAGCTTTGATGGGAACCGGGATGCAAACGATCAGACCAAGATCGAATCTTTTCTTTATTACCTGTAGGGGGTTAAGTCGATGCACGCTTGCCATGGAAAAAGCGGAGCGAGCAGTTTCCGGATGCATGATCCGGAAACTGTCTTCTCCGCTCTGGAGCTGAAAGCAGGGGACCGCTTCCTTGATCTTGGCTGCGGTCCGGGGGATTATTCCGTCGAGGCTGCCGGAATAATCGGTGACACGGGGGCGGTCTATGCGGTTGATATCTCATCCCGCATGACCGGACTCCTGAACGGCAGGGCCCATTCACTGGGCCTGCATAATCTTGAGGCCATGACTGCCGACATTACCAAAACCTTACCGCTGGAAACCGGCTGCGTGGATGTATGCCTGATGGCGACCGTTTTGCACATCCCGGCCGTGGCCTGCCATGCCGAGGTGGTCTTCGCTGAGATGCGCCGTATTTTGAAGCCGGGCGGAGACTTTGTAATCATTGACTGTAAGAAAGAAGATTCGCCCTTCGGCCCGCCACTAAACATGCGATGGTCGCCCGAGGATGTCGAAACGTTGGCCGAACGGCATGCTTTCAGAAAAAGCGGCCTGATCGAACTGGGAGAGAACTACATGCTCAGTTTTTCCGTCATAGGAGGCTAGCAACAATAATTGAATCGGGTCACAATGAGGGCTGTATAGATGACGGCGGCCGGGAGGTTGTCCGGCCGCCGCTGAAGTTTGTCAATTAATGGAACAGGCTGGCGTAGATGCTGTCGGCGGTGCCGTCATTCTGCTGCCAGACGGCCACGGCCCGGCCCTCATCGTTCAGGGCCACCTGAGGATTGCTGGCGACCGTGTCAAGGGTCTCCAGCAGGGTGGGTGCGGCGGACCAGGCTGAACCGTCGTAGGTGGCGGCGTAGATGCTGTCGGCGGTGGTGTCATCCTGTCGCCAGACCACCACGGCCTGACCGCAGGCATTGATGGCCGTCTGCGGATTTGCTGTCTCGCCGCTGCCGTTTTCCAGTAAGGC
>CAYWBU010000077.1:0-360 GCA_964456565.1 uncultured Bacteriovoracaceae bacterium | reverse complement strand
GTCGGCGTTCGTGTCAAGGGCTTCCAGCAGGGTGGGCGCGGCGGACCAGGATGATGCGTTATAGCTTGAGGCGTAGATGCTGAAAGCGGTGGTGTCATCCTGCACCCAGACCGCCACGGCTTCACCGCCGGCATTCATGTCCACCTGGGGATTGAAGGCGGTACCCTCTGCCATATCCACTGGGGACGATGCTGCATCCCAGGCGCTGCCGTTATATGCGCTGGCATGGATGTCATATTTGCCGTCACCGTTGATCTGCCGCCAGACCACGATGGCCTTGCCGTTTGCGTCGATACCCACCCGGGGTGAATCGGCCGCGCCAGCCGAGGCATCCAGCGGGCTGGCAGTGGTAGTCCAGGT
>CAYWBU010000076.1:8408-11893 GCA_964456565.1 uncultured Bacteriovoracaceae bacterium | reverse complement strand
TCGCCGTTGATCAGGACCGTGGTATTGGAGTCGTCCACCTGATAGATCTGGGAATAGTCCTCCTTCAGGATCTTGGACTTGGCGATCAGCGCGGAAGTGGGCGACTGGCAGCTGTGCAGCATGCTCTTGAGCTGACTGTTCTCATCCTCCAGCCGTCTCAGATAGACCGCCTTGGCGATCAACAGGGCCACCTCCTCCAGGGTCCGCAATTCATACTCCAGCTTATCCACATCCTTGGCCAGCTTGTCAGCCGAAAGCACTCCCACGACACTGCCGTCATAGATAATCGGCACACACAGAAAGGCCATCTGGGAACGGTCAAGGCCGCGGCGCGCACCGGTCCGGTCCAGAAACATGCTTTCGTCGCCCAGGTTGGCGATGGCCATGGGACGACCGGTCTTGGCCACCTGACCGGTAATACCCTCGCCCGGCTTGTAAGACACCCCCTGGATATCCTGATCAACCCCGACGGCCACATCCAGCATGGCCTCACCGGTCTCACGGTCCAGGATCGAAATCATGCCCCGTTCCATGGCCGACCCTTCGGCCAGGATCTCAAGCACCCGTTCCAACTGCACCCTGAGCGGAGAAGGCTCGGCCACGGCCTTGGCGATGGAATTCAAAACTTCCAGTTCCCTGCGCTGCATTGTAAACATATATCCTCCGTAACAATTCTGACCCATACAACAAATAATGTTATTTTTCAACGCTTGAATACATTTTTGATGCACATATTTGTATTTTAACATTTTTGTACCGGACTTTAAAAATCCGGTTCAATATTAACTCTTTATTTTCATGCAGTTACACAAAAAAGCCCGCTGGCATCATCCTTGCCTTTACCGCAGCAACGACTTTTTCCACAGGAGGAATATTATGATCAACTCGGGAGATACGGCTTTCATGCTGCTGGCCACGGCCCTGGTCATGCTGATGACCCCCGGACTGGCGCTCTTTTACGGCGGCCTGGTGCGGTCCAAGAACGTGCTGGGCACCATGATGCAGAGTTTCATCTGTCTGGGAATAATCTCAATCATCTGGGTCATCTACGGCTACACCCTGGCCTTCGGCACCGACATCGGCGGCTTTATCGGCGATCTTTCGTTCCTGGGGCTCAAAGGCGTCGGCATGGAAGCCGGACCATATTCGGATTCCATACCCCACCTGCTCTTCTGCGCCTTTCAGCTGATGTTCGCCATCATCACCCCGGCCCTGATCACCGGGGCCTTTGCCGAACGCATGAAGTTCACAGCCTTCCTGGCCTTCACTGTCCTCTGGAGCACCTTGGTCTACCTGCCGGTCTGCCACTGGGTATGGGGCGGCGGCTGGCTCGGCGAGATGGGGGCCCTGGATTTTGCCGGCGGCACGGTCATCCATATCAACTCGGCCACGGCCGCCCTGGCGGCCGCATTGGTGATCGGCAAACGCAAGGGTTACCAGAAACAGCCCTTCTACCCCCACAACCTCACCCTGACCATGCTGGGGGCCTCCCTGCTCTGGTTCGGCTGGTTCGGGTTCAACGCCGGCAGCGCCCTGGCTGCCGACGGTTCGGCCGCCCTGGCCTTCTTCACCACCCAGGTGGCCACGGCCGGGGCCGCCCTGTCCTGGACCCTGGTGGAATGGCTGCACCGCAGGAAACCAACCACCCTCGGCGCAGCATCCGGGGCCCTGGCGGGCTTGGTGGCCATCACCCCCGGCGCCGGTTTCGTAACCCCTCTGCCGGCGATCCTGATCGGCCTGCTGGCCGGCATCATCTGTTACGGCGGAATCCTGATGAAAGAGCGCCTCGGCTATGACGACTCCCTGGACGTTGTGGCCGTTCACGGCCTGGGCGGACTCTGGGGCGCTCTGGCCACCGGACTCTTCGCTTCGGTCGGCGCCACGGGCCTGTTCTACGGCAATGCCCACCAGTTCACCATCCAGGCCATCGGGGCAGTCAGTGCCATCGGATTTTCACTGGTGGTAACCTGGGTCATTCTGAAACTCATCGACGCCACCATCGGCTTGCGCGTCAGCGAAGAAGAGGAACTGCAAGGGCTCGATCAAAGCCTGCACGGCGAAACCGGCTATTCACTGAACTAAGGAGAAAATCATGAAAAAAATCGAAGCCATTATAAAACCGTTCAAACTGGATGACGTCAAGGAGGCCCTGCATGATCTGGGACTCAAGGGCATGACAGTCAGCGAGGTCAAGGGATTCGGCCGCCAGAAAGGCCACAAGGAGATCTACCGCGGCGCCGAATATGATGTGGATTTCATCCCCAAGGCCAAGCTGGAAATCATTGCGGACGACACCCAGGTGGAGCCCATCATCGAAGCCATCATGGCGGCGGCCCGTACCGGCAAGATCGGCGACGGCAAGATCTTTGTGCTGCCCCTGGACGAAATTATCAGGATCAGGACCGGTGAAAAAGGCAGCTCCGCCATCTGAAATATCGGCAGGCCTTAAAGGATTTAGTCAGGCTGTCCGCCTGAGTTATCAGACGGACAGCCTGATCCGCGCGGCCGCCGCCAGGCTGCAAAGCGAAAATCCCCACTGGGCCCTCATCGCCCTGGGCGGCTATGGCCGGCGTGAGCTTTGCCCATTTTCAGACCTGGACCTCCTGGTGCTGATTGACAGCCGGCTTGAGAGCGGAGATCTGAACGATCTCATCCAACAGACAATCTACCCCCTCTGGGACCTGGGTAAGGAGGCCAGCCACAGCGTGCGCACCGTCCGCCAGACCCTATCCGATACAAAGGGAGACTTCAAACTGCGCACCGCCCTGTGTGACGCCCGCCTGATAACCGGCTCCGACAAACTTTTCAGCCGCCTGATGAACCGCATATCAAAAAAACCGTCCCGGCGTGTGATACAGGACCTTCTCAAACGGACTGCCGAAGCGGACCTGGTACGCTACAATACCTGGGGAGACGCATCATACATGCTCGAACCCAATCTCAAGGAAAGCCGCGGCGCACTGCGCGACTACCACAATATCCTGTGGCTGGCAGGCCTGATCCTCGGAAAATCCGATCTGTCCCGCATTAAAAGCAGCGGTCTGCTCAGCGATGATGACATCGAAAACCTCAAAGAGGCGGCCGATTACCTGCTGAAACTGCGTTTTGACCTGCACTCGCTCAGCGGTCGCCGCACTGATTGCATGCATTATGAAAACAGCCGCACCGTCTGCTGCATCAATAAAGGCGGCGATCCGGAAACCATGATGCAGAAACTCCATCAAAACGCCCTGGTCATCAGGGAGATCTATGAATCGTTTAGATCCGGGATAGACCTCATGAGCAGGCCGCGAGCCCAAACCGCCATGGGCACAGATTATACAATCGAGGCCGGACACATCAACTTCAGCCCCGGCAGCAACCTACATTCCAAGCCGACCCTACTCCTGGAGATCTTCAGCATCCTTGCCCAGCAGGGCCGTCCCCTGCATCCGCAGGCCCGGCACCTGATCTGGGAGAAGCTCCGAAGCCTCCAGGCAAAAGGA
>CAYWBU010000076.1:0-8398 GCA_964456565.1 uncultured Bacteriovoracaceae bacterium | reverse complement strand
CCTGATTCATCCGGGCGAAACCAATACCTGCATCCGCCGAATCCTGAAATCCGATTATCCCGGCCAGGCCCTCACTTCCATGCTGGAAACCGGGGTCTTGGAACAGCTGATTCCCGATTTCGCAGAAATAAAGGGGCTGAACCGCTTTGATCCCGGCCACAGTTACACCGTTGACAAACACAGCATCAGGACCGTCCAGTTCCTGCACGAATCCCGCAAGGAGTTCCAAACCATCTTCACCCAGGTGGAAAACCCGGACATCCTGATGCTGGCGGGCCTACTGCATGACATCGGCAAGAACAATCCGGAGGAACACTGTGCAAGCGGCGCGGCAAAAGGCCGCCACATTGCCCTGCAACTGGGGTACGGCAGCGAGGAGGCCTGGCTCGTGGAAAAGCTGATCCGCCAGCACCTGCTGCTGGTGCACACCGCCCTGCGCCGTGACCTCTCCGAGGAAAAAACCATCATGGACCTGGCCGCCACCATCAAACAGCCGGACATCCTGGACATGCTTTACCTGTTGACCGTGGCCGACTCGCGCGCCACCGGGCCCGGCATCTGGAATACCTGGAAGGCTGCCCTGGTGGACGAGCTGTATGCCAAGGTCAGGCATGCCCTGCATCACGGCATCTTCAAGGATACCGCCAGTCTGATGCAACTGGACGAAAAATGGGCCCGGCTGCAGCAGGGCAGGCGGGAGCGCGGCCGGTTGTGGGCCTTGCCGCAGGCCTACGTAATGGCCTTTGAGGTCGATGAGATCCGCCGTCATCTGGAGCTGTCCCTGAAGCTCAATGGGCCCGACGATATCATCGTCCGGGCAAACCCCGATGACGGACATGCCACAATTTCCGTTATCACCCGCGAACGCCGGGGGCTGTTCAGCCTGCTGAGCGCCATCCTGGCCTCGGTGCATCTCGACATCATCTCGGCCCGCATCTTCACCTGGCATGACGGGACCGCCGCGGATGTCTTCCGGGTGGCCCTGCCATGGGATGGTTATGACCAATGGCCGCTGATCAGTGAACGTTTCAGGTCCTGCATCAGCGGGCAAACCGATATCGCGGCAATCCTCAGCGAGAACCGCCTGTTCGGGGAAAAAAACAGCCCGGCGCCGCAAACACCTAAGTCCGTCACCATCGACAATGAGACCTCAAGCTTCTTCACCCTGGTGGAGATAAGCGCCCCTGATCGCGCGGGCCTGCTGCACTCCATCGCCGAGGTCCTGAACGACGCTCAGCTCAGCATTCACCGGGCTTTTATCAATTCCGCGGGACACCGGGCGGTTGATATTTTTTATGTGGTTGACCAGAACGGCGAAAAATTAACTGGCAATGCCGAACGGATTGCTTTAAGTAAAAGGATCAATGAGATAATCTAATACTGAAAAGTTCATCTAATCCTTAAAATTAAATATGAGACACGACCGAGGAGGTAAAATGGGCAAACAGAAAAGCAACAAGTATATCTTCATAACAGGAGGAGTACTGTCTTCCCTGGGCAAGGGACTGGCCGCCGCCGCCATCGGCGCCACCATGGAAAGCCGCGGACTGCGGGTCACCAACATCAAGCTTGACCCCTATATCAACGTGGATCCCGGCACCATGAGCCCCTTCCAGCACGGCGAAGTCTTTGTCACCGATGACGGTGCCGAAACCGATCTGGACCTCGGCCACTATGAACGTTTCACCACCTCGGAACTGACTGCCCGCAACAATTTCACCACCGGCCAGATCTACGACTCGGTTATCCAAAAGGAACGCAACGGCGATTATCTGGGCAAGACCGTCCAGGTCATCCCGCACATCACCAACGAGATCAAGTCCAAGATCGAACAGGCCGCCGACGGCTATGACATCGCCATCGTGGAGATCGGCGGAACCGTCGGCGACATCGAATCCCTGCCCTTCCTGGAGGCCATCCGCCAGATGGCCTACGATGTGGGCCGTAGCAACGCCCTGTATATCCACCTGACCCTGGTGCCCTATATCCCCACGGCCGGGGAATACAAGACCAAACCCACGCAGCATTCGGTACAGAAGCTGCGCGAAATCGGAATCCAGCCCCAGATTCTGCTCTGCCGCTGCGAAAAACGCATCAACGAGGAATTGCGCGAAAAGATCGGCCTGTTCTGCAATGTCGAAAAAGAGGCAGTCATTTCAGCCCCGGACGTTGACAACATCTACAAGGTGCCGCTGGAGTATCACAGCCAGGGGCTGGACGACAAGATCATCGAATACCTGGACATCTGGACCCGCGAACCGCAGATGAAGACCTGGCAGGAACTGGTCAATAAGATTGAGAGCATTGAACAGGAAATCAACATTGCCATCGTGGGCAAATATGTCCAGCTCACCGAGTCCTACAAGAGCCTCAACGAGGCCCTGACCCATGCCGGCTATGCCAACAATGTGAAGGTAAACCGTATCTTTGTGGATGCCAGCAAACTGACCCAGGGCAAAAAGCTGGATAAATATTTCAAAAACATTCACGGGGTCCTGGTGCCCGGCGGCTTTGGCGAACGCGGCAGCGAAGGCAAGATGCTGGCGATCCAGTATGCCCGCGAAAACAACATCCCCTTCCTGGGCATCTGCCTGGGCATGCAGATGGCGGTCAGTGAATTTGCCCGCGATGTCTGCAATATGAAGGGTGCCAATTCCACTGAATTTGACGAAAACACCCCCTGGCCGGTGATCAATTTCATTGAAGGCCAGAAGAACATCAAGCGCAAGGGCGGCACCATGCGCCTCGGGGCCTACAAATGCGAGCTTGTCAAAGGGACGAACGCCTATGAGGCCTACGGCAAGAAGGTCATCTCCGAACGCCACCGCCACCGCTACGAGTTCAACTCCGAATTTGAAAAACAGCTGACCGAATGCGGCCTGATCATCAGCGGCCGCAATCCGGAATCGGGCCTGGTTGAGATCGTCGAACTGAAGGACCATCCCTGGTTTTTGGGCTGCCAGTTTCATCCGGAATTCAAGTCCAAACCATTCCAGCCGCACCCCATCTTCCGCGACTTCATCAAGGCCGGTGTAATCCAGTCCCACACGGCTTAACAAAAAAGGGTGGCCGGCTTAAATCCGGCCACCCTTTTTACCTGCCACGGATTTACTCCGGACCCGAGGGACGACAAGGATCTTGAGCAGGTATTCTTTTAAGCCGCTTACCGGCTGTTTTTCATCAGAACAGGAACACCGGATGAGAATCCGGGTTTTTGCCGAAGCACGTCAGGTCATCAATCTTCTGGATCGCTGCCCCGCGCAGCAGGGCATAGAGGGAACGCTCAACCCCCAGGCCGCCGCCATAGGTCTCCGGGAAATAGGGATCACCGGCCTCATCCTTAAGCGCCGCCGCCATCAAAAACGGCCCGTAACCGCCCAGCTCATCAATGTTCACCAGCTGGCCTTCCTCAAATACCGGCCGGGTGGGGATAATGCGGTTATCCAGCAGCCGTTCCACAATGGGCTCAAACAGCCATTCGCGAATAGCCCCCGAAAGGATCTCCAGAGCCGGCATATAGGAATTGGTCTCCCGCACAAGGGCCTTGGCACAGATATCATAGTTGTAGATCATGTCCGAGCTGAACTCGGCAAGCGGCCGCTTGGTACCATCGGCCTGCAGATAGGGATAGATCAGATCATAGTTCTCGCGCATCAGCCCCGTGATCCAGAAGAATTGGCCGTCCACCTCTTCCCCGGCCTTGACTTCGGCCGCCTGGCGGCCGTATCTGGCGGTGATCTCATCATGCCGGTAACGCGGGAAAGGCCTCTCGGGTACCTCAATCGCCACCCCGAGACTCTTGAGCTCATCTTCATTCTTCTCCACCACCGCGGTTACGGCAGCCACGATCATTCGCTCAAAGAAATCCAGGGCCTCTTCCATATCCTCACGCAGGATCGACTGCACCATGGCGGGATTTTCCTTGTAGGTTCCCAGATCGATCTGACGGTTGCGGCGCTTTTCAATATCGATCTGCGAAAAATCGATCAGATATTTGCCGCGCTGCTGGCGCTGGGGACTCTCAATCTCCAGGCGGATATTGGGTGAATCAACAAAGATCCCCTTTATGCGGGGATTGAAGCAGGCCAGAAACTTGCTGTAGATCATGGAATGGGTCGCCACATAGGGCATCCCCTTATAGGTGATGGTGGGCACGTGCTCCACGTCATGGGCCAGCGGATCGGTCACCGGACTCATCTGGACCCGCTCCATATTGAGCAGGCCTTCAGCGGTCAGAAAATTCTGGATGGCCGTCACATAAGTGGTCCGGATGGCCATGGCGCACGGCAGGCTGTCGCCGACCCATTTAGCCAGGTAGGTGTCCCTGATATATTCCTCAAGGCTTGATCCCGACTGGTTGAGCGATGCCTGGAAATGAAACAGGTCTTCACTGATATGACTCATGCAGTGCTCCTTTATACCAGGAGGCAGCAATAAGCTGCCTCCTGCGGATGCGTTTGTTTACAGCATTGGCAGATATCTGTCGATTTCATACTGGCTGACGTGGATCCGGAACAGGTCCCACTCCTTCTTCTTGTTGGCCACAAACTTCTCGAAGATATGGTCACCCAGGGTCTCTTTCACCAGGGAGCTCTTTTCCACCTCCAGGATGGCCTCAAAGAGGTTGCCCGGCAGAGAAGTGATCCCGGCTTCGTCCCTGGCCTTCTCATCCATCTCAAAGATATCGGCCTCGGTGGGCGGCACCAGCTCATAACTGTTCACAACGCCCTCCAGACCGGCGGCCATCTGCACGGCAAAGGCCAGATAGGGATTGCAGGCGGGGTCCGGAGCACGGAATTCGATTCTGGTGGCCTTTTCCTTGCCGGGCTTGCACATGGGCACCCGCACCATGGCGGAACGGTTGCGGCGGGCCCAGGCCACATAAACCGGGGCTTCATAGCCCGGAACCAGACGTTTGTAGGAGTTGACCCACTGGTTGGTCACACCGACAATCTCACGGGCATGCTTGAGAATGCCGGCGATGTAGCCCTTGGCCTCTTTGGAAAGATTGTATTCGTCGGACTCATCATAGAAGGCATTGGAACTGCCCCTGAACAATGACTGGTGCACATGCATGCCGCTGCCGTTTTCGCCAAAGATGGGTTTGGGCATGAAGGTGGCGTAGAAGCCGTGCTGTCTGGCAATTTCGCGCACACAGGTACGGTAAGTCATAACCACATCAGCCTGGGTCACGGCATCGTCATAACGCAGGGCAAGTTCATGCTGGGACGGGGCGACCTCATGGTGGGAATATTCAACATTGATCCCCATCTCCTGCAGGGCAAAGACGATCTCGCGCCTTACATCGGCCCCGCGGTCAACCGGGACGGCATCATAGTAACCGGCGCGGTCCGTGGGAATGGGTTCAAAATCGTCGGCAAACAGGAAAAACTCCAGCTCCGGGCCCATGTAGGCATGGGTGAAGCCAAGACCTTCGGCCTTCTTGACCATGCGCTTAAGCGCGTAACGCGGGCAGCCGTCATAAGGAGAGCCATCCGGGTTCAGAATATCGCAGAACATCCGTCCGACCGGCTTTTCTGAGGGACGCCAGGGCAGAAGCTGAAAGGTGGAGGGATCCGGCATGGCGATCATGTCACTCTCATGAATTCGGGCAAATCCTTCAATCGAAGAGCCGTCAAAGCCCATCCCTTCGCTCAGGGCCTCTTCCAGCACCGCCGGAGTCAGGTTGAAACTTTTGAGCATCCCCAGCACATCAGTGAACCACAGCTGAATAAAGCTTACATCAAGGTCTTTTACCGCCGCCAATACATCTTCTTTGGTCTTGCAATCAAGCATAGTTCATCCCTCTCTTTTTTTCTGTCCTTGTATTAAACCACCCCGGATATCATCCCCCCGGCAGTTCCGGACTTATTTTTGCCAAGCCTTAAAGCCAGAACTGTGCCAGCATTCGCCGCGCTCATGACTTTGGGGCTCTCCAAAATATAAAATATATATATTTCGTTATGTTATATCGAAATAAAAATTATTTAGGGCCATTATCGAACAGCCTGAACGACCAAGATAACCCCGTTTTATGGTACATTTTTGTTTTACAACATTTTTGGTATACATTTTTGTATCTTTTGCAAAAAATGACCTTGGATCTGTTCAAATTTGAAATTCTATGCTATATTGGATTACTTGCGCAAAAAGATGCGAGATTTTTAATAAACTAGGAGTATTTAGGGCAAATGCAGGCGAAATATCCAAAGAAGATGAAGCCGGCAAAGCTCTCAATGGAGTAGAAAATGGAAGAGATAATTAACAAGATTCAAAGTCTGGCCATGTCCCATGACCAGCTTACCCCCCAGATGATCAATGAAAAAGACATCAAACTCGGCCTCAGAAACCCTGACGGCACCGGTGTCGTAGTGGGCATTACATCCAAAGGCCGCGTGGTCGGCTACGAAAAAAATGGCGGCGGAGTTGTAACCCCCTGCGAGGGCAAACTGTTCTACTGCGGCTATGATGTCGCGGCCCTGGTGAAAAACTATCAGGAGGAAGGCCGCCACGGTTATGACGAGATTGCCTACCTGCTGCTGACCGGCGAACTGCCGGCCCCGGATGACCTCGCAAAATTCAGCCGGGCCCTTTCAAAGAGAAGATCCCTCACAAAGCTAGAAAAAAGCATCCTGCTGCAGGAGGCTGAAAACGACAACCAGATGTATGCCCTACACTCGGTGGTCTCCCACCTGAGCCGCTGCTACAACTCGGACGCCATCAACATCAGGGAAGTCAGCAATACCTGCATCGACCTGATAGCCAAACTACCCACCATTGTGGCCTACAACTATAATGTCATGCGCTACCGCAAGGGCGCCAGCCTGATGCTGATCAAACCCAATCCGGACTTCTCCACGGCCGAAGATTTCCTGTACATGCTAAAGGGCAAACGCCCGACCGAATTTGAGGCCCGCATGTTTGATATGGCCATGATCCTGCACGCCGAGCACGGCGGCGGTAACAACTCAACCTTCACGGTGCGCACCGTGTCATCCAGCGGCGCCAACACCCATATGGCCATCTGCTCCGGCATTGCATCCCTCAGCGGACACCTGCACGGCGGCGCCAACGAGGCGGTCATGGCCATGATGAAAGATGTCAAGAAAAACGTGGGCGACTGGAAAGACAAGGATGAAATCCGCGCCTATCTGGAAAAAATTCTCGATCGCCAGGCCTATGACAGATCCGGCAAGATCTACGGCATGGGTCACGCGGTCTACACTCTTTCCGATCCGCGGGCCATCCTCTTCAAGGAACAGCTGGATAAATATGCCCGCATCAAAGGCGCCAGCGAGGAATTCAACCTCTACAACAATGTAGCCGAAGTCGGGGCTCAGCTGTTCGTCGAGAGAAAGGGTCTGAATATCGCCCCCAATGTCGACTTCTATTCCGGACTGATGTACAAACTGCTGGGTATTCCGCGCGACCTGTTCACACCGATATTTGCCATGAGCCGTGTTGTGGGCTGGTCTTCCCACCGCATTGAACAGATTATCCAGAACAAGATTATCCGTCCGGCCTACCTGAGCACACTGGACAAAGATAACGATTATGTTCCGTTGAACCGACGATAACCCAGACCGGGGGGCCCTAAGAAGCCCCCTCTTTCTCCGCCTCGGTAAGCTCTTCCCGGTATTCGGTTCCGTAGATATCCAGCAATGTAATAAAAAGTGCGGCGATTACAGGCCCCACAATGAATCCCAACACCCCGAAAATACCGATGCCGCCCAGGGTCGAGAAAAAGATCAGCAGATCATGCATGCGGGCATCCCTGCCCACCAGCCTGGGACGCAGCAGGTTGTCGACATTCGAGACCACAATGGTACTGACAAACAGGATCACGATTCCCTGCCAGATATTGCCGAGCGCCAGCTGGATCAGCCCTGCAGGCACCAGCACCAGCCACGGCCCGATCAGCGGGATAATGGAAAGCACGATCATCACCGCCCCCCATACAATCCAGGCCCCTACGCCGCAGATCATCAGCGTCACCGCCCCCAGGGTCCCCTGGGCCAGTCCCACCAGGAAGGTTCCCTTGACCGTTGCCCTGGAAATCAGGACAAACTGTTCGAACAGCTTATTCTCATAATCTTTCCTGAGCGGTATGAGATAGCGCAGCCGCGCCACCATCCCCTCTCCATCCCGGAAGAAATAAAACAGGGTAAACATGACAACAAAGAAACCGGTGACCAGACCCAGTACACTTTCGGCGGTCTTGTTGGCCACCTTGGTGGCCACGGTGGCCGTTGATTTGGCCGTATCCTGCATGATGGAATGCCAGTCAACCTCTTCGATCCGCAGCAATCGGCCAACCCGGGAATCCCTGAACTCACCCAGGAAACCGTCGTCGCCCTTTTCCATGTTCATGCGATGGGCCGCCAAACACGTTTCCCAG
>CAYWBU010000075.1:9077-11920 GCA_964456565.1 uncultured Bacteriovoracaceae bacterium | reverse complement strand
AATGATATTGACTTCGGCCTCGAAGACCACCACGGCCACCCGGCGCACCACCGAGCGCGGGCTAAAGGGATCTTCCATCAGCATCTTCTTGATCTTGATGGAAACCGCTCCGGCCCGTGAAAAATCGCCGCCCTTGACCTCATAGCTCCCGGTCAGCGCCGGAGTCTCAGTCCTGTTTTGCGGCATGGTCTTCCACTTCGGTGATACAGCCCACCAAACCGCTCTTGTAGAGCCGGCCGCAGCTTTCAAACATGATCAGCCGGGTGCGCAGCACCGGCATTCCCAGTTCACGCGCCACCTGCAGGGAGTCTTCATTGACAACCTTGCCGCGACAGACCACGATGGCGGCGATATCCAGGGCATAGGCCGTCCGGATGGTCTGCGGGGTTATCAGTCCGGTAATCAGCAGGCAGCCCGGCTTGGCATAGGCCAGGGCGTCACTCATGAGGTCAACCCCGAAGGCGGTCTCGACATTTGCATCCATTTCGGAATGGCCCACAACGATTTCGGCCTTGAGCAGATCCTTTACTTCCGAAAGTTTCACAGTTACTCCTTCTATGCAGCCAATGTCCTGACCGCAGGTTTGGCGCCCCTTCCTAAGAGGGATACAGCTCTTCGCCCCCTTTGACAAGCCTTAAATCCCGCCCCGATCCCAGCAACACAAGCCGCCATCAAAGTTTAGCGTTGTATTGACAAATTCAAAATGGCCACCGGGTTTACCAACAGAGCGGTCTTTGATTTCATCCCCTGAAATTACAATTGACATATATGGACAACAGGCGCATAGATGTCCCGATTTGAGAATCTGATGCATATTTTTGAGAAATAAAGGATCCGTATGCAACTTGGAGTAAAAGACACCGCCGCACTGCTGAACGTCTCGGAAAAAACCATCTATCGCTGGATCAAACAGAACCGCATCCCGGCCTACCGCATCAATGACCAGTACCGTTTCAACCGCATGGAACTGCTGGAATGGGCCAATGCCGCCCGGATGCCGGTCTCGCCGCAGATTTTTGCCGAAGACGCAAACGCGGCCGAGGATGAACTGCCCTCAATGAATTCGGCGCTGCAGGACGGCGGCATCTTCTACCGCATCGAAGGCAGCGACAAGCAGGGGGTCCTGAAAAATGTCATCGAGCACATGCGCCTGCCGGATGACGTGGACCGCGACTTTCTCTTCCAGGCCATGCTGGCAAGGGAGGAACTCGGCTCCACCAGCCTGGGCGACGGCATTGCCATTCCGCATGTGCGCAACCCGCTGATCCTGCACATATCCAGGCCCTGCCTGACTCTGTGTTTCCTGGAGAAGCCGGTGGCCTTCGGCGCCCTGGATGGCAAGCCGGTTCACACGATTTTCGCCCTGGTAACGCCGACGGTCAGATCCCACCTGCATCTGCTTTCAAGGCTGGCATTCTCCCTCAAGGATCCGGATTTCATAAACATCATCAAGAACCAGGGCTCACGTGAAGAGATTCTGAGCGCCATCTCCGACATCGAAAAATCGCTCCAGTCTCCCCAGTAAGCCAACCCTCCCGAAAGGCAGTATCCTATGTCACTGATAATTGCATGTGTCATCCTAATGTTAGCCGGGGGAATTCTGGCGCTTACCAATAAACCCGGGCAGGCCCGCTACTGGGGTCAGACCGGCATTTTCAGCGGCGCGCTCCTCGGCCTCATCCCGGCAGTCAAGACCCTGGCCACCGGTCGCAGCGCCGAACTGGACCTGGCCTGGAGCATGCCTTACGGCTCCGTAAACATGGGACTCGATCCGCTGAGCGCCTTCTTCCTGCTGCCCACCCTGCTGATTGCCGGCCTGGCGGCCGTCTACGCCCCGGCCTACCTCACCCATTACACGACCAAGGGCCCCCGGGTGCACTGGCTATGCCTGAGCCTGCTGGCGGCCGGCATGGTCATGGTGCTCTGCGTGCGCAATGCCCTGCTGTTCATCATCAGCTGGGAGATCATGTCGCTGGCGCCGCTCTTTCTGATCGTGCTCAAGGACCGCGAGCGCTCCACCCGCTATGCGGCCTGGGTCTACATGGTGGCTGCGCATCTGGGGGCGCTCTGCCTGATCATCGCCTTCATTGTCATGGGGCAGGCTTCCGGCGGTTTCAATTTCAGCCAGATGGCCGCCGGCTCCCTGTCAAAGAACACGGCCAATGTCGTCTTCATCCTGGCGCTGCTGGGTTTCGGCACCAAGGCCGGCATCTTTCCCCTGCACGTCTGGCTGCCCGAGGCCCATCCGGCCGCGCCCAGCCATGTTTCGGCCTATATGTCGGGCGTCATGATCAAGATGGGCATCTACGGGATATTCAGGATCCTGAGCATGCTGGGCACCCCACAGATCTGGTGGGCCTATCTGCTGATCAGCCTGGGAATCCTGAGCGGGCTGCTGGGCATCATCTTCGCCCTGGCCCAGCACAACCTCAAACGTCTGCTGGCCTACTGCAGCATCGAGAATATCGGACTGATCATCACCGGCCTGGGGCTGATGCTGCTGGGCCTGAACCGGGGCGACAGCCTGATGGTCACCCTGGCCCTGAGCGGCGCCCTGCTGCATGTCATCAACCATGCGGCCTTCAAGAGTCTGCTCTTCTTCGGGGCCGGCGCGATCCAGCATGCCACCGGAACCCTGGATCTCAACCGCATGGGCGGACTCATCAAGAAAATGCCGCGGACCGCTGGCAGCTTCATCCTCGGTTCGGCCGCCATCTGCGGCCTACCGCCGCTCAACGGCTTCGTGAGTGAATTTCTGATCTACCTGGCGGCCTTTCATGGCCTTGTCGCGGCCGAGCGCGCCGACCTGGATGTCATGGCGCGTACCTTCGCCGTCAACAACC
>CAYWBU010000075.1:3841-9067 GCA_964456565.1 uncultured Bacteriovoracaceae bacterium | reverse complement strand
ACGCGGTGGTCTGCGGGCTGGCGGCGGATCTGGTGGGCGTGATCGCGGCCCTGCCCCTTATCGGCGGTCTGGCGGCGATCTGCTTCACCAAGGCGGCCGGAACAGCCCTGCTGGGTGAACCCCGTAGCGTAAGGGCCGCAGCCGCCCATGAGGTCTCATCAGCGCTGAGCCTTCCCGGCATCATCCTGGCAGTCATCTGTCTGGCGATCGGTCTCTGCGGCAGTCTTGTCCTGGAACTGGTACGGCCCGTGTGCCGCCTCTTCATTCCGGGAGATTCCGCAACAATCGGATTGTCCGCCGCCGCAACGCCACTCAATGCCGTGCTGCTGGGTTCGGTCATGCTGATCATCCTCAGCCTGGCCAGCCTGCTGCTGCGCCGGCGGCTGCTCAGGGGCAAGGCCTGCCAGGCGGAGCCCACCTGGGGTTGCGGCTACAGTTTTCCCAGCGCCCGCATGCAGTATTCGGCCTCGTCCTACGCCCAGCCGGCCGGATCATTTTTCAGGATGATCCTGCGGCCGCGCCGTTTCGGCAATATTCCCGGTTCGGCGGTATTCCCCGCCCGGCCGGCCCTGACAACCCAGACCCCCGAAATCATGACGCGCAAAATCTATGCGCCGCTGTTTGCATCCGTAAGACGCATTATGGCCGGCATGGCCTGGATTCAGCAGGGACGCGTGCACCTCTATGTGCTCTATGTGGTGCTGGCACTGATCATTTCGCTTATCTTCGCCTTCGGAGAGACCTGCCTATGAAACCCATAAGCCTGCTGACCCCGCTGATCGCCATTGTCTGCGCCCCGCTGCTGCCGGGCGTCATCAACCGCATCAAGAGCATCATGGCCGGCCGCCAGGGACCACCGCTGCTGCAGCCCTATTTCGACCTGTTCAAACTGGCGCGCAAGGGCACGGTCTTCAGCCGTACCACCTCGCCGGTCTTTCGCACCGGACCGATCATCGGCACGGCCGCGACCGTCACGGTCCTGGGGCTGGTTCCCCTGGGAAGTGCCCCGGCGCTGTTAAGCTTCAGCGGCGACTTCATCCTGCTGGCCTACCTCCTGGGCCTGGCGCGCTTCGTGACCGTCATGGCCGCGCTCGACACCGGCTCCAGCTTTGAAGGCATCGGCGCCAGCCGCGAGGTCTTTTTCGCAGCCCTGGCCGAACCGGCCCTGCTGCTGGCCCTGACCGCGGTGGCGCTCATCACCGGCAGCCTGTCGCTGAGCGAGATGAGCCTGCGGCTGACCGGCATGGACGGTTTCCTGCTGCATCCGGCCACGATCCTGATCATTATCGCCCTGTTTCTGGTGCTGCTGGCCGAGAACGCCCGCATCCCGGTGGACGACCCCAACACCCACCTGGAACTCACCATGATCCATGAAGTGATGATCCTGGACCACAGCGGTCCGGATCTCGGCCTGATCGAATATTCAAGTGCACTGAAGTTCTTCATCTTCAGCGCCGTCATCAGTGCCATGCTGGTTCCGTCCGGTCACGGCCCCGTGCTTTCCCTGGCGGCCGCTCTGACAGTCATCCTGCTGCTGGCCGTGCTGACCGGCCTGATCGAAGCGAGCATGGCCCGGCTCAGAATCACCCGCGTCCCGCAGATGATGGTGGGCGCCGGCGTCCTGGCAATCCTGGCCCTGCTGCTGCAATAAGAGGTGGAATATGATTGAATGGATCAACTTTCTCCTGGCCCTGCTGATCATCAGCAACCTGATCATGCTCGGCAGCAGCCGGCTGGGCTTCTGCATCAAGGCCGTGGCCTTCCAGGGCATCATCCTCGGCATCCTGCCGCTGCTGGTGGAGGCCCCGCATCTCAGCCTGAATGCCGTGATCATCTCACTGAGCGCCTTCACCCTCAAGGGGATCGTCTTCCCCTGGCTGCTGTTCCGCGCCCTGAACACCGCCCAGATCAGACGCGAGGTGGAGCCGTACGTCGGCTTTGTGCCGTCCCTGGTCATCGGCATCCTGATCCTGATCGGATCGCTTTCCCTGAGCCGCCACATGGGTCTGCTGTTCCCTTCCATCTCGCCCCTGGCGGTGCCGCTGGCCTTCTTCACCATCGCCACCGGCCTCTTCATCATCGTCACCCGCAAAAAGGCCGTCACCATGGTGCTGGGCTACATCGTGCTGGAAAACGGCATCTACGCCTTCGGCGTGGCCATCGCCACCCATATCCCGCTGGTGGTGGAACTGGGCGTGCTGCTGGACGTCTTCGTGGCCGTCTTTGCCATGGGCATCGCCACCTATCACATCAGCCGCGAATTTGACCATGTGGATGTCGACCAGCTCGACAAACTGAAAGGATAATCCGGAAATGAACACCCTGATCACAAGCATGCTGGTTGTGCCGCTGGTGGGCGCGCTTATCAGCCTGGTGCTGCGCAAACCGTGGCAGGCCGTCGCGAGCGGATGTCTCGGCACCATCGCGGCTGTCGGAGCAGGCGCTGCAGCCCTGAGAGATATCGGCCCGCAGCCGCACGGCTGGTACTGTCTGGACAGTCTGGCAGCCTTCCACCTGGGCCTGCTGCTGACAGTCTTCCTGTTCAGCTCGATCTTCGCCCTTTTTCATTTCAGGAGCGAGGCTGAGCGCGGTGAACTCGACCTGCGCGCCGCACGCCGTTTTGCGGCCCTCTGGCCCGTATCCTTCGCAGCCTTGGCCCTGGTGCTGATCGCCAGCAAACTCGGCATCATGTAGATGGCCATGGAAACCGCCACCCTGGTGACCGCCTTCCTGATCTGCGTCCATCCGGATCGGGCGGCCGTGGAGGCCATGTGGAAATACCTCATCATCTGCTCGGTGGGGATCGCCTTCGCCTTCATGGGCACCCTGCTGATCAACGCCGCCGCCATCAAGGCCGGCAGCGATTCATCCCTGCTGTGGAGCGGGCTCATGGCCCGGGCGCCCCGGCTGAATCCGCTGATCGTCAAGACCGCCTTCATCTTCTCGATCGTGGGTTTCGGCACCAAGGCCGGCCTGGCGCCCATGCACACCTGGCTGCCGGATGCCCACAGCCAGTCGCCGGCCCCGGTCTCGGCCATGTTTTCCGGCTTCATGCTCAACGCCGCGCTCTACTGCATCATGCGCCACGCCGCCCTGGTGAACGCCTGTCTGGGTTCGGCCACCTTCACCGCCCACCTCTTCACCGGCTTCGGCATGGCCTCCCTGCTGGTGGCCGCGGCCTTCATCATGTTCCAGGAAGACCTCAAACGGCTGCTGGCCTACTGCAGTGTGGAACACATCGGCATCATCTGCCTGGGCCTGGGGCTCGGACCGGCCGGGACCGTTGCAGCCCTACTGCACACCATGAACCATTCCCTGGCCAAAACCGCAGGCTTCTTTTCCGCCGGCCGGATCGTTAATATCTATCAGACCCACAGCATCAAATCCATCAGAGGGGCGGTGCATGCCGCGCCGCTGTGGGGCTGGTCCCTTGTCTTAAGCCTGCTGGCTCTGACCGGAGTGGCACCCTTTGCGGTCTTTGTCAGCGAATTCCTGACCTTCAAGGCCGCCATTGAATTGCCGGCCATCTGGACCTTGCTGGTCCTGCTCTGCGGGACCTTCATCGCCTTCGTGGCCATCATGCGGCGTATGCTGCATATGGGATGGGGTGAACCGCCCGTGCTGGACGAAGGATTCAACCCGGGTGCGGCCGAGAAACTGTTTTTCATCGTCGTCTGCGGCCTGCTGCTCTTCTTCGGCCTGTGGCTGCCAGAAGGCCTGCTGAACCTGATCAGGGATGCCGCCCGCATTGCTGGAGGCCTGCAATGAACACCGCCAACCATACAGTCCTGTCCAACCCCGGCCTGGTAGAAATAAACGCCATCAGGCGGCTGGCTTTGGCCGACTTCAGAGCCGGCGTCATCTGCGAACTGACAAAGGGCAGCCGCATCATGAGTCTCTTTGCCGTCGACACCGATGAGCGCCTGCTGCTGGCTGTCCTGGGCCACGGCGCCAGCGGCCAGCTCAGGGTCTATGCCACGGACCTGCCCGAAAGCTATCCGGCCCTGAGCGTTGATGCACCCCAGGCCGAACATTTCGACCGCGAACTCCTGGAGCAGTACGGGGTTATGCCCGCAGGCCATCCCTGGCCGGAGCCGGTGCGTTTCGCCCCGCCGCTGAACGCTGCGGCCGGCAGCAGACGCGCACCTGGGGATGCCGCCTTTTTCAAGGCGGCCGGGCCCGAGATCCATGAAGTGGCTGTCGGTCCGGTCCATGCCGGCATCATCGAGCCCGGCCACTTCCGCTTTCACTGCCACGGCGAAAAGATCCTCAACCTGGAGATCGCCCTGGGGTACCAGCACCGCGGCATCGAAAAGGCCCTGATCGCCGGTCCGGACAAACGGACCCTGCCCTTCATGGAAACCATGGCCGGCGACACAACCATCGGGCATACAATGGCCTACTGCCAGGCCTGTGAACAGCTGAGCCGCGCCAAGGTTTCGGTCCGCGCCCAAATCATCCGCGGCATCGCCCTCGAACTGGAACGGCTGGCCAACCACACCGGCGACCTGGGCGCCCTGGCAAATGATGTGGGCTACCAGCCCACTGCGGCCTACTGCGGACGGCTCCGCGGTGATTTCCTCAACCTCTCGGCCATGATCTGCGGCAACCGTTTCGGCCGCCGGCTGGTGGTGCCGGGCGGCACCGCCTATGATCTGGACGATGACCTGTGCGCCAGGATGGCTGAGCGCCTCAAACAGGTCTTCGACCAGGTGGCCAATGCGGTCGGGCTGCTGTGGAAAACCCCGTCGGTCCTGGCCCGTTTTGAAGATACCGGCATCATCAGCCGCGAACGGTGCCTAGAACTGGGGCTGGTTGGGCCGGCGGCCCGCGCCTGCGGCGTGGTGCGCGACGCCCGCTACGACTTTCCGTCGGGCGTCTACACCCTGGCCCAGATCCCGGTTTCCACCTGGCCCACCGGCGACGTTTTCGCCCGGGGCTATGTCCGCTGGCTGGAGATCCAGCGTTCGGTGCGCTTCATCAACGAACTGCTGCGCAATCTGCCGCAAGGCGACATCGCCAATAATCCGGCCGGATATGCCCCAAACAGCCTGGCGGTCGCGGTGGTGGAAGGCTGGCGCGGCGAGATCTGCCATGCGGCCGTAACGGATGAGACCGGACGCTTCCGGCGCTACAAGGTGGTGGACCCGTCCTTTCACAACTGGCTAGTCACTCCAGATACACTCACAATTCATATTCTCCATCTCCTTTTCTTATTTAACACTC
>CAYWBU010000075.1:0-3831 GCA_964456565.1 uncultured Bacteriovoracaceae bacterium | reverse complement strand
GATCGGTCTCAAGATGGCGGTCCGCGGCGAAGCCATCATGGATTTTCCGCTCTGCAACAAGAGCTTCAACCTGTCCTACTGCGGACACGACCTCTAAAGGAGAACACCCGAATGTGGAACGCAATCACATCGAGGATTTATCAGGGATATCAGACCTTCGGTTTTCCCGACGCCCCGGCGCCGGCACTGCCGTCCCGTTTCACGGGCCGGCCCCGGATCGTTGCCGACCGCTGCCAGGAAGGCTGCCGCAAATGCATCGAAATCTGCCCGGTTGATGCCCTGTTTCTGAATGAGAAAAAGATCCTGACCATGGACCTGGGCCGCTGCATCTTCTGCGGCCGTTGTGCTGCGGCCTGTCCCGCGGCCTGCATCAGCTTCACGGATGACTACCGCCTGGCGGCCTCCGGCCGTTCCGAGCTGTTCATCTCGGCCGGGCAGAGCGAGATTCCGCCTTTCAGGATTCCGGAAAATGCCCGTGCGTTCTCGCGTTCCCTCAAGCTGCG
The DNA here is from genome assembly GCA_964456565.1 of uncultured Bacteriovoracaceae bacterium. GTDB lineage: Bacteria > Desulfobacterota > Desulfomonilia > UBA1062 > UBA1062 > CAYWBU01. The sequence continues at coordinate 3,328 of CAYWBU010000075.1, read as the reverse complement.
CCAGGTGAGCGCCGGCGGCTGCAATGCCTGCGAGGCCGACACCAACGTGCTTTCCACCATCGGCTGGGACCTGCCGCGCTTCGGCATCCAGTTCGTGGCATCCCCCCGGCATGCCGACGGCATCCTGGTGACCGGACCGGTCTCACGCAATATGGAAGAGGCCCTGCTGGAAACCTATGCGGCCGTGCCGGAACCCAAGGTGGTCATTGCGGTGGGGGCCTGCGCCATTTCGGGCGGGATCTTCGGCGACTCGCCGGAAACCTGCGGGGGCATCGCGGGCATGTTTACGGCCGATCTATACGTTCCGGGCTGTCCGCCGCATCCCCTGACCATCCTGGACGGACTGCTCAGATTGACGGGACGGATCTGAAACAACCGAATTTTCAGTAATCCACGCGCGCCAGGCACGGCTTGTGGGTGGCCATGACCAGCGGCAGCTCCCCGAGCCGCGCAAGGTCGGTCTCGCCGTTGAGATTGCCCAGCACCACCCGGCCATAACCCTGGCCGAAATAGTTCCAGAAGTCGTAGATCATCCCCAGCACAGCCAGCGAGCCGTCCTGCACCTGCCCGCGGTAACGCCTGACGGCGTTGGCCACCTGATAATCCAGGTTGCGCTGGACGTTGCGCATCACCAGCTCGGCATCGTCACGGCTTCCGTTGCCGGGATCAATCACGCCCCTGAGCTGGTCCAGCTCATTTCTGATGGCCTCGCCCGCATCGGCATAGCCATGCATGAAGGCCTTGATGGCGCCGCAGTCGGGATGTCCCAGGATGATCAGCAGCGGAGTCTTGAGCTTGAGCACCCCGTAATCCACCGAGCCCAGTGAGGTATGCAGCTGGTTGCCGGCATTTTCCACCGCGAAAATCTGGTTGACCGGGTCTTCGATCAGGGCCTTGAGCTGGACCCGCGAATCGGAACAGGTCACCAGGGTGATGATGGGGTTCTGGGCGTTGCGGTGTTCCTGAAAATAGTCCTCGGCGTGGGCGTTGACAAACCGGCCGTTTTCCATCGCTATCTTTTCGATCAGATCCGAAAGCACGCTCAACCTCCTTAAAACAGCTCCTGCACTGGCTAAAGCAAGCATTACAAAATTGACTGTTCATTCATTATAGTTGTTTTTCAGCTATTTGAAAAGGCGGTTATACAAATTGACAATCATGAACGGGGGCGGTCAGGATTCCGCCCCCCTGTCTTTCAGAAAAACAGATCGCGCTCGCCCCCCACGATCCTCTCATAGGATTTTAGCAGCGGGGTATACATATCGGGCAGCTGCTGGCCGACCTCGGCCAGCTCTTTTTCGATCAGCCTGAGACCCTCGGCCCTGGTCGCTTCTCCGGCAAAATCATCCAGCCATTCCCGGTAGGTCAGGATGGCGTTCAGCTTGCAGAACTGGCCTTCGCGGCCGGAACGCAAAAGCCCCATGATCTTGTCACCGGTCCGGCCGCAGCGGTAACCGGCGGTGCAGAACGAGGTGATGATCCCCCTGGCGGCCAGGTCGCCGATGACCTCATCCAGGCTGCGGGTATCCCCCAGGATGAACTGCTGGCGCTGCTCTTCCTGGCCGCTGGAGGCATCGCTGTAGGCCCCGATCCCGATGCGCGAGGAGGCGTCGATCTGGGTGATCCCCACCGGAATCACCGCGCTGCGGACATCTTCGGGTTCGCGGGCGGTCAGGATCATGCCCGTATAGGGAATGGAAAGCCGGATCACCGCCACCAGGCGCTTGAAGTCGCGGTCGCTGACCTTATAGGGCGAATTCTGCGGGATATCCGTATCCGCGGCCGGCTCCATGCGCGGAAAGGATACGGTGTGCGGGCCGATCCCAAACTGCCTTTCCAGATCAAGGGCATGATACTGCAGTCCCATGACCTCAAAGCGCCAGTCATAAAGTCCGAAGAGCACCCCGGTGGCCACATCGTCCACCCCGGCCTCCATGGCGCGGTGGTGGCAATAGAGCCGCCAGGCATAATCGGCCTTCAGGGTGCCTTCAGGGTGCATGGCCGCATAGGTGGCATGGTGATAGGTCTCCTGGAAGACCTGATAGGTCCCCAGTCCGGCCTCTTTCAGCCGACTCAGATCCTCAATGGACATGGGCGCCACATTGACATTGACGCGCCGGATCTGGCCGACCCCCCTGCGGGTGGGTTCCTTGACCGCATAGATCGTCCGGATGCTGTCCACCAGATAATCAACATCGCTCAGGGGATGTTCGCCGGAAACCACGATCAGGCGCTTATGGCCGATCTCGCCGGCCAGGGTCCTGATCTCGGCCTCAATCTCCGACCTGGTCAGGCGGTGGCGCTGCTGGCCCTTGTTGTCACGTTTAAATCCGCAGTAGCGGCAGTTGTTGACACAGAGATTGCTGATATACAGCGGCGCAAAGGTCACGATGCGGTTGTCATAGACCTTATGTTTGATGCGGGCCGCGGCCTCAAAGATCTCCTGCCAGAGATCCTCGTCCGTGACGTTCAACAGGCAGGCGGTCTCGTCCGGGCTCAGGGTCTCAATCGCCAGGGCCTTGGCAATAATGTCCCGCACCCGCTGTTTCTCGGGTTTTTCATTGGCATTCAGTTTCTCCCAGATTTCATCATCTTTGATGAAATCATGGCCATCCTGCATATATTTATCGATCTGATCCTGTTTAATGACCCCGTCCATCCAGTTTTGGGTATTCGTCTTTAAAGCCTGCATTCTTGTTTTTCCTCCCGGGCAGCCTCCCTGCCCTGTCTCCGGTTGCCATGGCCCCGGCCGAGGCTGCGCCCCATCCCGGCAAACATGCTCCCGTAATCCGTCACTTCATGGCCCAAGCGGCCCTCCTCCTTGCCAGGATAAATGCCGTAGGCCCCGGCACAGTCTTGAGGGGTAAAGACCGGCATCAGCACATTGGCCCCGGCGCTCAGCGCCCGCAAGCGGGCCTCCTTATCCAGGACCCCCAGGGCGGTGGTGGCCGGGATATTGGTGTCTTTTGTCACCAGGCGCATCACGGCTACAAGCTTCAAGGCCAGTTCCACGCTGCCGCATTTTGCGCCCCCCAGGGGGGTGCCGGCATGGGGGATGAAAGGCCCCAGCCCGATCATGTCCACATCCAGTTCCCGCACCAGCCGCACATCTTTTGCCAGATGTTCAAATTCCTGGCCCGGCAGGCCCACCAGACAGCCCGCGCCCACCTCATAACCGAGGGCCTTAAGATCCCTGAGGCAACGCAGCCGATTCTCCAGGGTCCCGTCGGGGTGATGTCTCTTATAGAGCTCCAGGTCCGCGGTTTCGTGGCGGAGTGCCGCCACCGGGATCCAGTCCTGACCGATGAGCAGGCTGGTCTTCCAGTCG
>CAYWBU010000074.1:585-11998 GCA_964456565.1 uncultured Bacteriovoracaceae bacterium | reverse complement strand
GGCTACCTGCGCTCCAAGGGCATCTGCCTGATCAAGGAAGTCAGGATCGCCGGCACCAGGAGGATCTCAGAAGAGGCCGTACGTTTCCGCATCAAGACCGCCAAGGGCGACATCCTGCACCGCAAGATCATCAAGGAAGATATCGAAAACATCTATTCCATGGGTTATTTTGAAAGCTGCACCGCGGCCGTCGAAGACGGGGTGCTGACCTTCAACATCACGGAATATCCCGTAATCGTCACCATGGAGGTCGAAGGCAACGACAAGATCAAGGATGACAAGATTTTAGATGCCGTGGGCCTGCGCAAATTTGAGATCCTCAACACCAAGATCCTGAAGACCGGCGTTGACCGCATCAAGGACCTCTACCGCGAAAAGGGTTACTACGACGTGGAGATCAAATCCACCCGCGAGGAAACCGAGGGCGGCATCATCCTGCGCTTCACCATTGACGAGAAGAGACGCCTCTATATCAAGAAGGTGCGCCTTGACGGCAACGAGAACATCAAGTCCCGCAAACTCCGCAAGATCATGGAGACCAAGAACCGCTGGATCTGGGGGCTTTTCAGCCACAAGGGCGCCTACATGGACCCGTCCATCGATACCGACCTGCTCAGGATCGAACAGTACTATGCCGACCACGGCTACATCAACGCCCGGGTCGGCCGCCCCCAGGTGGAGATCAGACCCGAGGACGGCATCTACATCATCATCCCCGTTGACGAGGGCGAACTCTTCCGGATCGGCACGGTCAGTTTCACCGGCGAACTGCTGGAAGAGCCCGATGAGCTCCTGAAAAAAATGGACCTCAAGGAAGGCGACGTCATGAGCCGCACCAAGGTCCACCAGGGGATCGAGGCCATCCGGGATGTCTACATGGACCAGGGCTATGCCTATGCCCAGATCGACACCCACAGCGAAATCAAGGACACCACCCTCAATCTGACCATCGATGCCCGCAAGAATGATCCGGTGCACATCGACAAGATTGTCATCAAGGGCAACAAGAAGACCCGCGACAAGGTCATCCGGCGCGAGATCCAGCTGGATGAGACCGACCTGTTCTCGTCCTCGGCCATCAAGGACAGCAAAAACCGCCTGATGCGCCTGGGCTATTTCAAGTCCGCCGATATCCAGAGCATCCCCGGCAGCCAGGGCGACATCTCGCTGCTGGTGGATCTGGATGAAAATACCACGGGCGCCTTCAGTTTCGGGCTGTCCTACTCCAGCACCGACAAGCTGCTGGGCACCATCGAACTTTCGGAAAACAACTTCATGGGCTACGGTGTCAAGACCAAGCTGAGCCTGGAATACGGCAAGAAAAAGAAAAACTATACCCTGGATATCGAGCAGCCCTGGCTGTTCGACTACAACGTGGCCGTGGGTGCCGGCCTCTTCAACAAGGAGGAAGAGGAGACCTACTACACCCAGAAATCCCGCGGCGGCAACGTCCGCATGGGCTTCCCGCTTTTCGAGCGGGTGCGCCAGTATGTGGTCTACAGCTACGAGGATGTCCTGGGGCTGGAGGATATTGATCCGTCCTACCAGTACCTGCTGTCCTACGATGACATCAACGGCGGAGTCACCAGCAGCATCGCCACCACCATCTACCGTGACTCCACCAATGACTACTACCGGCCCACCGGCGGCTCGGACATTTCGTTCACGGTCCAGTATGCCGGCCTGGGCGGCGACTACCATTACACGCGCACCACGGCCAAGGCCGCGGTATTCTTCCCGCTCTACAAGGATGATGTCGCCTTGATGTTGAAGAGCAGATGGGGTACCATCAACGGCGGCAACGGCGAGAGTGTGCCCACCAGTGAACTGTTCACCCTGGGGGGCATGAACACCATCCGTGGATTTGATTATGGCGAGATCGGTCCCAGGGATTACCTGGGCAATGTGGTCGGCGGCAAACGCATGTGCATCTTCAATGCGGAAATCACCTGGCCGGTTCCCGGGGTTCCCGGGCTTTCGGGGGTATTTTTCTACGATGCCGGAAACGCCTACCGCAAGAAAATCGATCTCACCAACATAAAGCAGTCCTACGGCATGGGCTTCCGCTGGATAACGCCCATGGGACCGTTGAGGCTTGAATACGGCCGCGTGATCGATCCCGAATCCTGGGAATCCAGCGGCCGCTGGGATTTTACGATTGGAACATTTTTCTAAAAACATATTGGAGGAGAACTAATGAAAAAATTTATACCTGCAGTTATCGCCCTGAGTATGATCCTGGCATTCGGCGGAAACGCCATGGCCGGGTCCATCGCCTTTATCGACGGCCAGAAGGCCCTGCTGGAAAGCATGGCCGGCAAGGATGCCTACGGCGAACTGCAGAAATTCCAGGCCGCCAAGCAGGATGACCTCAACAAGCAGCAGGCCGAGATCAAGGCCCTGGCCGAGGACCTCCAGACCAAGGCCCTGACCCTGAGTGACGAGGCCAAGCAGGACATGGAGCTGGAATACCAGCAGAAGATGCGCGCCCTGCAGCTCGCCGCCAAAGAGGCCGAGGAGGAACTCCAGCGCAAGGAGGCCACCCTGCTCAAACCGGTCAGCGAAGACATCAAGAATATCATCGAGCAGTACGGCAAAGACAAGGGTCTTGACATGATCATCGATATCCGGGTGCGCGGCATCCACTACTACAACGCATCAAGCGATATCACCGACAAGATCATCGAAATGGCCAACAAAAAATACACCAAGAAATAAAGATGCTGCTTTCCGCGATTGCCAATCATCTGGACGGCCGGCTGCACGGCGATGATATCGAGATCAAAGGGGTCTCCACCCTGGAGGAGGCCTCCGGCAGCGATATCACCTTCCTGGCCAATCCGCGTTACCGCGACAAGGTCGGTGCCAGCCGGGCCGGGGCAATCATCACGTCCGAGGTGCTGGACACCGGCATGTCCCAGGTGATTGTCGATTATCCCTACCTGGCCTTCACCGAGACCCTGAGCCTGATCTATCCGGCCCGCAGACATGAGCCCGGCATAGCAGCCGCGGCCCATATCTGCCAAAGCGCGCGGGTGGATGCAAAGGCCTGTATCTATCCCAATGTCTATGTGGGCGAAAACGCCACCATTGCAGCCGGCTGCGTGATCCATCCCGGCTGTTTCATCGGGGACGGCGCCAGCATCGACAGCGGCACGGTGCTGCACCCCAACGTCACGGTCTATAACGGCTGCCGCATCGGCAGCGACTGCATCATCCACGCCGGTGCGGTGATCGGCTCCGACGGGTTCGGCTTTGTCTGGGACGGCGAAAAACACCGCAAGATTCCGCAGGTGGGGATTGTTATGATCGGCAATCATGTGGAGATCGGCAGCAACTGCACCGTGGACCGCGCGGCCCTGACCGCCACCATGATCGGCAACGGGGTCAAGATGGACAATCTAGTGCAGATCGGCCACAACGTCGTGATCGGCGATCACTGCATCCTGGTGGCCCAGAGCGGGGTGGCCGGCAGTTCGCGCCTGGGAGTCGGCGTTGTGCTGGCCGGACAGGCCGGCGTTGCCGGGCACATCAGCGTGGGCGACGGCTGCACGGCCTCGGCCAAGGCCGGGATAGTTTCCGACCTCAAGCCCGGCCAGACCGTTTCGGGTTATCCGGCCATGGATCATAAAAAATGGCTGCGGGCCCAGAAGGCCTACAAAGATCTGCCGGACATGCTCAAACGCATCCGCGAGCTTGAAAGGAGACTGGATGAGCTCGAAAAAGATTGATCCGTCCGCGGTCATCGATCCCGCGGCCGAACTTGACAGCAGCGTCACGGTCGGGCCCTTTGCCGTCATCGGGCCAAAGGTAAGGATCGGCAAAAATACCCATGTCGGGCCCCACTGCGTCAGCGACGGTCCCACCACCATCGGCGAGAACAACAATTTCATCGGCCAGGCCGCAATCGGCTCGGCGCCCCAGGACTACACCTACAAGGGCGAACCCACCGAACTCATCATGGGCGACAACAACCTGGTGCGCGAATTTGTGACCCTGAACCGCGGCACCCTCAAGGAAGACGGCATCACCCGCATCGGCAGCGGCAATATGATCATGGCCTACTGCCACGTGGGGCATGACTGTGTCGTGGGCAGCAACATCACCATGGGCAACGGCGCAACACTGGCCGGCCATGTCCATATCGGCGACAATGTCATCATCGGCGGGCTTTCGGCCGTGCACCAGTTCACCCATATCGGGGCCTACTCCATCATCGGCGGCGGCTCCCTGGTGAGCCTGGACATCATTCCCTATGCCAAGGCCTCCGGCGATCACGCCAAGATGTACGGCACCAATATCATCGGGCTGAAACGCAACAATTTCAGCAAGGAAGAGATCAAAAATATCCAGCAGGCCTACCGCCTTCTCTTCAAGGAGGGCCTGCTGCTGAAAGAGGCGGTCAGCCGGCTGCAGCAGGAGTTTGCCGGGCAGGCCGAAATCGAAAGAATCCTTGAATTCCTGGAAAAATCCCAGCGAGGTATCACAAGATGAAAAATATCAGGGCGGCAGTTATCGGGGTCGGCTATCTCGGACGCTTTCATGCCCAGAAATATGCATCCCTGGACGGGGTGGACCTGATCGGGGTCGTGGACACCGATGAAGGCCGGGCGGCCGAGATCGCCGCCGAATGTGCAACCAAAGCCTTCACCGACTTTGACGCGATCGCCGAAAAGGTGGACGCCGTCAGTGTGGCGGTGCCCACCTCCCTGCATGCGCAGGTGGCCATCCCGCTGCTGGAAAGGGGCATCAATGTCCTGCTGGAAAAACCCATGGCCGGCACCATCGCCGAGAGCGAGCAGATCATCGCCGCGGCCGAGAAGAGCGGGGCCGTCCTGCAGATCGGTCATCTGGAACGCTTCAATCCGGCGCTGGTCAAACTGGCTCCCAGCATCACCCAGCCCATGTTCATCGAGGCCCACCGCATCAGCCCGTTCAAGGAGCGCGGCGCGGACGTGGATGTGATCCTGGATATCATGATCCATGACATCGACATCATCCTGTCGCTGGTCAAGTCGCCCATCAGCTCGATCGAGGCCGTGGGCGTCCCGGTCCTGACCGATGCGGTGGACATCTCCAATGCCCGTTTGCGGTTCGAATCCGGCTGCATCGCCAACATCACCGCCAGCCGCATCAGCGCCGATGTCATGCGCAAGATCCGCATCTTCCAGCCCGACTCCTACATCTCGATCGACTGCGCCAAAAATGCCGTGGATCTCTTCACCCTGGACGAAGAAAAGACCATCGGTCACCAGCACTACAACATGTCGGATTCCGACGCCCTGTATGCCGAGGTGGCCGACTTTGTGGATACGGTCAGGAACGGCACCACCCCGGTGGTGGACGGCCGGGCCGGCCTGGATGCCGTCAAGGTGGCCTATATGATCAAGGACGGCATGATCTTACCGGAAAAATGACAAAGATAATGATGGTGGCCGGCGAGGCCAGTGCGGATCTGCATGCCTCGCGGGTCGTAAGACAACTCAAACAGGCCTTTCCCGATGCCGAGATCTTCGGCATGGGCGGCCCGGAAATGCAAAGGGCCGGCATGGAGTGCGTCTACGGCATGGACGCCCTGTCCGTCATGGGATTCACCGATGTGATCCCCAAGCTGGGCAGCATCCTGGCGGTGCTGGGCGGGCTCAAAAAACTGATCCGCAGCCGCAGGCCGGACATCTTCATCCCGATTGACCTGCCGGACTTCAATATGCGCCTGAGCGCCTTTGCCAAAAAATCCGGTGTCAAGGTGCTCTACTATATCGCGCCCCAGGCCTGGGCCTGGCGCAAGGAACGTGCGAAAACCATGGCCCGGATCACCGACGGCCTGGCGGTCATCTTCCCCTTTGAGGAGGCCTTCTTCGCCGCCAATGATGTCAATGCGCGCTATGTGGGGCATCCCTTCATGGAGGAGGGCTGCGAAAAGACCCGCACCGACTGGCCGCCCACCCGGATCGCCCTCATGCCCGGCAGCCGCGAGCAGGAGATCGGCAAGCTGCTGCCGGTCATGCTGCAGGCCAAGGCGATCATCGACCAGCGCCACAGCGATCTGGAATGGTTCCTGCCGCTGGCTCCCGGAGTCAGCCGGGATGTGATCCGCGACCGGATCGTCCCGCACATCGACATCAAACTCACGGATGAAATCCCGGCGGTTGACCTGGCCATGGTCAAATCCGGCACCGCCACCTTTGAAATGGCGCTCAAGACCGTGCCGGAAGTGATCTGCTACACCACTTCCGCGCTCAACTACCGGCTGGCCCGGACCTTCATCCAGACCGAATTCATCGGCATGCCCAACATCATCTGCGGCCGCAAGGTGGTGCCGGAACTGATCCAGCACGAATTTACGCCCCGGGCCCTGGCCGATGAAATCACCAGATATATCCAGGACAGCACCCACTATCTGTCCACCCGGGAGGCATTCAAGGAAATGCGCCTGAAAATGGGAGCGCAAAATGCCTCCGAAGGAGTCTGCAATTGGGTAAAAGAAATGCTGATCTGATAACTTATAAGCGCCTGCTGAGCTATGTGGTGCCCTACTGGTTCAAGATGCTGGTGGCCGTGGTGCTGATGCTGGCCGTGGCCGGTGCCACCACCGCACTGGCCTGGCTGACCAAACCGGCGCTCGACAATATCCTGCTGGCCAAGGAGATGAGCAAGCTCTATCTGCTGCCGCTGGGCATCATCACCATCTACCTGACCCGCGGCATCTGCGATATCGGCCGTTACTACCTGATGGCCGACGTGGGCCAGCGCATCATCATGCAGATTCGCTCCGAGATCTACAATCATACCCAGCGGCTCTCCATGAAATTTTTCATCAAGACCCCCACCGGCATGCTGATCTCCAGGATCACCAATGATGTCAACCTGGTCCAGGGCGCGGTCACCAGCGCGGTCACCGGGCTGATCCGTGAAAGTTTCCAGATGGTGGGTTTCATCTTCGTCATCCTGAGCATGAACTGGCGCCTGGGGCTGATCGCGCTGATCGTCTTCCCGATCATCTTCTATCCCATCAGCGCCTTCGGCAAGAAACTCAAACATTTTTCCACCCGCAGCATGAACGTCATGGCCGGTATCATCACCCTGATGGATGAGACCATCTCGGGCATCCGGATCGTCAAGGCCTACAACATGGAAGATTATGAGACCAAACGCTTTGACGTGGAAAACAAGCGTTATTACCGCAACTGGATGCGTAGAATCGCCATCCGGGCGGTCTCGACACCCATGCTGGAGGTGGTGGCCGGCGCGGCCTTTGCCTTCATCCTGTGGTACGGCGGCCGCGATGTGATCATCGGCCAGATGACCATGGGCGAACTCTCGGCCTTCCTGGTGGCCCTGGGCCTGCTCTACAGCCCGATCAGGCGCTTCAACGAGATTAATATCCAGATCCAGGAGGGCATCGCCGCGGCCAAACGGGTCTTTGATCTGATGGACACCGTGCCGGAGATAACCGACAAAACAGATGCCGTCAGCCTGGAACGTTTTCAGGATCGCATCGAATACAGGGATGTGCGCTTCCGCTACAACGTCGATGACGAGGCCGAGGCCATCCGCGGCCTGAGCCTTAAGATTGCTAAGGGCCAGCAGGTCGCCTTTGTGGGCGAGAGCGGCTCGGGCAAATCCACCATCGTCAACCTGCTGCCGCGGCTCTTCGATGTGACCGCAGGCGCTATCATGATTGACGGCCATGACGTGCGCGATGTCACCATGGCATCCTTAAGGGCCAACATCGCCATGGTGACCCAGGAAATGATCCTGTTCAATGACACCATCCGTTCCAATATCGCCTACGGGGCCGACGACATCTCGGAGGAAAAGATCATCCAGGCCGCCAAGGCCGCCAACGCCCATGACTTCATCATGCAGATGTCCGAGGGCTATGACACCAAAGTGGGCGAATCGGGCGTGCGGCTCTCCGGCGGGCAGCGCCAGCGCATCTGTATCGCGCGGGCCATCATGAAGGATGCGCCGATCCTGATCCTGGACGAGGCCACCTCGGCCCTGGATACCCGTTCGGAAAAAGAGGTCCAGGCCGCCATTGAAAAACTTATGTCGGGCCGCACCTCGCTGGTGGTGGCCCACCGGCTTTCCACCATTGTCAATTCGGACCGCATCATTGTGCTCGACCGGGGCGAGATCGTTGAAAGCGGCACCCACAGCGAGCTGCTCGCAAAAGACGGTTATCACGCCCAGCTCTACAGACTGCAGGCCGGTAATGCTTAGGCTGCTGGCAAAGATCTACGGTGCAGTGATCGCCCGGCGCAACCGGCTCTATGAGAGCGGGGCCAAGGAAAGCTTCACGGTGAAACCGCTGGTGGTCAGCATCGGCAATATCGAGGCCGGCGGCACCGGCAAGACGCCCGCCACCATCACCCTGGCGGCTGAACTTAACCGGCGCGGTCACAAGGTGGCCGTGGTGACCCGCGGCTACGGCGGCAAACTTAAGGGGCCGCTCAAGGTTGAAGATGATCACAGCCCGGCCGAGGTGGGCGACGAGGCCCTGCTGATGGCACGCGCCCTGGACCTGCCCGTCATCAAATCCCCGGACCGGGTGGCCGGGGCCAACTTTGCCGCCGAAAAATACGGGGCTGAAATCATCGTGCTGGACGACGCCTTCCAACACCGCCGCATCCGGCGCGACCTGGATATCGTCCTGGTCTCCAAGGACCTCAAAAACGAGAACCTGCTGCCGGCCGGCCATCTGCGTGAGCCGCTCACCAGCCTTGAACGCGCCGACTTCATTATTCATACCAAGGACGGCCAGGGTAAAAACCGCGGCCGGCTCATCAGCGAGGCCTTCTACGATGTGCAGGGCAGGCGCCTGGAGCTGGAGGTGGTCAGGGACAAGAAGATCCTGGCGGTCTGCGGCATCGGCAATCCGGCGTCGTTTCTTGACACCCTGCGCCAGAACGCGGCCGGAATCGAGTCAATCACCTTCCGGGACCATCACCGCTACACCGCCCGCGATCTCAAAAAGATCCATGCCCTGGCCGAAAAGGCCGACTTCATCGTGACCACCGAAAAAGATATGGTCAAACTGGACCGCAGCCGGCTCAATGATAAATGGCTGACTTTCAGGGTCGGCATGCAGCTCAGCAACCTGGAAGAGATAATCGGGGAGATCGAAAAAATTGAAAAAGATCGCCGTATTTCTTGACCGCGACGACACCATCATCGTCAACAAACACTACCTGAACGATCCGGACGGGGTAGAGCTGCTGGAAGGCGCGGCCGCCGGCATCGCCATCCTGAACGCGGCCGGGATTCCGGTAATCATGATCACCAACCAGTCCGGCATTGCCCGCGGCTACCTGGATGAGGCCAGGCTTGATGCGATCCATCAGCGGCTCTTTGCCGAACTGGCAGATAAGGGCGCCCGGATCGACGCCACCTATTACTGTCCGCATCTTAAAGATGCCGCGGTAGAAAAATACCGCCTGGAGTGCAACTGCCGCAAGCCGCGGCCCGGCATGCTCTTTCAGGCCGCCCGCGACTTCGACCTGGACCTGAATTCCTGCTACATGGTGGGCGACAAGCCCCTGGACATTGAGGCCATCGAAAATGTGGGCGGCAAGGGCCTGCTGGTGAAGACCGCCACGACCTACGACATCCGGCCCGCAGCCACAGTCACAAACCTCGTGGAAGCGGCCCGTTGGATTCTGGAGGACCTCAATGAATCCGCTCAATAAAATTGTAAGCGAAATCAGATACCGGGCCATCCGGGGCGGCATCGGCGCCGTCAGAAAACTGCCCTATTCCCTGGCCATCAACCTTGGCCGCACCACCGGACTGATTGCCTGGCTGGCCATCCCCCTGCACCGCAAAATCGCCATCATGCAGATGAAGAACACCCTGGATGATTATCACTGGAGCATGAGTCTCAAAGCCTTCATGTACATGGGCGAACAGATGGTGGACACCATGTTCTTCTCGGCCTTTGATGCGACCCAGGCCGAAAGCCTGATCGATATCGAGGGCCGCCAATACCTGGATCAGGCCCTGAAGCTGAATAGGGGCATCATGTTCGTGACCGGGCACATCGGTCCCTGGGAGATGATCCCCTTCATCACCTGCAAGACCGGGGTCGATTTTGCGGTCATGGCCGACAGCCGTGACGACCCCAGGCTGGATCAACTCTTCCGGGAGATCCATGCCAGCGGCGGCGCCACGATCCTGCCGCCCAAGGGCGGCATGCTCAGGACCTTGTCGGAGCGGCTCAGCAGCGGACAGCATATGGCCATCTTCGTCGACCAGCGCGGCAACCGCAGCAACCGCATCCTGAGCAAGTTCATGGGCCTGCCCGCGCCCACCACCCCGGTGCCGGCCTGGCTGGCGCTCAAGAACGATGCCATCGTGCTGCCGGTCTGCGCCCTCAAGGTCAGCGGCCGGCTGCGGCTGCGCTTCTATGAACCGATTGAAGCCCGCTCCTTCGGCACGGATGCCGCTGAAATCCGCCACCTGCGCGATGCCTGGCAGTCAAGATCCGTCCAGAACCTGAGCGCCTGGATTCAGAACTGGGTGGCTCAAGCGGTCAAAGAATATCCCATCCAGTGGTTCTGGGTCCACAGCCGCTGGACCCGCAAGAAGGAGATGCGCCGCATCATCAATAACAGGCAAGATTTCAAAGACTATATCAATGAACAGGCCCGTCTGGCAGAAGATGGCTTTTTCTCTGCACCGCGGGCAATGGAGAACGACCGGAGATGAAAAACTTACGCTACCGGCTTTTCATGGCCGGCATCAACTGCATCCGTTTCACGCCCTATCCGCTCGCCCTGGGCTTTTTCCGTTTCGGCGGATTTTTGATGTGGGCTCTTGACCCCTTTCACCGCCGCATCGCCGAGACCCAGATGCGCCACGCCCTCGGCCATGACTACAAGAAGGGCATGAGCCGCCGGGTCTTCATGAATCATGGCGACATCCTGGTGGACACCATCAAATATGCCTACCTGGATGATGACAAGATCAAGGATGCCATCACCGTCCAGGGCCGCGAAAAACTGGATGCCGCCCTTGAAGCCGGCAGAGGCGTGCTGATGATCACGGGCCACATCAGCAACTGGGAGATCATGGCCAGCATGCAGCGCCTGACCGGGGTCAAAATCAAGGCCATGGCCGATATCCGGCCCGACCAGGCCGCGGAAAAGGCCATCAACAAGGTCCGCACCCGCGCCGGGGCCCTGCCCCTGCCCCCTAAGGGCGGCATGCTCAAGACCCTGATCGGGGCCCTGAATGACAAGGATGCCGTCACCATCGTCATCGACCAGCGCGGCGACCGCGCCAATATCCTGTTCTGCGACATCTTCGGCCTGCCCGCGCCCACCACGCCGGTGCCGGCCTGGCTGGCCCTGAAGAGCGATGCCCTGGTGCTGCCGGTCCATCCGGTCAAGCAAAACGGCCGCTACACCAT
>CAYWBU010000074.1:0-575 GCA_964456565.1 uncultured Bacteriovoracaceae bacterium | reverse complement strand
TCGGGCACGCAAGCCAGCGCCCTCACCCGCGAAGACGGCCGCTACACCATCACCTTTTCCGATCCCCTTGATCCGCGCGACTACCTTGAAGGCGAGACCCTGCCCGAGAGCTACCGCTATTATTACAAGTCCGGCGCGGTGCAGCGCCTGAGCGATGCCATGCAGCTGTGGCTCGAGGGTGTGGTGCGCGCCAACCCCGAGCAGTGGTTCTGGCTCAACAGCCGCTGGACAAGGCGTTCCAACATGCGCCGCCTGCAGAAGAGCGGCGGCGACTTTAAAGAGTTCATCCGGCAGGAGCGTGAAACCATGCTCAATAATTTTCCGGGTTGACTTTAAACCCCTCTCCTAGGTATAGGAATGTCTCGTAAATGGCGGCATGGCCAAGTGGTAAGGCAGAGGTCTGCAAAACCTTTACTCCCCGGTTCAAATCCGGGTGCCGCCTCCAAAAATATCAAAGGGTCAGGTGATACCATCTGACCCTTTTTCATTTACAACCCCGCTCGTCGATTTAAATCCACTCCATATTTTACGGCCAATCTTTCCCGGCAACAATGGGACATCACGACATCTTAACC
>CAYWBU010000073.1:7919-12014 GCA_964456565.1 uncultured Bacteriovoracaceae bacterium | reverse complement strand
AACAGCACGGCCTCGGCCAGTTTCATGTGCGCCAGGGCATAAAAATAACAGTACATGGCACTCAGGCCGGCCGCAGCCCGCAGCAGATGCAAATGAAGCCTGGAAGTCCTGACTGTCAGGTTGGCGCTGTGCCGGATCAGCGGCACAATAATCAGCAGGGCAAACAGATTGCGGCAGAACACCACCATGGTATTGGACAATTCACCCGAGAGGACCTTCACCAGCGCCCCCATGATCGAAAACATCAGCGAGGCTCCCAGGATATGCAGCGCCCCGCCTACAATATCGTCCGGCTCTCTTCTGTCATGATCGCCTGCCATCATTGAGCCTGCTGCCAGAGTTCCAGCCCGCCCCTGACCTCTCCCTTGGGGCGGTGCCAGCGCTTGTGGCCCCAGAACCAGTGTTGGGGATATTTCCTCACATATTTACCAATTACATCAACAAACTCTTGGGAATATTGAATATAGGCATCTATCCGGTCGCCTTTCACCTCAACATCAATAGGTTCATCTACAATGAGCCGATAGAGCATGCCTTCGGGAATCAGAAAAGCCGGCAGTACCGGGGCCTTACCATAGTCAGCCAGATTGACCGGGAAATATGGGGTAAAGGCCGGCTTTCCCATGAAGAGCGCTATTACTCCCTTGGCATGACTGACGTTGCGGTCCAGCACGGTAGTGACCATCTCTCCGGCAGCCAGTCTGGCGGTAATCAGCTGGCTCTCCGAGGAATTGTCATGCAGGGTGGTGACCCCATAGCGCGCCCGGCAGTTCACCACAAAATCATCAAACTGTTTCTGCCCGCGGGCAACTACACTGACCATTCCATATTTTCTGAGGACGGCCATCAATAATTCCCAGTTTCCCAGATGGGCCATCAGGATTACGGCCCCCCGGCCGTTGAGCTGTTGCAGATGTTTTTCGGTCCGGCTGTCAATAATCACCAGTTCCGCAAGCGCATCGGGATGATAGGAGAAATAAAAAGTATCCAGCATGCTCTTGATTATGCCGGCAATAGATTGTTTGAAGATCTCCGCCTTGCGTTCGCTGGAAAGCTCATCACCGTATACGAGATCAAGGTTTCCTATTCCCAGAGTGCGGGAAGCCGGAGAGAGCCGGAACCATAACCCGGCGACCCCATCCGCAAAGCGGTGCAGGCTCTCCCGGCTCATCTGCCGGAAGCCCCACAGCACCAGCGGAGTAAGGCGGGCCGCTACAGGCCAGAGCAGCCGTTTCATATATTTGCGGGCCAGGCGTCGCGGACTGCGCAGGCCGATACGTGCTTCTGCATGCAAGGCTGTTTTATTATTTTTCATCCAGACCGTTCCATTCGATCTCCACCGGTTCCTTCCCGGCCACCTTGTGACCGTTGTGCATGAAAAAAACCGACAGGGCTATCAGAAAGATACCTATGCTCAGATAGACCAGGCTGACCACATCATTATACTCAATTGCCAGGGCATGTTTGAAAAAAGTGACGATCAGGACCATTATGATAACCTTGGCGATCTTCTCCTTGAGCTGATCAAGGTCGTGGATTATCAGAATACGGGAAGAACGCGTATCCTGCTCGGCAAGATCGATCTTACTGATGAACAGCTCATACAGCCCGATGCCGAAGATGAGCAGCACCGTGGCAATCAGGTAGGCATCAATCGAACTGACGATATTGGTCAGGGCCTCCATATGAAAAACCTCGAAATGGTGCGGATCGCCCAATCCGGCGAACATACCCCTCAGTACGAGAATAACATCCCAGGTCCCGATCAATACCATCACCAGAGCCGATATGATCGCCGCAATAACAGCAATGATGATCATAAACCGGCTCTGCCACAGCAGCCATTCAACAATTTTTTCAATCTTTGAAAACATATTTTCACCTCATTTCAGAGCAACTTAATATCCGAGTTCAACCGTCGACTTCAAGCCCTATCTGACACTTGCCCCCGCCGGTAACAGCCTTATATATTTCACATGACCATTGACAGGACAAAGCTGCAGGCGATTACGAAATATTTCCTTGAAAATTTTCCCGAGGCGGCCATTGACAATAAGCCGGATGAAAATCTTGGCGCCCAGACCTTCCGCATCCACGGCCCATCGGGCAGACATTTTGTCAAGATTACCTGGGAATATATCGAAAACACCGCCAATATCAGAAATGACCTTGAAAAATGGGAGCTCACGACTTATATCCGCAGCCATGGCGACAAAATCATATTTCTGAACAACCGCGGTCCGGTCCTGCTTGAATACTCGCGCACAATCGGCCACAGCCTTCGCTAGTCCAGCCTGAGCAGCCTCACAACCCCCAACACCCGTCCGATCACTTCATGAACATCGGCCTGCATTTCCAGTGTGTCATATTCATCATTCTCGGGAATCAGGTAGGTCCTGGAGTTCCTGCAGCCCAGGCGCCGGACGATCAACTGGTCCCAGTTGGTGCGGATTACCGCCGGTTCATCCCGGATCTCCCCGGCATCCTTGAAGACAACATAATCGCCACAGCGCAGCAACGGAAACATGCTTTCATCCTTGATGCGCAAGGCCCGCAATTTTTCCGGCAGGCCCGGGAAACAGATCACTTCCCTGGTTTTTTCGTCAGAGCCGGTATTGACAACCGGAACGGCATATTCATCCTTAAGTTTTTGGGCATCGCCTTCAAAAATCACACCCTTGCCGGTGCGCAGCCACTCAAGATTAACACCGAAACGCTCTTCAAGACTCTTTAAAAACTCTTCGCCGGGCACAAATTCACCCCGTTCAATGGCGGCATAACGGGAACGGGTGACTCCCAGCTCGGCCCCGAAATCGGCCTGGGCCATATTGAGTTCCAGCCTGACAGTCTGAATACGCTTGAAGAGCGGTTCCATAAAAGCCCTGATCGACAAAATATAAGTACAAAATAAATGAGCCTCAGATACATGGGGATATCTGAGGCCCTGAGGAGAACTTGTAGCGATAGTTTAATGATAAGGCGACACCGACAGTTGCCAATATCTGCCGCTAAATTTTTTCAACTTCAGGCTTACTTGTTGCGCAGATAGTGATCTACGCAGGTCTCGGGTTGGGAACAGTTCATCCATTCGCAGTTTATCCCCCCACAGATCCGGGCCTTGTGTTTGGTCTTATTGAACAAAACAAACAGGGGCGCCCCGGCCTCGCAGCACCCTGTCAGATCCATCAGGCGCAGCTCATAGGCCTCCCAGTCCGGATGCGGATCATTTTTAAGCTCATTATTAACCTCTTCATGGTCAACATCTTCAATGTCAACTTTTTCAAGCGTGAAGTCCGTATTCATAGCCAACCTCCATGTTTGATTGATCAATATATAATAATGTCCGCCGGCCCCGAATTAAACCGGGGGATAAAAATTCACCGCACCCGCATGCCCACAGACAGGAGTGAGTTACCGTTTTTATTATTTTTTTATTCAACACAGAAAAACCCCGCAGATTGGTGTGGATTCCTGCCCGGTTATACGTTATAGAGACCCAAAAATTGTTTGATGAGGAATTATGATTTACGAAGGCTTCACTCTTATGATTGCTGGTATGGTCACGGTATTCATCTTCCTCGTGCTGATGATCCTGACAATTCAACTGGTTTCATTTCTGACCCGGAATATCACCGCGGCCGAACTCAAGCAGATCGAAGATGAGAAAAAGGCCCGCGCGGCCAAACGCTTTGCTAAAAAATCCAAAACAATGGAACTCCCCCTACCGGTCATAGCATCCGCCATCGCGGCCTATGAAGAAGACTCTTTGAGCGGCTGACAACCGCCGGCCTGCAGGGCATAAATATAACCTCTCCAGGCGCACACCAAGGAAGGAGAACAGTATGAAAAAAATAAGGTTTATGGACACATCCTTCAGAGACGGCTTTCAGTCCTGTTACGGGGCCCGGGTGGCAACCGCAGACTTCCTGCCCGCCCTGGAGGCCAGTGTCGAGGCCGGTATAAAACATTTCGAAGCCGGCGGCGGGGCTCGTTTCCAGAGTCTCTTCTTCTACTGCAACGAGTCGGCCTTCGACATGATGGACAAATTCCGTGAAGCGGCCGGAGCCGAACTGGGCCGACGTTCACATTGAGCGC